>NZ_JAUQOO010000002.1:0-438562 GCF_030580745.1 Pseudomonas serbiensis
TGGCCAGAATCTGGCCAATCATGAAGTTGCGGATCAAGGCCGCGAGGTTCTGGCCCTTGCCCAGCGCCAGACGGCTGTCGACCGGCACCCAGGCCAGCAGCATGTTTTCGGCAATCGTTTTGCCTGCACCACTCGCCAGTTCGCGCAGGGCCTTGAAGGTGTCCTGCACCGGCTGTTTCAGCTTTTTCATCCAGGCCGCGTCGGCGAAACCCTGATGGTTGAGCGCGGCGTTGAGTTCACCAGCGCGGGTGGCCAGGTTGGTGAAGTCACCAATGCCGTTGAGCAGGGCGTTGGCTTCCTGATGCAGGGCTTCCTTGAGGGCGGGAGAGAATCCATAACGCATCGTCCCGAACAGCGTACTGCCCCGGGCTTCCTGCTTGGCCAACCAGACGCTGGCCTGTTGATCCTGGCCATAGACCATCAGCAAGTCGGTCATGACGGTTTGCAGGTACAGCAGGGTTTTCGGGTTGGCTGTGTCGATGAACAGCCTGAGCGGGTCGTTGCCCAGGTGCTCGGCCCATGTCTGGAAATCCGCCTGGGTGTCGCGGACTTGTTGCAGCAGGGCTTCGCTGATGGGCAGGTTGTCTTGCAGATAGGTACGTGCGCCCTTGAGGTCGACTTCACGGCGCCATTTCTCGCGGTCTTTCCAGGACTGCCGGTCGTCCTCGGACGGGTAGCGACCGTAACGTGAACGCAGTTCCTGGCGCATGTCTGCGCTCTTGAACATGTCCATCGTGCCCAGCGAACCGCCCGGAGGATTGCCGTGCATGGTCAGCATCTCCTCCAGGTCCATCTGGTCGAAATACTCCTCCATCTCATGCAGGTAGCGCTGGGTGCTGGCGCTGTCCTCGCGTACCCACGAGGGCAGGTGTTTGAGCTCGCCATTGGCCCCGCAAAGCGCGGTTACGGTCTGAGCCATTTGCAGCTTATGTTCGTGTTCCTGTTGCCAGTTCTGATACGCGGCCTGATCACCCGCCAGTTGCATGCCCAGGTCGTTGAACACGCCCAGCGGGTCGTCGAGGGCGACCAGCAGCGAGCTGCATCTGTCCGGGACATTGCCCAGCCAGTACACATCGGCCCCAAGCGGGGTAAAGAGTGATTTCGCCGCCTGATCAGGCTGTGGCTCGGGCTCGGCTGTCGGAATGGATGAGTCAGCGAAGCGTTTGTCCTCGACCACGTAATTCTTGTCGATATCGGCGACGGCCGTGGCGAGCGTCATCAGTGGCAACGTACCCGGCTCGTTCAGGGTGGCGCAGAAGTTGGCCAGGTCCAGAGGCTTCATCCACAGGGCGCGGCTGTCGGCGTGTGAGCGCATGTGTTCGCAGATTCGCCAGGTCCATTGCACCGGGGAAAAAGCCAAGTGCAGGCGGTTCCTGCGGGGGTAAAGCAGGTAAGGGCTGCCCTCTCCATCGCCGCTGCGAACGTCCCGCCCCAGGTGGGCCTCCGTCCAGACGATGCGCGTCAGGCAGGCATCGGACGCCGAAACTCTGTACTCATGAAACGTCCCTGCCGTCTCGTCGAACACATAGACATACCCGTTGTAGAGCTGGCGCAAGGTGTAGCTGCGGGTCTTGAGTCGTGGCAGCGGGCTCCACTGGCCACGGGCGGGCAAGGGCTTGAGCTGTGCGGGTTCGACATCGTAGCGCGAACGGTCCAGGGCATAACGCACCGGGACAATGGCGATATCCGCCGTCTTGAGCGAACAGGCACAGGTGGCAGAAGACGGAGACTTGTCGAAGCGCGCCCCACGCCGTTCTTGCAGGGTGCCGTGTTTCTTAGTCATGGGACGCACCGTTGCGTGCGTCTTCAGCGGATACCTGGAGGTGAAGAGTGATGAAGCGAGGAGCTTGGTAAACGAGCATGAACATCCCTTGTTCCCTGATGGTTGCCGAGCGACTTCGCTCGGACGTGGGAACGGTCTGTATCAAGAGTCATGCCTGTTAATTTTTCTACATATAAATCAATAGTTTAAATTTAAAACCCATAAAAACTGGTTATTTTTCATACAAAAATCCCGAAAAAGTGCGCAAGCCCATGCGCACCTGCGCAATATCTTGCGCAGGTGGTCGAAGAGCCCTGTTCATAAGGCTTGGAGGGGGTTTCAGGGGTGTTTTATCAAGGATGGGGTGCGCAAAAATTTGCGCACATAAAAAAGGGCCGATAAATCGGCCCGAATAACCCCACTCGATAAATCTGAAAATCAGCGGTTCGGTTGTGGCGTCAGGCGCAGGTAAGGCGTGACGGCCTTGTAGCCTTTAGGAAAGCGTTCCTTGATCTCGGCTTCGTCCTTGATGGACGGCACGATCACTACATCATCACCATCGACCCAGTTGGCTGGTGTAGCGACCTTGTAGTTGTCGGTCAGTTGCAGTGAGTCAATGACCCGCAGGATCTCGTGGAAATTACGCCCGGTGCTGGCCGGATAGGTAATGGTCAGGCGTACTTTCTTGTTCGGATCGATCACGAACAGGGAGCGCACGGTCAGCGTGTCGTTGGCATTGGGGTGGATCAGGTCGTACAGATCGGAAACCTTGCGATCGGCATCGGCCAGGATCGGAAAATTGACCAGCGTGTTTTGCGTGGTGTTGATGTCGTCGATCCATTTGATATGGGAATCGACCGGGTCCACCGACAAGGCAATCGCCTTGACACCGCGCTTGGCAAACTCGTCTTTCAATTTGGCAGTGAAACCCAACTCGGTGGTGCAGACCGGCGTGAAATCGGCCGGGTGAGAGAACAACACGCCCCAGCTATTGCCCAGCCATTCATGGAAACGGATACGGCCTTCACTGGAATCCTGTTCAAAGTCAGGGGCGATATCGCCAAGTCGCAGTGTCATGGTGTTGCTCCTTGTTCGGTCGGGTGTTCATTGAGTTATGGCCCTACTGTGCACCGCCTGCTAAAAAATTAAAAAGAATGGATATCGATTTGGTTAGACCTGAAAGGAATATTAAATTTCAGGCAAAAAGAACCCCGCCGAAGCGGGGTTCCTTTTCAACAGACCAGGCTTATTTGAAAGCGTAGGTGTAGTTGAAGATCAGACGGGTCTGGTCGGTGTCGCTAGCCTGGTTCAGACCTTCGTCGGCACGGTAGGTACCATGACGCACAGTGGTGCCGAAGCCTTTCAACGGACCGCTCTGGATCACGTAGTCGATACGCATGTCGCGTTCCCACTCGGAGTACTCGTGACCAACAGAGTTACGGTTGGTGACGCCGCCTGCGGTAAAGGCAGCGCCTTTGATGTCATCACCACGCAGGTAGGCAATCGCAGCCTTCAGACCTGGGACACCGACCTTGGCGAAGTCATACGAGTACTGACCGAAGGTGGTTTTTTCACCGGCACGGTTGAACTGGTTGATCATCGAGTCAGTGAACAGGTAGAAGCTGGAGCCACCGTTACCTTCGGGACGGCCACGGCCATCAACAACGTTGCCCTGGTTCAGGTTGACGAAGCCACCATCGCCACCCACTTCCTGGTAGCCGGCCAGGAAAGCATGACCACCCAAGGTGTAGGTGAACATCGCAGACCAGGTCTTGTTATCGACTTCGCCTGCATTCTTGGCATAGCCGTTGTTGTTGTTGAAAGCATAACCCGCTACGTTCTTGCTGTTATTGCCATCAGAGCTGCTGTTGAAATAACGCAGGTCAGTCTTGAAGGACTGGTCAGGAGCAATTTGATAAACGTGTACCAGACCCAGGAAGTGCTGTTTGTAGAAGTCTTCCAGGTTAGCGAAGTAGTACTGCAGGGTCAGGTCTTTGGTGGCTTTCCAGTCGCCACCGGCGAAACGGAATTCGTTGCTGTCACGAGTAGCGCCGTTAACAGACAGGCCGGTGAAGTTGCTGGAAGCACGACCAGCAGAACCGGTCAGTTGACCGCCCGTCAGAGTGAAGTTATCCAGATCCTTGGAAGTAACGATACCGCCTTCAAAGGTCTGAGGCAGCAAACGACCGTCGTTGGAAACCAGGATTGGCAGGTTTGGTGCCAGAGCGTTACCGACTTTCAGTTCGGTTTTCGAGAAGCGGACCTTGGCGTTGGCACCACCGCGACTCCAGGAACTGACCGAATCACCGTCAGTATCCATCGGGAAGAAGCTATTCTGGGTAGTAGCGGTCTTGTTCTGGATACCGCCACCCAGATGCACACCCACCAGAGCCTGAACGTCCAGACCGAAACCAACGGTGCCTTCGGTGTAACCCGAGATGAAATCGAACTTCAGACCGGTAGCGGTTTCACGCTGGTCAGTAACGTTACGGCCTTCACGCAGGTCGTTGTTGAAGTACATGGTACGAGAACTAACGGACGCCTTGCTGTCTTCAATGAAACCTGCTGCGCCGGCCTGCTGAGCCAATACACCAAAGGTTACGGCCAGGGCCAGTGTGGACTTCTTCATTGCTACGCTCCTCGTGAATCTAATTTTTTTAATCCATGGTGCCGAGCAAGGCTCTGACCCATGTATTCGCGTTAAGCGACAGGCCCGACCAGAGGTCAATGGTGACTGTGCGCCTCGAGACTCAAATGACTAGACCGCGTTGTCACTGGTGCAAGGTAGTGAAAATCCGATCAATCCAAAAGCAATTATTCGTAACGCTTTTAGACTGATTTGATATATGTCACAACGCATTTCAACCAGGACGCACAGGAGTGTATCCATCAAATAAGCTAATTCCCAAAAAATATTTTTCGACCATTCGTCAGATCGTTTAGTTTTCAGCTACCGGACAACCGGATCTCGACTCTCCAGTCACGAAATCCCAACCGGAAAACCCGCACAATGAAGATAAAATCCCTTACAAAACGGTTACTTGCGAATCAACTAGCAGTAATTATGACAATTGCCACCACCTTGACACTTTCTGTGCCAGCACACGCAAAAGAAACTTTGCGAATCGGCTTTCAGAAGTCCTCAACGCTCATTTCGGTGCTCAAAAGCCAGGGTACGCTGGAGCGTGAACTGAACAAAAAGGGCATTTCGGTGTCATGGCATGAGTTTCCCAGTGGCTTGCCTTTGCTCGAATCACTGAACGTGGGGAATGTCGATTTGAGCGCAGATGTCGCCGATACGGTCCCGGTCTTTGCTCAGGCGGCGGGAGCGCGGCTGACGTATTTCGCTCAGGAAGCCTCTTCTCCATCAGCCCAGGCGATTGTCGTGCGCAGCGATTCGACGTTCAAAACCCTGGCCGATCTCAAGGGCAAGAAAATCGCGGTCACCAAAGCCGCTGGCAGCCATTACCTGTTGATTGCCGCCTTGAACAAGGCTGGCCTGAAGTTCACCGATATTGATCCCGCCTACCTCACACCAGCCGATGGCCGCGCCGCCTTCGAGAACGGCAAGGTGGACGCCTGGGTCACCTGGGAACCCTTCCTCAGCAGCGTACAGCGCCAGTTGCCTACCCGCACCCTGGCCGACGGCACTGACCTGGCCAGCTACAAACGCTATTACCTGACCACCACGCCCTATGCCAATAGCAACCCGGAAGTCCTGAAGGTGGTGTTCGCCGAACTCAAGAAAACCGGCGAATGGGTCAAAGCCCACCCGAACGAAGCCGCAAGGATTCTGAGCCCGCTGTGGGGCAGCCTGGATATCGCGACCGTAGAAGCAGCCAATAAGCGGCGCAGCTATGAGGTGCAAGCGGTACAAGCCGACCAACTCGATGAGCAACAGAGCATTGCCGATGCATTCCTGGCAGCGGGGCTGCTGCCCAAGGCCGTGGACGCCAAGGATGTGCAGGTGTGGAAGCCTTGAAGCCGTAATGCGCAATCTGTGTAAAAGATCGCCGCCTGCGTAGGAGCGAATTTATTCGCGATGCATTTCGCGAATGAATTCGCTCCTACGACTCGGGAACAGTCTCGTTTTCGGCTCATAAGCTAATTCAAAAAAGTTATTTATTTCTAAATTCTTAGATCATTTACGCTCCGCAATCAGCCAGTACCCGGCCCGCCTGATTCGGAGCTTCACCATGAAACTGCACTTCTCCCTGCGCCTTTTGGCGGCCTTGTCTCTGACAGGCGCGTCTTTCCTCACCCAGGCTGCCGACTTCACTGTGGCTTACCAGACCACCGTCGATCCCGCCAAGGTCGCTCAGGCAGATAACGCCTATGAGAAAGCCACCAACTCGAAGATCGAATGGCGCAAGTTCGAGAACGGTGCAGACGTCATCACCGCCATCGCGTCGGGCGATGTACAGATCGGCTATCTCGGTTCAAGCCCCCTGACCGCCGCAGCCACTCGCAAACTGCCGGTTGAAACCTTCCTGATCGCCACCCAGATCGGCGCGGCGGAAGCGCTGGTGGCCCGCAATGGCTCGGGCATCAATACGCCACAAGACCTGATCGGCAAGAAAGTCGCCGTGCCGTTCGTTTCCACAGGCCACTACAGCCTGCTGGCAGCGCTCAAGCACTGGAACATCGACCCGGCCAAGGTCACCATCCTGAACCTGGCGCCACCCGCCATTGCCGCTGCCTGGAAACGTGGGGATATCGACGCGACTTACGTCTGGGACCCGGCACTGGGCGTTGCCAAGGAAACCGGCAAGGTACTGATCACCTCCGGCGAGCTGGCCCAGGCCGGTGCTCCGACCTTCGACGCCTGGATCGTGCGCAAGGACTTCGCGGCCAAGAACCCGCAACTGGTCAGTGCCTTTGCCAAAGTGACGCTCGATGCCTACGCCAGCTACCGTCAGGACCCGAGTGCCTGGATCGCCAATACCGGCAATATCGAAAAACTGAGCAAGCTGTCTGGTGCCAAGACGACTGATATTCCTGCGCTGCTGCAAGGCAACGTTTATCCATTGGCCGCCGACCAGAAAGCTCTGCTGGGCGCACCGACCATCGAGGCTATCACCAAGACCGCTGCCTTCCTGAAAGAACAAGGCAAGGTCGATGCGGTACTGCCTGATTACTCGGCCTACACCAGCGCCAAGTTCATTCCCCAATAATCCACCTGATCGAGAATGAGGCAACAGCCATGGCTCTATTGCAACTGGAGCGTATAAGCGCACAGTACCCCGGCGCGGCAGAGCCTGTGCTGGCGGATATCAACCTGAGCCTGGGGCCGCAGCAATTGCTGGTTGCCCTTGGCCCGTCCGGCAGTGGCAAGACCTCATTGCTCAATCTGATCGCAGGCTTCGTCCAGCCCAGTGCCGGGCGCATCACGCTCGACGGCATTGCTGTAGAAGGCCCGAGTGCAGAGCGCGGCGTGGTGTTTCAGGACGATGCATTGCTGCCTTGGCAGAATGTGCTGGCCAACGTTGCGTTCGGACTTGAGCTGGCAGGTGTCTCCCGAACCGAACGCGAAGCGAAAGCACGGGAAATGCTGGCACTGGTGGATCTGGCCGGTTTCGAGCAACGCCGCATCTGGCAATTGTCGGGCGGCCAGAAACAACGTGTCGGCCTGGCCCGAGCGCTGGCAGCCAACCCTCGGGTGCTGCTGATGGACGAACCCTTCGGTGCCCTCGATGCTTTCACCCGCGAACAGATGCAAGAACTGTTGCTGCAAGTCTGGAGACGCACCGCCAAACCGGTGTTCCTGATTACCCACGACATCGAAGAAGCCGTCTTCCTGGCAACCGACCTGATCCTGCTGGCCCCCAATCCCGGCCATATTGCCGAACGCCTGCAACTGGACTTCGGACAACGCTACAGCGCCGGTGAGTCCGCACGGGCGATCAAGTCCGATCCACGCTTTATCGAAACCCGCGAACACGTACTGGCCAGCGTCTTTTCCCAGCGCAACCTCGCACGGGAGCAGCGCGCATGAGCAGCTATGAACTAGAGAGTCCGGCCAAGACCGGCACAAAGAAAACACCGCGTACGCCACTGCAATTGAAGTTGAGCACCCGCACCATCAGTGTTCTGACGTTGTCGATCCTGTTGGGTCTGTGGTGGGTAGTGACCGCAGCGCAATGGATCGAGCCGCTGTTCCTGCCACCGCCCTCTGACGTTCTCCAGAAAGGCTGGCTGCTGCTGACCACAGGCTATATGGACTCAAACCTCTGGCAGCATCTGGGCGCCAGCCTGCAACGTATCGGCCTGGCATTGGGAGCAGCCATCCTCAGCGCTATCCCGGTAGGCATCGCCATTGGACATAACAGGATCGCCCGAGGCATCTTCGATCCGCTGATCGAGTTCTATCGCCCTATTCCACCACTGGCTTATCTGCCGCTGATCGTTATCTGGTGCGGCATCGGCGAGTTCTCCAAGGTCCTGCTGATCTACCTGGCCATTTTCGCGCCCATCGCCATTGCCACCGCAACCGGCGTACGCACCGTGGACCCGGCCAAACTGCGAGCCGCACAATCTCTGGGAGCCACACGCTGGCAGTTGATCCGCCATGTGATACTGCCCAGCGCCTTGCCGGACATTCTGACCGGCATACGGATCGGGCTCGGTGTGGGCTGGTCGACGCTGGTCGCGGCCGAACTTATCGCAGCCACCAGCGGGCTAGGCTTCATGGTGCAGTCGGCCGCGCAGTTTCTGGTGACGGATATTGTGATTCTGGGGATTCTGGTAATTGCCGTCATCGCCTTTGCCATGGAACTGGGCCTGCGTGCGCTGCAACGCAAGCTGGTGCCCTGGCATGGCCAGAATCACTGACCTGCGCAGCAATACGGCATCGCCTTCGCTTTTCGCACTATTTCGGTGCGCAATTAGCCTGCAAAGAAAGGAAAGGACACTGCTAATGAAGAGGCCTGCAAGACCTGGAAAAATTTCCTGCACCCTCTGGAGCCCATTCTCAAAAGGGTTTCAGACGAAAAAAACTGTTTTTTAAAGTTTCGGCTCAAAGTCTCTCAAAACTGGCACGCACTCTGCATTAGGTTATACATCACCAGTTTTGGGGACCTTGGTACAGGCAGGCCGGGGATTCCCCTCTTTTATTCCTCCCGGAGACTGACCTCCAGTCTCCAGCGCCCGTCCACCTCTGCAGTGCGCCAGTCGCCATGCAGTGGACGGGCCGCCAGGAGAGTCAGCACCAAATCCTTCCCGTTTCGCTCAAGCTTCCAGCGCGCAACCTTGTTGTCGATGCGCAACTGACCATTCCATGGCCGCCCCCAGGACTCGAAACGCAGGACGACTGTTCCGTCGACATGATCGCCCTGAATCTGCGGCTGTTCGTTGAACCAGAGCGCCAGCCCCGTGGGCAACTCCTCGATCTGCTCCAGTTCCAGAGGCGCAGGTTGCTGCAGACGACCGATTATCATCCCGATGGTAAAGCCGACAATCGCCATCGAACCAAGAACTCTTGGCCATAGCTTCGGCCTGGGGTCCTCTTCGGGGGTAGAATGCATCCCGTCCCTTCGTTCGGAGCCGTGCATGTTTCACGTCATCCTTTTTCAACCAGAAATTCCGCCGAATACCGGCAATGTGATCAGGCTATGCGCCAACAGTGGCTGCACCCTGCATTTGATCGAGCCCCTGGGCTTTGAGCTGGACGACAAGCGCCTGCGCAGGGCCGGCCTCGATTATCACGAGTATGCCACGCTGCAAACCCATGCCGACCTGTCCACATGCCTGGAAAAGATCGGTAACCCGCGGCTGTTCGCTTTTACGACCAAAGGCTCGCGCCCGTTCCACGACGTCAGTTTTGAAAAGGGCGATGCCTTCCTGTTCGGCCCGGAAAGTCGTGGCCTGCCAGCCGATATTCTCGACTCACTGACCACAGAGCAAAGATTGCGCCTTCCCATGCGCGAAGGGTGCCGCAGCCTGAACCTGTCAAACACCGTCGCCGTCGCCGTTTATGAGGCCTGGCGCCAGCACGGGTTTGCCTGAGAATTCATACGGGTAGGAGCGAATTCATTCGCGAGAGGCCTGTACATCCGAAGAAAATGTATCGGCCTCAATGACGTCTCGCGAATAAATTCGCTCCTACAACAAATCAGACCGCATCCCTCGGCAGCATCAACCCCAGCGGCAAACGCACTCTTGCTTCAAGCCCGCCACCGGAACGGTTTCTCAGTTCGACATTACCGCCATGCATCGCGGCGATCCGCTTGACGATTGCCAGCCCAAGGCCAGTGCCTTTGCCACTGCGCGCCCGGTCACCACGAATGAACGGATTGAAGATGATGTCCAGCTCCGAAGGATCGATACCTGCCCCCCGGTCCAGCACACTCAGCACGACATAAGGAGCACTCGTATCGCCGGAAACATAAGCGGCGACTTCGATTCCGTTGCCAGCGTGGTGCATGGCGTTGCCGATAAGGTTGGTCAACAGGCGCTTCATTGAAACCCGGCGCAGCGGGAAAGGCGGAATCGGTTCAAGACACAGGCGGATGTGCTCATCCGGATGATTGAACGGCGCGACCACTTCACGCACCAGATCACTGAGGTCGACCTCTTCGATTTCCTCGTCGCGCCCATCGCGGATAAAGGCCAGGAACTGATCGAGAATGGCGTCCATGTCCTCGATATCGCGCACCATGCCTTCGGTGAATTCATTCTCGTCGCTCATCAGTTCCAGCGACAGACGCAGGCGGGTCAGAGGCGTGCGCAAGTCATGGGAAACCCCCGCCAGCATCAACTCACGCTCCTGTCCGGCCTGTTCGACATCCTCGGCCATCTGGTTGAAGGCTCGATAAACCTCGGTCATTTCACTGGGCGTATCGCTGACCGGCAACCGCACACTGCGCCCCTGCCCCAACTGGCGGGCTGCAAAAACCAGCCGTTTGAGCGGCTGATTGAGCTGTCGTACGAAAATCCAGGCCGATGCGGTGGACAACAGCCCGATGGCCAGGAACCAGCCCAACACGTTCCAGATCTTCTGCCCGCGCAGTGGATGCGGGTAAAGCGGCACTTTCAGCCAGCCATCCCCGAGGCTCGGCGCCCGAACCCAGAGAGCAGGAGGTGCATGAACCCGCAAACGCACTTCGGTATCGGCCCCAAGCTCTGCCTGCATCTGGCGCTGATAGATTTCGCTATAAGGCCAATGCTGCTCGCCTTCAGGTACGCCGCCACCAACCACACGAATCAGGCCGGCAGCTTCGGCAATCGCTTCACGGTCGTTTTCATTCGCGGCCCAATAGGCGCGCAAGGTCAAGGCGACGCCATGGCTGTACTGCCTGTCGACCAGCACGTCTTCGTTCATCAGCAGGTAGACCAGCGTCAGCGCCTTGGAAAACAGCACGACAATAAGCACCAGCCAGAGGGTGCGTGAGAAAAAGCTTTGCGGAAACCAGAGCGGAGTCTTCATAACTGCAGCTATACACTTTGCAGGGCGAGCCGGGCTCGCAAGTTTGCGGATCGTGGTCCAGGCCATGGTACGAACGCGAAAACCAAAACGTCGATAGCCCGTTCAGGCTATCGACGCAAGTGGCAAGGACTTCAGTGCTCTGCGCTGGCAATCGACCTGTCAGCGGTTCCCGGCTCCATCCGGAACGAACACATAACCCACGCCCCAGACAGTCTGGATATAGCGTGGCTTGGACGGGTCCGGCTCGATCAGGCGACGCAGACGGGAAATCTGCACATCGATGGAGCGCTCCAGAGCATCCCATTCGCGGCCACGGGCCAGATTCATCAGTTTGTCGCGGGTCAGCGGCTCGCGAGCATGCATGACCAGCGCCTTGAGTACGGCAAACTCACCGGTGGTGAGCATATGCACTTCATCGCCGCGCTTGAGTTCACGGGTTGCCAGGGAAAGCACGTAGTCACCGAAGCTGACAGACTCGTCTTCGCTGCCTGGTGCGCCGGGCACAGGTGCTGCCTGACGACGCAGGACCGCCTTGACGCGGGCCATCAGTTCGTCCGGGTTGAAAGGCTTGGCCAGATAATCGTCTGCGCCCAGCTCCAGCCCCTTGATACGGCTCTGCTCATCGCCTTTGGCAGTGAGCATGATGATCGGCACCTGATTGTTGGCTGCACGCAAACGACGGCAAGCAGACAGGCCGTCTTCTCCGGGCAACATCAAGTCCAGAACCACAAGGTTGAAAACCTCACGGGACAATAAACGGTCCATTTGTTCGACGTTTGCCACCGCACGGGCACGATAGCCCTTGCTGGTGAAAAAACGCTCTAACAGGCTGCTCAACCCCGGATCGTCATCGACGATCAGGATTTTTTCGCCTTCAGCATTTTGTGCAGTGCTGCTCATCGGATGCTCCTTTGATCTCGGGGCGCATTATGGCGTAGCTGCGGTGATGCGCACCGTGTGCATTGTTAGCAGATTTTACTGGGGCCGACATGAATGAGTGATTCTGCTGAGCAAAACTGCTCGCATGGACCGGCCAATCCCCTAATTGGAGTTCGCCGGGTATAATGCGCGGCCCTCAAAGTCAGGCTGTGCCGGACTATGGCGGTTCGCCGGTATTGTTACAAGGCCGGCGAGCGAAGGGCAGGCAAGACAGTTTTTTGTAAAGAATCCAGTTTTTTGCTCACAACTCCAGGTGGTCTTATGGACAGCATCAACAGCCGCATCGCCGAAGAACTGGGCGTGCGCCCTCAACAGGTCGCAGCGGCCGTAGCACTATTGGATGAAGGCTCGACCGTGCCTTTCATCTCACGCTACCGCAAGGAAGTGACCGGCAGCCTTGATGACACGCAATTGCGCCATCTGGAAGAGCGTCTGCGTTATCTGCGCGAGCTCGACGAGCGTCGCGTCAGCATCCTTGCCAGTATCGAAGAGCAAGGCAAGCTGACCCCGGAGCTGGCCCGCGACATCAATCTTGCCGACACCAAGACACGCCTCGAAGACTTGTACCTGCCTTATAAGCAGAAGCGCCGCACCAAAGGCCAGATCGCGCTTGAAGCGGGCCTGGGCGAGCTGGCGGACGGCCTGTTCAACGACCCGTCCCTGACACCGGAAACCGAAGCCGCACGTTTCGTCGATGCCGAGAAAGGCGTGGCCGACGTGAAGGCTGCGCTGGAAGGCGCCAAGTACATCCTGATGGAGCGCTTCGCCGAAGACGCCACGCTGCTGGACAAACTGCGCAGCTTCCTCATGCAGGAAGCCGTGATCAGTGCCCGCGTAGTGCCCGGCAAGGAAGAGGAAGGCGCCAAGTTCCGCGACTACTTCGAGCACGACGAGCCGCTCAAGAGCATGCCGTCACACCGCGCCCTGGCAATTTTCCGTGGCCGCAACGAAGGTTTCCTCAGCTCTGCGCTGAAAGTCGGTGAAGAGTTGCCAGGCACCCTGCACCCGTGCGAACTGATGATCGGCGAGCGTTTCGGCCTGCAGAACCAGAATCGCCCGGCCGACAAGTGGCTGGCCGAAGTCGTGCGCTGGACCTGGAAGGTCAAGCTCTACAGCCATCTGGAAACCGACCTGCTGGGCGAACTGCGCGACAGCGCAGAAACCGAAGCGATCAACGTATTCGCCCACAACCTGCACGACCTGCTGCTGGCCGCTCCGGCCGGCCCGCGCGCCACACTGGGTCTCGACCCGGGCCTGCGCACCGGTTGCAAGGTGGCGGTGGTCGATGCCACCGGCAAGCTGCTCGACTACGCCACCGTCTACCCTCACGTGCCTAAAAACCAGTGGGATCAGACCATCGCTGTGCTGGCCGCGCTCTGCGCCAAGCATTCGGTAGACCTGATCGCCATCGGCAACGGCACTGCCAGCCGCGAAACCGACAAGCTGGCTGCCGAACTGATCAAAAAATATCCAGCAATGAAAATGACCAAGGTCATGGTGTCCGAGGCTGGCGCTTCGGTGTACTCGGCTTCCGAGCTTGCAGCCAAGGAATTCCCGGATCTGGACGTTTCGATCCGTGGTGCCGTCTCCATTGCACGTCGCCTGCAAGACCCGCTGGCCGAACTGGTGAAGATCGACCCGAAATCCATCGGTGTCGGTCAGTATCAGCACGATGTATCGCAACTGAAACTGGCCCGTGGCCTGGATGCAGTGGTGGAAGACTGCGTGAACGCCGTTGGCGTCGACGTGAACACCGCTTCGGTAGCCTTGCTGGCGCGTATTTCCGGCCTGAACACCACGCTGGCGCAAAATATCGTTGCCCACCGCGATGCGAACGGTGCGTTCAAGACCCGTGCCGCGCTGAAAAAAGTCAGCCGCCTGGGTGAAAAGACCTACGAACAGGCTGCCGGCTTCCTGCGCGTCATGAATGGCGAAAATCCGCTGGATTCGTCTGCCGTCCACCCGGAAGCCTACCCGCTGGTGCAGCGCATTGCGGCTGAAACCGATCGTGATATTCGCTCGCTGATCGGCGATGCCAGCTTCCTGAAACGTCTGGACCCGAAGAAATTCACCGACGAAACCTTCGGTCTGCCCACCGTCACCGACATTCTGCAAGAGCTGGAAAAACCGGGCCGCGACCCGCGTCCCGAGTTCAAGACCGCCGAATTCCAGGATGGCGTCGAAGACCTCAAGGATCTGCAACTGGGCATGATCCTCGAAGGCGTGGTCACCAACGTCACCAACTTCGGTGCCTTCGTCGATATCGGCGTGCATCAGGACGGTCTGGTGCATATCTCGGCGCTGTCCGAGAAATTCATCAAAGACCCGCGTGAAGCCGTCAAGGCTGGCGACGTCGTGAAGGTCAAGGTCATGGAAGTCGACATTCCGCGCAAACGTGTCGGTCTGTCGATGCGCATGAGCGATACGCCAGGGGAGAAAATCGACGGTGCCCGTGGCCCGCGTCCGGGTTCTGCGCCGCGCCAGCAAAGCAGTGCGCCACGCAAGGAAACCGCAACGGCGGCTCCGGCCAATAACGCCATGGCATCACTGTTCGCCAATGCCAAACAGTTGAAGAAGCGTTGATGGATATCCCTGAAGATCTGACCCATAGCGCCTACTTCAAGATGCTCGGCTGCGAGCTGCGGCGTCTGGATAAAGGTGTCGCCGAGGTCGCGTTGCCACTGGAGGCGCACCTGCGCAACCGTGGCAACGTGATGCACGGCGGGGCGATTTTCAGCCTGGTGGATATCGGCATGGGGCTGGCGTGTTCCAGCTCCCATGGTTTCGACCAGCGCAGCGTCACCATCGAATGCAAGATCAACTATGTACGCGGCGTATCCGAAGGCGAGGTGTTGTGCATCGCCAAGGTCCTGCATGCAGGCCGCCGCACGCTGGTCGTCGAAGCCGAAGTGGTCCAGGACGACAAACTGGTCGCCAAGGCGCAAGGCACCTTTGCGGTCATCTAAACTTTTACGAAAGTGTGATGAAAGCAATCACTTGCTAGCTCTATAGAGCCGATTTGGGGTAATTTCGGCACCATTAGCGTGGTGTCGGACCCATTTTGACGGTACGACAAAGAGCCGTGATCGTGAGCAGGCGTCAAAGACCCAACCAGGCGACAACGCCAGTTCCTTTCTTCACCCTTGTAGACCGTTCTGTCCACCCCCATATTGGGGCGACCGATGCGTGAAGGAATCCACCTTGAGCGAATTTCTCAACCGCCGCCTGGCTCTTCTTGGCGAGCGTAACAACCTCTCTCTGCTGGAGCAGTGCCTGCACGGTATCGAGCGCGAATGCCTGCGCGTTACCGGCCAGGCAAGCCTGGCACAGACACCTCACCCGCAATCGCTGGGTGCAGCACTGACCAATGGCCTGATCACGACCGACTATTCCGAATCGCTCCTGGAGTTCATCACTCCGGCCCTGACGGACCCGGCACAGACCCTCGACAGCCTGGACAAGATTCATCGCTTCGCCTACAGCAAGCTGAACGACGAATTCCTCTGGAGCCCGTCGATGCCGTGCCCGCTGCCGGCCGAAGAAGAGATTCCGATTGCCTATTACGGCACGTCGAACATCGGCAAGCTCAAGTACGTGTATCGCAAGGGTCTGGCGCTGCGTTATGGCAAGACCATGCAGTGCATTGCAGGGATTCATTACAACTTCTCGCTGCCGGAAGATGTCTGGGCACTGCTCAAGCAGACCGAAGACTTCGCAGGCGACGCACGGGACTATCAGTCGCACTCCTACATTGCGCTGATCCGTAACTTCCGTCGTTACAGCTGGTTGCTGATGTACCTGTTCGGAGCCTCGCCGGCACTCGACGCCGGTTTCCTGCGGGGCCGCGCTCACCAGCTGGAGCATTTCGACGCCGATACGCTGTATCTGCCGTATGCAACCAGCCTGCGCATGAGCGACCTGGGTTATCAGAGCAAGGCGCAAGCCGACCTGACGCCGTGCTACAACGATCTGGTGAGCTACACCGACAGCCTGCGCAAAGCGGTGGCAACACCTTACGCGCCGTATGTAGAAACCGGCACCCATGATCAGAATGGCGAGTGGGTACAGCTCAACACCAACGTGTTGCAGATCGAAAACGAGTACTACTCCAACATTCGCCCCAAGCGCGTGACATATTCGGGCGAACGCCCTATCCAGGCGCTGGTGGCCCGTGGCGTGCAGTACGTCGAGGTTCGCTGCCTGGACATCAACCCGTTCCTGCCGACCGGCATCAACCTGGAGCAGGCTCGCTTCATCGATGCGTTCATTCTGTTCTGCGCCCTTGAAGAAAGCCCGCAACTGGCCAGCCACGAATGCTCCAACGCAGGCTCGAACTTCCTGTCCGTGGTCAAGGAAGGTCGTCGTCCGGGCCTGACGCTGCAACGCAACAATTCGAGCATCGAGCTGAAAGCCTGGGCAACCGAGCTTCTGGAGAAAATCACTCCATTGGCTCAACTGCTGGACAAGGCGCAGGGCAACGACGAGCACATCAGATCGATTGAGGCCCAACAGGCCAAGGTCGACGATTCGTCTCTTACGCCATCTGCACAAGTACTGGCCAGCATGAGAGCCCATGAAGAAGGCTTCACGGCTTTCTCGTTCCGCCAGAGCCAGAAACATGCCGACTACTTCCGCAACTATCCGCTGAGCGCTGAAGATCAGGCGCAGTTCGAGTCGCTGGCGAAAGCTTCGATTGCGGAACAGGCAGAGCTGGAAGAAACCGAAGAAGTCGTGGACTTCGACACCTTCGTGGGCGCGTATCAGGCGAGCATTCTGTCGATCAGCAACTGATGACAGGAACATCACGACACCGTAGGAGCGGATTTATCCGCGAGACATCACTGAAGGCGATGGATAGTCTTCAGACCTCTCGCGAATGAATTCGCTCCTACGCAGGTGGGGTTAAATCGCCTTCTCGAAGATCTTCGAGTTGCGCTGATAGTTATAGAGCGACGCCCGTGCGCTGGGCAGACGATCAACGCTGCTCGGCTCAAAGCCTCGCTCGCGGAACCAGTGTGCGGTGCGGGTGGTGAGTACGAACAAGGTCTTCAGGCCCAACGCCCTGGCACGGTTCTCGATGCGTTCCAGCAATTCATCCCCGCGCCCGCCATGGCGATACTCGGGATTGACCGCCAGACACGCCAGCTCACCGGCCTCGGAGTCCGCGATCGGGTAAAGCGCCGCACAGGCAATGATCAAACCTTCGCGCTCGACCACACTGAACTGCTGGATCTCGCGCTCCAGCACTTCCCGTGAACGACGAACCAGAATCCCCTGCTCTTCCAGCGGCGTGATCAGGTCCATCAGGCCGCCTACGTCTTCGATCGCCGCCTCACGCACCAGCTCGAACTGCTCTTGCGCAACCAGCGTACCGCCACCATCACGGGTGAACAGCTCGTTCAACAGCGCGCCATCTTCGGCATAGCTGACGATATGGCTGCGGCCTACACCGCCACGACAAGCCTCGGCGGCGGCATCCAGCAATTCAGCCTGATAGTTGCTGCCCAAACGCAACAGATGCGCAGGCACCTGCTGTGGACGCAGTTCACGTACCAGACGGCCCTGCTCATCCAGCAAGCCTGTTTCGGCACCGAACAGCAGCAGTTTGTCGGCTCCAAGGTCGATGGCAGCACGGGTCGCGACGTCTTCGCAGGCCAGATTGAAGATCTCGCCCGTCGGTGAATAACCCAGTGGCGACAGCAGTACGATATGGCGCTCATCCAGCAGGCGATTGATACCTTTGCGGTCAACGCGGCGAACTTCGCCGGTGTGCTGATAATCGACGCCTTCAAGCACGCCGATAGGCCGTGCAGTGACAACGTTGCCGCTGGTCACCCGCAACCGCGAGCCCTGCATCGGCGAAGCCGCCATGTCCATGGACAGACGCGCTTCGATGGAAATACGAAGTTGACCCACCGCATCGATCACGCATTCCAGCGTTTCGGCATCCGTGATGCGCATGTCGCGGTGGAAGCGCGGTGTCAGGCCGCGCTGGGCCAGGCGACTTTCGATCTGCGGACGCGAGCCATGGACCAGCACCAGCCGCACGCCCAGGCTGTGCAACAGCACCAGGTCGTGGACGATATTGCCGAAATTGGGGTGCGCAACACCATCGCCGGGCAGCATGACGACAAAAGTGCAATCGCGGTGAGCATTGATATAAGGAGATGCGTGACGAAGCCAGTTAACGTAATCGGGCATAACCGAAAGAGCCTGTAAAAGAATGGACGAAAGACAGAAACACGCACAACGCTGTGGTGGTTATCGTCGGAACAGGCTTGGCAACACGCGCAATCTCCTTCTCTATCGGGTTCTGTCTGGCCCGTTTATTGGGGGCTCAGGCAATAATGCTGGATCAACTGACGTAACAGAAGCACTGTAGGCTCCAGGCGTGACATTTCAAGGTATTCGCCCGGCTGATGCGCACAAGCGATGTCGCCTGGGCCTAGAACCAGTGTTTCGCAGCCAAGGCGCTGAAGATAAGGCGCTTCGGTGCCAAATGCTACTGCTGCCGCCGTATGACCTGTCAGACGTTCTGCAATGCGCACCAGTTCCGCATCCGCCGCCTGCTCGAACGGCGCACACTCCGGGAACAGGGGCGCGTAATCGATCTGCACCTGATGCAGTTCGGCCAGCGGTTGCAGTTTTTGCCGGATAGCGGCCCGCAGGGCGTCCGGGTCCATGCCGGGCAAAGGACGAAGATCGAACTCCAGCGAGCATTGCCCACAAATCCGGTTCGGATTATCGCCACCATGGATGCAGCCGAAGTTCATCGTCGGTTGCGGCACGCTGAACTGCGGGTTGCGGAATTCACGCTGCCATTGCTGACGCAGGCCCTTGAGTTCGCTGATCGCATCATGCATGGCTTCCAGCGCGCTGTGCCCAAGGCTTGGGTCCGAAGAGTGGCCGCTGCGCCCGAGAATCTCGATACGCTCCATCATCACGCCCTTGTGCAGGCGAATCGGCTTGAGCCCGGTCGGCTCGCCAATGACCGCTGCACGCCCCAATGGACGACCGGCCTCAGCCAGAGCTCGCGCTCCAGCCATGGAGCTTTCTTCATCGCAGGTGGCAAGAATCAACAGCGGCTGCTTGAACGGCTGATCGAGCAAACCGCGTACGGCTTCGATAACCAGCGCGAAAAAACCTTTCATGTCGCAACTGCCCAGCCCGACCCAGCGGCCATCGACCTCGGTCAGTTTCAGCGGGTCGGTTTTCCACAGCGCCTCATCGAACGGCACGGTATCACTGTGCCCGGCCAGCACCAGTCCGCCAGGACCTGAGCCATAAGTCGCCAGAAGATTGAATTTGCCCGGCGAGACTTGCTGGATATCACAGGCAAAACCCAGATCGCCCAGCCAACCCGCCAGCAGATCGATCACCGCACAGTTGGATTGGTCCAGAGATGGCTGGGTGCAACTCACCGAAGGCACGGCAATCAACGCAGCGAACTGATCTTTCATGGACGGCAAGGGCATGTATGCTTCCTGTAATCGGGACGGAACACGGACCATCATAGGGCCATAACACCTGCGGAATAAACCGTTGCAGGCCATGTCCTGTACACTGCCGCCCTCAGCAGCCGTCAATCATTGGCTGCGCTCCCGTTATCAGCATCAGCGTTTGGACTCCCCGGCCATGCAAAAAGAAACAGAAATCAAACTCCGCGTCAGCCGCGAGACCCTCGTTGCACTGCGCGAGCACCCCTTGTTGAAGAAGCGCAACAAAAGTGGCTGGGAGCGTATCGATCTGTCGAACCAGTATTTCGACACCCCGGAGCGTGATCTGGCCAAGGCCAAGGTCGCGCTGCGCATTCGTCGCGATGGTGACCGGATCATCCAGACCTTGAAGACTCGTGGGCAAAGCGTGGCAGGCCTGTCGGAGCGCAACGAATTCAACTGGGACCTGCCCAAGGCCAAGCTGGATCTGAAGAAGCTCGAAGGCGACTGCTGGCCCGAGCAACTGGCGGATCTGGACAAGAAAACCATCAAACCACTGTTCACCACTGATTTCGTTCGTGAAAAAGCGGAAATTTCCTGGGGCCGCGGCAAGAGCAAGGTCGTGATCGAGGCGGCTCTGGATCTGGGTCAAGTGGTGCTCGGAAAGCAAAAGGAAGAAATCTGCGAGCTGGAGCTGGAATTGCGCGAAGGCGAATCTGCCGCGCTGCTGGAACTGGCCGCAGAACTGGCCGCCACTCTGCCGCTGATGCCCTGCGATATCAGCAAGGCCGAACGCGGCGAACGCCTGTTCAATGCCGACAGCTATTCCCTGAGCCTGCCTGCGCCAAAGCTGGACGCCGAAACGCCACTGGACGACGCCTATGCGGCACTGGCCTGGTATCTGCTGGGCAGCAGCCAGCGTCTGGCCGAGCAATATCGTTTCAATGGTCATTGGCGCCTGCTGCAAGAGTGGGTCGACCTGCTGGCCGAGTTGCGTTCACTGACCAGCAGCCTCGGACAAGCCGCACCACGCGCCTCGACCGCTCAATTGCGTACCGCACTGGATGCCCTGCTGGAAGACTGGCGCCCGCTGGTGCAAGCCGGCCAGGAAGATGAAGACGTACGCGGCGCGGCTCACGAGCAGTTCCTCGAAGAGCTGCAGGACACCCGTTGGGGCGAGTTCTCGCTGAATACTTCGCGCTGGCTGCTGAACCGCAGCTGGACTGTCGAGCGTAACAACCGCGGCAACCGCCAGGGCGCGGCGCTATTGGCAAGCTGGCTGCCACGCCTGCTCGCCGACGAGGCGACTGCCCTGCAACTGGGCCGCTACCAGCAGCAACCCGAAGACCTGGCCGAGCAATTGCCACGTATCGAACGCATCCAGGCCTGGCTGCACTGGGCACGCGGCGCGCTGGACCTGCCGGAGCTGGATCGTCTGTATGGCGAGTTGAACAAGCTGGAGCAACTGGCTCACCAGAACATCAGTGATGAAGTCCTCGATGCTCGCGTGCAACAGGCGCTGACCGTATTCCAGAGCCGCGCCTGGAAACTCCTGCTGCGTATGTGATTGCTTTCGCGAATGAATTCGCTCCACGCAGTTTGTGAATCCACAACACCGCAGGAGCGACTTCAGTCGCGAAGAGACACTACTTCACAATCGGCAAACTGGTTGTGGACTTGATCTCGGATAACGCCACGGTCGAGTTCACTTCCTGAATCCCCGGCACCATCGACAGTTTTTCAAAGAAAAACCGCTCATACGCCTCGATATCCGGCGTCACGATACGCAGCAGGAAATCCACCGACCCCATCAGCACGTAGCACTCCAGCACCTCCGGGAAACCGCGAATCGAATCGGTGAACTCGGTGAAATTGGAGCGCCCGTGGGCATTGAGTTTGACCTCGGCAAATATCTGCGTATCAAGGCCGATCTTTTTGCGATCCAGCAATGTCACCTGACGCCGTATCACACCTTCATCCTTCAGCCGCTGAATACGTCGCCAGCAGGGCGACTGCGACAAACCCACCTGCTCCGCAACCTGGGCACTGGAGAGCGAGGCATCCTCTTGCAGCAATGCCAGTATCTTGCGGTCGTAAGCATCCAGCTCAACTTGCATAAACAATCCCTTTAAAATCCATATTACGCATTAACAATTCCAAAAAATCGTAAACCTATTGATCATAGACCAGAAATTTCCGTTTCGGCGTGCAAGAATTTCTCCACTCAATACAGGAGAGGCCAGTATGCCCAACCTTGAAGCCGTTGCAGCCCCCGAAATGCGTCCGGACACATGGTCACCCGCCAATTTTTCCTGCTGCGCGCGCTATCAGGTTCTGGCCGAAGCCGAACCGGCTTTGCTGTGTCAGGTCCTGAATCTGTTTGCGATGCAATACCTGACGCCGCAGAACATCATTGTTTCACGCCAGGATCAAATGCTGGCCATTGATCTTCTGGTCGACGGGTTAAGCTGGCATCGGGCTCAGGTGATTGGCGAAAAAATGCGCAATCTGATCGATGTATATTCGGTCGAACTGGAGCAAATACACGCCACAGAGGCCTCTCATCAGCGTGTGGCACTGGCCGCAGGCTGAATTGTCTCGCAAAGATTCGCAATTCCCGGTCGCATAGAGGGCTCAACACTGGCACGCTTGAGGACTATTCTTGCTCATCGTCTGATGATGAATTGCCCCAAGGAGCGCGCATGGCAGTCCTCGCCCCATCGTCACAGGATCGCTGGCTCGATCTGAACGATCTGCTACGTGATCTGGTCGCCCAAGGCGTCCTCACCCAGATCGACGCAGAAACAGCACTCACCCAGCGCCGTAGCGCAGCGAATATCCAGCTCCATCCGCTGGAGTTCATTGCGTCCCAACAGTTCGATGACCTCAAGCGTCCCGGCAAGAAACTCGATCTGGAAACCCTGACCCACTGGCTGGCGCAGCAATGCGATCAGCCGTACATGCGTATCGATCCGCTGAAAATCAATGTCGCGGCGGTTACGCCCCTGATGTCTTACGCCTTTGCCCAGCGCCACAAGATCCTGGCAGTGGCCGTGGATCGCGAGTCCGTAACCATCGCCAGCGCGCAGCCTTATGTTCGCGCCTGGGAAGAGGACCTGGCCCATGTACTGAAACTCTCAATCAAGCGCGTGGTGGCCAACCCGGTCGATATCCAGCGCGTGACAGTGGAGTTCTTCAGGCTGGCGAAGTCTGTCAGCGGGGCCACTTCAACCGATCAAAAAATAAGCAACATGGGCAACTTCGAGCAGTTGCTCAAGCTGGGTGCCAGCGATCAGGAGCCCGATGCCAACGACGCGCATATCGTCAATATCGTCGACTGGTTATTCCAGTACGCTTTCCAGCAACGCGCCAGCGATATCCATATCGAACCGCGCCGCGAGCAAGGCACCGTACGTTTTCGTATCGACGGCGTGCTGCATAACGTCTACCAGTTCCCGTCGCAGGTCACCATGGCGGTGGTCAGCCGCCTGAAAAGCCTGGGCCGGATGAACGTCGCGGAAAAGCGCAAACCTCAGGACGGCAGGGTCAAGACCACAACACCTGATGGCGGCGAAGTGGAGTTGCGGCTCTCGACCCTGCCCACCGCGTTCGGCGAAAAGATGGTAATGCGGATCTTCGACCCCGAGGTGCTGCTCAAGGAGTTCGATCAACTGGGTTTCTCCAGCGATGACTTGCGTCGCTGGCAGGGCATGACCAGCCAGCCCAACGGCATCATTCTGGTGACAGGCCCGACCGGTTCGGGCAAGACCACCACGCTCTACACAACGCTCAAGAAGCTGGCGACTTCAGAGGTCAACCTCTGCACCATCGAAGACCCTATCGAGATGGTGGAGCCAGCCTTCAACCAGATGCAGGTCCAGCACAATATCGACCTGACATTCGCAAGCGGCGTGCGGGCCTTGATGCGACAGGACCCGGATATCATCATGATCGGCGAGATTCGCGACCTGGAAACCGCAGAAATGGCGATTCAGGCTGCTTTGACAGGCCACCTGGTACTCTCGACCCTGCACACCAACGATGCACCCAGCGCCATCAGCCGCATGCTTGAACTCGGCGTGCCGCATTACCTGCTCAAGGCCACCATCCTTGGCGTAATGGCTCAACGCTTGGTACGTACGCTGTGCCCGCACTGCAAGGCTCCGATCAATCTGAACGAAACCGATTGGCAGACCCTGACCCGCCCCTGGCAGGCCCCGGTGCCGAGCGGCGCGCATCAGGCCGTGGGCTGCGTGGAATGTCGTGAAACAGGTTACCGTGGACGCGCCGGTGTCTACGAGATCATGCTTATGTCCGACAGCGTCAAAGCCTTGATCAGCGCCGACCTGGACCTGACCGCCATGCGCCGGCAGGCCTTCAAGGAGGGCATGCGCAGCTTGCGATTGTCCGGCGCGCAAAAAGTCTCGGCAGGACTGACGACACTGGAGGAAGTGCTGCGGGTCACGCCACAGAGCGAGCAGCGCTAGAAAAACGAACTCAACATCAGAAATCGACAGGGAAAGGTTATGCAAATCGGCAGTGTAGTTCTGTTATTCGTCGGCTTGGCAGTTGCTATTGTCTTCATGGGCTTCAAGGTTGTACCGCAGGGCTTCCAGTGGACGGTTGAGCGCTTTGGCCGTTACACGACCACGCTGAAACCGGGCCTCAATATCATTGTGCCCGTGATGGACCGTATCGGGCACAAGATCAACGTCATGGAAAGCGTGCTGGATATTCCACCTCAGGAAGTCATCACCGCCGACAACGCCACCGTACAGATCGATGCCGTATGTTTCTTTCAGGTGGTCAACACGGCACAGGCCGCCTATGAGGTGAACAACCTCGAACACGCCATCCGCAACCTGCTGCAAACCAACATCCGTACCGTGCTCGGCTCCATGGAGCTGGATGCGATGCTCAGTCAGCGTGACAACATCAACGAGCGCCTGCTGCGCACGGTCGATGAAGCCACCGCGCCCTGGGGCATCAAGATCACCCGTATCGAAATCAAGGACATCAGCCCGCCAGCAGACCTGATGGCGGCGATGTCCGGCCAGATGAAGGCCGAACGGATCAAGCGTGCGCAAATCCTTGAAGCCGAAGGCTTGCGCGCCTCTGCGATTCTTACCGCTGAGGGCAAGAAGCAGGCGCAGATCCTGGAAGCCGAGGGTGGTCGTCAGGCCGCATTTCTGGAGGCTGAAGCACGCGAACGTCAGGCCGAAGCTGAAGCGCGGGCTACCCAGGTGGTGTCCGAAGCAATTGCCGGCGGAAACGTACAGGCCATCAACTACTTCGTCGCTCAGAAGTACGTCGAGACACTGGGCAAACTGGCATCTGCCAATAACAGCAAAGTCATCCTGATGCCGCTGGAAGCCAGCCAGGTGATCGGTGCGGTGGGCGGTATCGGAGAAATCGTCAAAGCCACCTTCAACAACCCGAAAGCCTGAGGCAAGGACGATGAATTTCCTGCAAAACCTGTCGGCCTGGGACTGGCTTGGGCTGGGCACGGTGCTGTTGATATTCGAGGTGTTCGGTGCAGGTGGGTATCTGCTATGGATCGGTATTGCGGCGGCATCGGTCGGCGTCCTGACTTTCGTCATGCCCGAGATGCCGTGGGCCTTGCAGTTTCTGCTCTTTGCCCTGTTTTCCGTGCTGACTGCCGCCTATTGGTGGCATCGGCAACGCAGCGTAGCCCGCCCATCGGATCAGCCAGGGCTGAACATGCGCGGACAGGAACTGATAGGTCGCACCTTCACCGTCCAGACCGCGATTGTCGATGGAAGGGGCAAGATCAAGGCGGCTGACAGCGTCTGGATCGTGACAGGACCGGACGCGCCGGAGGGCAGTCTGGTAAAAGTCATTGGTCAGGACGGTGTGATCCTGAAGGTCGAGGCCCTCGACTTAAATTGAACTCATGTGCTGCTCCGGCTATCCAACCCCTCAGAACAACCACAGTCGGAGTACACCATGCGTCTCAAACTTGCTGTCATCACATGTGCCTTACTGTCACTTCCGGTCGGTTCAGCGATGGCCGACGGTTTCTGGCGTAACGTGATTTCGTCCGGTGCTACCACCGGCTCGACTTACCTGACCTTCAAGGATCACAAGCTGATCGTCGCCGCACAGGATGACGCCGGCAGCTTCGTCGCCAGCGATGGTGGTATCCGCGGGCCATTCCTTGAAGCCGCTATCCAGCAGGTGCGCAAGGACAACCCGGGGCTGAATGCCACCGACATGGAACTGGCCAACGCAATCCTCGCCAAGAACCTGGTTGCAGAAAACCAGTAATCGGCGCCCATGAAAAATGCCGCTCGTTCGAGCGGCATTCTTTTGCCCTTCAGTTACTCGCCGATGGCGCTTTTGTAACCTGCGGCATCCAGCAGTTTTGCCAGATCAGCGGTGGCATCGGACGGCTGGAGCTTGAAAATCCAGGCTTCGTACGGAGTGCTGTTCAGCAGTTCCGGAGCATCGGCCAATGCTTCGTTGACCCCGATGACTTCGCCAGCGACAGGCGAGTAGATATCGGAGGCAGCCTTGACCGACTCGACCACGCCAGCGGCGTCAGTGGCGGCGAAAACCTTGCCCACTTCCGGCAGTTCGACGAAAACCACGTCACCCAGCGCTTCCTGAGCATGGTCGGAGATACCAACGGTTACCGTACCGTCTGCTTCCAGACGCGCCCATTCGTGACTTTCGGCGAAACGCAGTTCGGCGGGAATATTGCTCATTTAGTCATCCTCTACATCGAGTCAGCGGAAAACCCGCCAGATAGGTTAGATCAGGGTTTTGCCATGACGTACAAACGCTGGCTGCACCACACGCACCGGATACCATTTGCCGCGGATTTCCACCTCGGCCCGGTCGGCAGTCGCCATCGGAACACGCGCCAGAGCAATCGACTTGCTTAGCGTAGGAGAGAAACTACCACTGGTGATCTCTCCTTCGCCAATTTCTGCGACACGCACGACCTGACGCGCCCGCAACACGCCGCGCTCTTCAAGCACCAGCCCGACCAGTTTCGAGGCTACACCTGCCGCACGCTCGCTCTCCAGCGCATCGCGCCCGATGAAGTCGCGCCCGGCTGGCTCCCATGCAATGCTCCAGCCCATGTTCGAGACCAGCGGCGAGGCATTTTCGTCGATGTCCTGACCATAAAGATTCATGCCGGCCTCAAGACGCAATGTATCGCGCGCGCCCAGACCGATAGGGGAAATACCAGCACCGACCAGATCATTGAAAAAACCGGGAGCCTGCTCGGCCGGCACGATGATTTCCAGACCATCCTCGCCGGTATAACCGGTACGGGCAATGAACCAGTCGCCGTCATCACGGGCTTCAAAAGGCTTGAGCTGATGAATGATCTCGGCACGTGCGCTGGACACCAGTTCGGCAATCCGGCTTCTGGCACGCGGCCCTTGAATCGCCAGCATTGCCAGCCCGGTGCGCTCGACCAGTTGCACGTCGAAACCGGTCAGGTGCGATTGCATCCAGGCCAGGTCCTTGGCACCGGTGGCCGCATTGACCACCAGGCGATAACCACTGGCGGTGAGGTAGACAATCATGTCATCGACGATGCCGCCACGGGCATCGAGCATGGCACTGTACAACGCACGTCCCGGACTTTGCAGCCGTTCTACATCGTTGGCCAGCAGGTAACGCAACCAGGCCTTGGCCTGACTGCCCATGACATCGATCACATGCATGTGAGAGACGTCGAACACTCCGCAATCGCGGCGTACCTGATGGTGCTCCTCAACTTGCGATCCGTAATGCAACGGCATGTCCCAGCCACCAAAATCGACCATCTTCGCGCCAAGCGCGAGGTGCAGGTCAAAGAGTGGGGTACGCTGTCCCATGGGTTTCTCCTTCCGGGCGTGGCGAAGGTGCGGACCGGCAGATCAAAGGCAGCCCCTCGTGGCTAGAGGTTTGCAACAAATGACAGCAAGCCGAACGGTCTGACAGACCGCACCGATTGCGGCGCATTGTAGCCGTATGGGGAGTGACTAACCAATCTGCCGCGCCGATCGCCGGATCAACCCGATCACGGGCAACAACCCGACCAGTACCAGCGTCAGCGCGGGCAATGCAGCACGCGCCCACTCGCCCTCGCTGGTCATCTCAAAGATGCGCACGGCAAGGGTATCCCAGCCAAACGGACGCATGAGCAAGGTGGCGGGCATCTCTTTGAGCACGTCGACAAAGACCAATAACGCCGCGCTCAGTGCGCCCGGAATCAGGAGCGGCAGATACACTTTGAAAAACAACTTTGGCCCGCTGACCCCAAGGCTGCGGGCCGCCTCCGGCAGCGAGGGCCGGATGCGTGACAGGCTGTTTTCCAGCGGCCCATAGGCCACTGCAATGAAGCGCACCAGATAAGCCAGCACCAGAGCCGACAGGCTGCCCAGCAGCAGAGGCTTGCCAGCGCCACCAAGCCAGCCGGAGAGTGGAATCACCAACTCCCGGTCCAGATAACTGAATGCCAGCATGATCGACACGGCCAGGACCGAACCGGGCAGCGCATACCCGAGATTGGCCAGGCTCACGCCAGAGCGAATCACCGGGGTTGGCGCCATGCGTCGGGCAAAGACCAGGATCAGCGCCACACAGACAGTTATAAGCGCAGCGATGCCACCCAGATACAGCGTATGCAGGATCAGGCCGGTATAACGTTCATCCAGATCGAAACGACCTCGCTGCCAGACCCAGACGATCAATTGCAGCATGGGCACGGCAAACGCACAGATAAAGACCAGCCCACACCAGCCAGTGGCCGCCAGCGCTTTCAGCCCACGCAAGTGATAGAGCGCCTTGCCTCGGGGCCGCTCGTTGGTCGCACGACTGGCGCCCCGTGCCCGACGCTCGCCATACAGCACGACCATGACCGCCAGCAGTAACAGACTGGCCAATTGCGCCGCACTGGAAAGGCTGAAGAAGCCGTACCAGGTCTTGTAGATGGCCGTGGTGAAAGTATCGAAGTTGAACACCGACACAGCACCGAAGTCCGCCAGGGTTTCCATCAGCGCCAGTGCCACGCCGGCTCCGATTGCCGGGCGCGCCATGGGCAGCGCCACTCGCCAGAAGGCCTGCAAAGGCGTTTGCCCCAGCACGCGGGCAGCTTCCATCAAACCTTTGCCTTGTGCCAGGAACGCCGTGCGCGCCAGCAGATAGACGTAGGGATAGAACACCAGCACAAGAACGATGATCACCCCGCCCGTGGAACGCACACGCGGCAAACGCAGGCCGTTGCCAAACCATTCACGCATCAGGGTTTGCACGGGGCCGGAGAAATCCAGCAGGCCGACAAAGACAAACGCGAGCACATAGGCCGGAATCGCGAACGGCAGCATCAAGGCCCAGTCCAGCCAGCGTCTGCCGGGAAACTCACAAAGGCTGGTCAGCCACGCCAGACTGACGCCCAGCACCGTCACACCGACGCCGACGCCCAGCACCAGAATCAGCGTGTTGCTCAGCAGGCGAACCATCTGGGTTTCAAGCAGATGCGACCAGATCTCCCGGTCGATGGTTTCCCAGGACAGCAACAGCACGCTCAGCGGCAACAGCACCAAAGCGGCGATGGCAAAAACAAGGGGATACCAGCGGCGTTGGGCGGGATGGGCCAAGGGGGATTCTCAAAAAACATGGAGAACCCCGCAGGAGCAAATTCATTCGCGAATGAATTCGCTCCTGCGGGGGTGTGGCGGGTATTAAATCAATTCCAGCCAGCACGATCCATCATGCGAATCGCTTCGGCCTGACGCTTGCCCGCCACTTCGACTGGAATCGTATCGGCCTTGAACGCGCCCCAGCTCGCAACCTCTGCCGATGGCGCGACTTTCGGGTTGGCCGGAAACTCCTGGTTAGTGCCGGAGAAGATGGTTTGTGCCTCTGGCCCGGTCATCCACTCAACCAAAGCCTTGGCAGCCTCAGGGTGCGGTGCATGTCTGGTCAGACCGATGCCCGACAGGTTGACGTGTACGCCGCGGTCCGACTGGTTCGGCCAGAACAGCTTCACTGCCAGATCCGGGTTTTCCTTGTGCAGACGACCGTAGTAATAGCTGTTGACGATGCCGACGTCGCATTGCCCGGCATTGATTGCCTCAAGCACCGCGATGTCATCGGAGAACACATCGGTGGACAGGTTGTTGACCCAGCCCTTGAGAATCTTCTCGGATGCTTCAGCGCCGTGGGTTTCGATCAGGGTCGCCGTCAGGGACTGGTTATAGACTTTCTTGGCCGTGCGCAGGCACAGACGCCCTTCCCAGTTCTTGTCCGCCAGTGCTTCATAAGTGCTCAGCTCGGCGGGCTTTACCCGGTCCGTCGAGTAGGCGATGGTCCGCGCGCGCAGGCTGAGGCCAGTCCAGGCATGGCTGGAAGAACGATATTGGGGCGGGATATTGGCGTCGATCACAGGCGACGTGAACGGCTGGAGAATCCCCATCTGCTCGGCCTGCCAGAGGTTACCGGCATCGACAGTCAGCAGCAGATCAGCCGTGGCATTCTCGCCTTCGGCCTTGATGCGCTGCATCAGCGGGGCTTCCTTGTCGGTGATGAACTTGATCTTCACCCCGGTCTTGGCCGTGTAGGCATCGAAGACAGGCTTGATCAGTTCATCGATACGCGATGAATACACCACGACTTCATCGGCAGCCTGGGCGGTGCTGCCGAGCACGGTCAGTGTCAAAGCAGCCAGAAGACGCTTGCTAGCCTGCATGGGAGTCTCTCGCGTTCGAAAAATGAGGCGAAATGGTAGTTAATCCCATTTTCGATCACAATCGAACAGCCACCCGAGGCGTTACCAGATGTTTCAAGCCACTGTAGGAACGAATTCATTCGCGAAGGTTTCCGTGAAGGTTTCGCGAATGAATCTGCTCCTACAGGCGTGCAAGCTCAGGGAGTTCACCGGACAATCCCAAGGCTTCACGCACGAACATGGCCTTGGCTTCCGGCATCTTGTTGACCACTTTCAAGCCGGTGTTGCGCAACCAGCGCAGCGGCAGCGGGTTGGCCTGGAACAGGCGCTCGAAACCTTCCATGGCCGCCATCAGTGACAGGTTGTGCGGCATGCGGCGGCGCTCGTAACGACCGAGCACACGGACATCGGCCAGTCGCTCACCACGCTCAGCGGCATGCAGCAACACTTCGGCCAGTACGGCGGCATCGAGAAAGCCCAGGTTCACACCCTGACCGGCCAAAGGGTGAATGGTGTGTGCGGCATCGCCAATCAGTGCCAGCCCCGGCGCGACATAGCGCTTGGCGTGACGCTGACGCAACGGAACACATACTCGCGGGTCGGCCGTCAGCATTTGTCCCAGACGGCCCTCGAAAGCCCGCTCCAGTTCGCGACAGAAGGTTTCGTCATCCAGCGCCATCAGGCGCTCGGCTTCCAGCGGAGTCACCGACCAGACGATGGAACACCAGTGCTCGCCCTCTCGCTCCAGCGGCAGGAACGCCAGAGGGCCATCGTCGGTAAAACGCTGCCAGGCTGTCTTGCGATGAGAGTCTGCCGTACGCACGCTGGTGACGATGGCGTGATGCAGATAATCCCACTCGCGGGTCGGAGTACCTGTCAGGCGGCGTACAGCCGAATTGGCGCCATCGGCAGCGATGACCAGCGGCGCACGCAACTGACGGCCATCGGCCAGTGTCAGCAGCCAGTCGTCGCCGGAGTGACGCATGTGCTCCAGACGGGCATTGCCCAGCAAACCGATATCGCTGTCGTGCAGGCGCTCAAGCAAGGCGTCCTGCACCACGCGGTTCTCGACGATATGACCCAGCACTTCGGCATGCACGCTGGATGCGGAAAAGTGGATCTCGCCGGTGCCGCTGCCATCCCACACATGCATCTGCCCATAAGGGCTGATACGACGGGCGGCGATGCCTTCCCAGACACCAAGGCGCTGCAGAATCCGCTGGCTGGCAGCCGAGAGGGCACTGACGCGAGGCTCAAAGGCCGATTGCGTATCGAACGGCTTGACACTCAGAGGGCCGCCATCGAGCACGACGACATCCAGGCCGCTGCCCTGCAAGGCCAATGCAAGGGCGCTGCCGACCATTCCGGCTCCGACAATCAGCACATCTGCGCGGGTTTCCATGCTTAGATCGTTCTCGCTTGCGGCCTGGGCCGTGTTTTAAAAGTCCGTGCGTCACACATCGGATCGAGTGCCCAGGCCCATGGCCTGACGGGCGAACCAGCGTTTGGCGGGCGGCAGCAGGTCCAGCCCCAGCAACCCCAGGTTGCGACCTGCCGTGACCACCGGCTGCGTACTGCCAAACAGGCGGGTCACCTTGTCGGAGAAACCCACGGTCAGTTGTTGATCGAGGCGCTGACTTTCACGATAGGCCAGCAAGGTCGCCAGATCACCCGGCGACTTGTCGCTTTCGAGCAAGGCTTCGGCCAGGGCATCGGCATCGCGCAATGACAGGTTGAAGCCCTGCCCGGCAATCGGATGCAGACTATGGGCTGCATTGCCCAGCACGACCAGATGCGAGCGAACCTGCTCTTCGGCTTCCACCAGAGAAAGCGGATACACATGTCGCGTGCCGACCTGACGCAAGGTGCCCAGGCGGTAACCGAATACATTTTGCAGTTCACTGAGGAAGCTGCGGTCATCCAGAGCGGCAAGGCGTTGCGTGTCGTTGCCATTGCGCGTCCAGACCAGCGCGCAGCGGTTCTCCGGCAATGGCAGCAGGGCCATGGGCCCCTCGTCCGTGAAGCGCTCGAACGCCTGCCCGCAATGCGCCTCGCTCGGGGTGATATTGGCGATCAATGCGCTCTGATTGTAAGAGCGTTCCCGCACACCAATCCCCAACTGTTCGCGCAGGCTGGAGCGGCCGCCGTCAGCCAGCACAGCCAGATCGCATTCCAGTTCGGTTTCATCATTCAATGTCAGTCGATAGCCATCGGCCAACGCCTGCATGCGCGAGACTTCGGCAGGCACGCGCCACGTGACGACTTCACGGTCCAGGCCGGCCCACAGGCATTGGCCAAGCCAAGCGTTTTCCACCACGTATCCCAGCGCTGGCACGCCTTCTTCCATTGCAGCCAGACGAGTCGCACCGAAGCGCCCACGGTCGGACACCTGAATCTGCATGATGGGTTCGGCACGCCGACTGATCTGCTGCCACAGACCAAGGCGCTCATAGATGCGCCGCGCCCCGAACGAGAGAGCCGAAGAACGTGCATCATAGCTGGGCTGATAGGTATCGCCCGGCGCAAAAGGCTCGATCAATACGATCTTCCAGCCACGCGCCTTGGCTCCCGCCTGCAACGCCAGAGCCAGGCTGGCACCTACCAGACCGCCACCGACAATGGCCAGATTGAAGCGGCTCATGCGGCTTGAGTCCGTGCGGCAGCCATCAAGGCCTCGATTTCAGCGACAGTCTTGGGCACGCCGCCAGAAAGAATTTCGCACCCCTTCTTGGTCACCACTACGTCATCCTCGATTCGCACACCAATGCCTCGCCATTTTTTCGCGACGTTCTGATTGTCGGGAGAGACATAAATCCCCGGCTCCACCGTCAGCGCCATGCCGACTTCCAGCACCCGCCATTCGCCGCCGACCTTGTATTCGCCGACGTCATGCACATCCATGCCCAGCCAGTGCCCGGCACGGTGCATGTAGAACGCCTTGTAGGCTTCGCTCTCGATCAATTCGTCAACGTCGCCCTGCAACAAACCCAGTTCGACCAGCCCGCCAGTAATAACCCTGACCGTCGCTTCATGAGCCTGGTTCCAGTGTTTGCCGGGGCCGATGGCAGCGAACGCGGCTTCCTGAGACTTGAGCACCAGTTCATAGATCGCCTTCTGCTCTGCCGAGAACGTGCCGCTGACCGGAAAGGTGCGGGTGATGTCGCTGGCATAGCAGTCGATCTCGCAGCCGGCATCAATCAACACAAGATCCCCGTCCTTGAGCGGCGCGTCGTTCTGTTGATAGTGCAGGATGCAGGCATTGCGGCCCGAGGCGACGATGGACCCGTAGGCCGGCATCCTTGCCCCGCCCTTGCGAAACTCGTAATCCAGCTCGGCTTCCAGGCTGAATTCATATAGCCCCGCACGGCTGGCCTGCATCGCCCGGATATGGGCGCGTGCAGAAATTTCTGCGGCCTCACGCATGACCTTCACTTCTGCTGCCGATTTATACAGGCGCATGTCGTGAAGCAGATGATCCAGCGCAACGAACTCGTTCGGCGGCTGCGCACCCAGGTGCGCCTTGGAGCGAATGGTGTTGATCCACTCCATCAGATGCCGGTCGAACTCAGGGTTGCTGCCCATGGCCGAGTAAACCCGCTCGCGCCCCTCGATCAGGCCCGGCAGGATGTCGTCGATATCGTTGATCGGGAACGCATCGTCGGCACCGAAATCACGAATGGCGCCTTCCTGGCCTGCACGCAGGCCATCCCACAACTCGCGCTCCGGGTTGCGTTCACGACAGAACAGCACGTACTCGCCATATTCACGCCCCGGAATCAGCACCACCACCGCTTCCGGCTCGGGAAAGCCGCTCAGGTACTGGAAATCGCTGTCCTGCCGGTAGACATGCTCGACATCACGATTGCGAATCGCGACAGCCGCTGCCGGAAGAATGGCGATGCTGTTGGGCACCATCTGGGCCATCAGGGCCTTGCGTCGGCGGGCGTATTCGGACTTCGGAATATTGATCATGGGCAGACGGGGTCCCTTGGTGGAGCTAGCCGGTCAGGACTCTTGAAGCCCTGACACAGCGCGCCGTGATGAACAATCAGTGCAGGGAAGGCTTGGGCTGTGGCGCAACGGCCTTGCTGCATTCGGTGAACAGCAGCAGTGGTGCGACGCGCAGGTACTCCATGACTTCCATATAGTCGCTTTCGCCGTCTTCGGACTCTTCCAGTGCATCCTGGACCTGAGCGATTGCAGCCAAGTCCTGTAACACTTCAGTGGCCTCGATGCTCAACACCGCATCTCCGACTGCCAGACCAAAGCCCGACAGGAAACCCTGGCACCATTGACCCAGTGCGGCCGCACGCTCGGTCAGCGGCTCGTCATCGCCAGGCAGCAACAGTACGACGGTCATGTCATCACCGGTCAACTCGCCCTTGACCATCTCCTGCAAGCCGATCAGTGCCTGACGAACGTTGTCCTCAGGCTCGGTCTCCAGCAGTACGGAAGCATCGGCAAACCAGCCTTCGCTATCGAAGCCGGCACCGGCGCAACTACGCCCCAGCAACAGGCCGTGCAGTTCGGCAGGGGAAACAGGATGACCACTGGTATTGAGCAGAGTGGCAAATGCTTTGTACGGGGAATTCTGAATGGGCATGGGCAGCTAGTCGCCAAACGGCGCAATGTCTAGAATGAAGGCCTTGTATCCTAGACTATCCGCGCAACAAGATCATCAACGCGGCGGTTAGAGGCAGTGGCGTTAACCGACTCCGTGCCATTCATCAGAAAGTACTCAGTGGAAAACAATGGAAGACACCGATCTGCAAGCCCTGATGAACCGGCTGGAATTGCTGCTCAAACACTCCGAGCAACTTAAAAGCCAAAATGCACTCCTACTAGCTCAGGAAAAATCCTGGCGCGAGGAACGCGCCCACCTCATTGAAAAGAACGAAATCGCCCGGCAGAAGGTCGAGTCCATGATTTCGCGCCTCAAGGCCCTGGAGCAAGACTCATGAGTAATGGCAACAGCGTTACCGTTCAAATCCTCGACAAGGAATACTCGATCATTTGCCCTCAGGAAGAGCGCACCAACCTGGTCAGCGCCGCCCGCTACCTGGATGGCAAGATGCGTGAAATCCGCAGCAGCGGGAAAGTGATTGGCGCAGACCGCATTGCCGTCATGGCCGCCCTGAACATCACTCACGACCTGCTGCACAAACAGAATCTGCCTGACGTGCAAACCAGCGGTTCGACCCGCGAACACGTCCGCGACCTGCTGGAAAGAGTCGATCTGGCACTGTCCACAGAAACCCCGACAACACCCGATTCACCACGCAGCTGATTATTTCCGGACGTTTCTGTATACTTGCGCCGCTCCCTGGAGTGCTTGCCAGTCGGTCATGTCCCTGAGCCGATACGCACAACCACGGGGGTTGCACGTTGGGGTTGGTGTGCATGTCCGCTCGACGGAAAGCCTTAAAACCTCCTGCAATCTCCACCTTGAACTTTCGGGTTCAAGGGCTAAACCGACAGCGGTTCGTCGGGGAGTCCACATTCAATTCATTGCCGGTTCTGCTGCCGGCAGTGACGATCCTGTCTCTGGTTTCAACCTCACGGATCAGCCTGCATGATCTTGCACTCATGATCAGCACATCGTCGCTCACACGCACACAACTGCGCCGCCAGCTACGCAAGGCGCGTCGTGCATTGAGTCGCAGCCAGCAACGCGAAGCCGCCCACGGCCTCTATCGCCAACTGGCGCAACACCCACTGTTTCGTCGCGCCCGGCATGTCTCGCTGTATCTGCCCATGGACGGCGAGATCGACCCACGCCTTTTGCTACGCGCCGCCCAACGCCGGGGCAAGGCGACTTACTTGCCAGTGCTCAACGCATGGCCGCGTACCAGAATGGTTTTCCAGCGCGTACGTCCCGGAGAGAAATTCATACCCAACCGTTTTCGCATCCCCGAGCCGCGAATCAACCGCGCACGGCAACGCAATATCTGGGCGCTGGATCTGATCCTGATGCCCTTGGTCGGGTTCGATGACGAAGGCGGACGCCTCGGGATGGGTGGCGGCTTCTACGACCGAAGCCTGGCTTACCTGGCGCGCAGAAAAACCTGGAAAAAACCGCTGCTGCTGGGCATGGCCCATGAATGCCAGAAGGTCGAACGACTTGCACAGGCAAGCTGGGACGTACCGCTGCAAGGCACGGTATCGGACAGACGCTGGTATCTGGCACAAGAAGAATCTGGGAAGTGACGCGGCGGGAGCTACAGGCATAGCCCCCGGAAAAGAAAGATGCTTACAACCTCAATGCCGCCCGGGCACTTTCTGTTGCTGCTGAGTGATCTCGACAGGAGCATCCACCTTGTTGGTCCACAAGCTCTGCGCATAACCGGTAGTCACGATACCCAAGCCGAACAATGCAACTAAAACCCACAGTAAATCCGGCTTGCGTTTCATTGACTGCCCTCCTTCGGCAAATCAAAGCGCTGCCAACAGCCGCTTCTGTACAGGCTGTGTAACAGCAGGGTGCTTAAAAAAGCGGCATTTTGCGATAACGTGAACCAGTACGCAAATAGTGGCGCCAACCGACTGTCGGTTTGTCATAAAAACATCCCGATGTTGTGCATTTCCATGGAGAACACCCAATGGCCTATTGGCTGATGAAATCAGAGCCCGACGAACTTTCGATCAGTGACTTGCAACGCCTCGTCAAAACCCGCTGGGATGGCGTGCGCAACTATCAGGCCCGCAACTTCCTGCGCAGCATGGCAGTGGGGGATGAGTTCTTTTTCTATCACTCCAGTTGCCCGGAGCCGGGCATTGCCGGAGTTGGCAGGATTATCGAAGCGGCTTACCCGGACCCGACAGCCCTTGAACCGCAAAGTCATTACTTCGACGCCAAGGCAAGCGCCGAGAAAAACCCCTGGAGCGCAGTCGATGTAGCCTTCGTGGACATATTCCCGAAAGTGCTGGGGCTGGGTTATCTGAAACAACAAGCGGCGCTTGAGCAACTGCCTCTCGTGCAGAAAGGCAGTCGACTCTCGGTCATGCCCGTGACCGCCGAACAGTGGTCGGCGATCCTGGCACTGCGCTGAAAAGCGTTACTGAACGATGAAGTTGTTAAACAGCAAGTCTTCAACGATCGGCTTGCCCTCTTCGCTGGTCATCACTTGCTGGACCTGCTTGAGCGCTTCCTGACGAATCTTTTCCTTCGCATCGGCGCTGCTCATGGAGTCGACAGTCTGCTGGGTAAACAGGGCAACCAGCAGATTACGGATCAGCGGGTCATTACGTTTCACTGCAGCCTGCGCCTCGGCACCGGTAACGCGCAGGGCGATATCGGCCTTGTAGACGCGCAACTTCGGCCCGCCATCAAGGGCGTAGTTACCCACAAACGGAGGCGTCAGGGAAACATAAGCCGCCTTGGGCTCACCCTCGCCTTCTTTGGCTTCTTCCTGCGCCAGGGCAGGCAGCGACAAGGCCAACAACATCAAGATCCACGCTTTCACAGTCCACTCCTTAATACGGGTTGCCGCGTAGGTTACAGCTTATACACGCTTATAAGGCCGGGCCATGCTCATTGACCCGAAAACCTGCATATCCGACCTTATCGGCCATTACTGGAAAAGGAATAGTCCGATGAAAGCACTGCTTTGCAAAGCCTTCGGTCCTGCCGACACCCTGGTACTGGAAAACGTCGCCAGCCCCGTCATCAAAAAGAACGAAATCCTGCTCGATGTAAAGGCTGCCGGGGTCAACTTTCCAGACACGCTGATCATCGAAGGCAAATACCAGTTCAAGCCGCCCTTCCCTTTTTCACCTGGCGGCGAAGCAGCGGGAATCATCTCGCAGGTCGGTGAAAAGATAACCCACCTCAAACCCGGCGACCGGGTCATGGCGCTGACCGGCTGGGGCAGCTTCGCCGAACAGGTTGCCGTGCCGGGCTACAACGTACTGCCGATCCCGCAAGCCATGGACTTCAACACCGCCGCCGCATTCAGCATGACCTACGGCACCTCCATGCACGCCCTCAAACAACGCGCCAACCTGCAACCCGGCGAAACCCTGCTGGTGCTCGGAGCCTCCGGCGGCGTGGGCCTGGCCGCCGTGGAGATCGGCAAAGCCCTGGGCGCCCGCGTCATCGCCGCCGCCAGCACTGCCGAAAAACTCGAAGTGGCCAGAAACGCCGGTGCCGACGAACTCATCAACTACAGCGAAACCAGCCTCAAGGACGAAGTAAAACGCCTGACCGCAGGCAACGGCGTCGATGTCATCTACGACCCGGTCGGCGGCGACCTCTTCGACCAGGCCGTACGCGCCATCGCCTGGAACGGCCGCCTGCTGGTCGTCGGCTTCGCCAGCGGCCGCATCCCCGAACTGCCCGTAAACCTCGCGCTATTAAAGGGTGCATCAGTAGTCGGCGTGTTTTGGGGCTCCTTCGCGCAAAGACAACCTCAAGACAATGCCGCGAACTTCAAGCAATTGTTTGATTGGTATACAGAAGGAAAGTTGAAACCGCTGGTATCGCAGGTTTACCCGCTGGAAAGAGGTGCAGAAGCGATTGACGTACTGGGGAAAAGAAGTGCGGTGGGGAAAGTGGTGGTGGCGGTTGGTTGAAATGGGGGTAAAAAGACAGAGCCCTGATACTCCCACTTAAATAAATTCACGACTTTCAAAAACAACAAACATATACCTCGTCGTCCGACAGCAAATTCGTAACGTCCAGCCATACAAACAAGGAGATTTGTATGGCTACACGAAGGAAACGACAAACCAACGTACTACATGACAATACAACTGGAACGGTAAACATCACCCCCAGTAGTAATCCTGCACCTCAAAATACCGGCTTCTTTGATCGAAGTTTCACTAATACAGGCTCTTCAAGCCTTAGAAGACGGCGTCGACGGCTGCATGCTCGCGCCCGCCAACAGGCAGCTCAAGCCCGAGCTGCCGCCGAGGCCCAAGCCCAAGCTGAACAGCAGGCACGTGCTCAGGCTCACGCGCAAGCCGCAGAACAAGCACGCGCTCAAGCGGCAGCCGCTCAGGCACAGCGCGAGCAGGCGTATCGACAAGCGATCAGGGACTTCACCCAGACTCAAAAAGCGTTCAGGTCTGATCTTGCTCAGCGTTACGACCAGACCGCACCCGGGCTACCCGCCGCGCTGCTAGGCGAGATTCAATCTGACCTCAAACCACCGGCGGATAACCCGACCCGCCAACAGTCAGCGGACCTGATCCTTCAGGAAAAATCCCGGATCAACTACCTGCTGGCCCGCAAGCAAGCCGAGCTGGAGCAACGCAACCTCAAAACGCTGGCGCATGGCGAGGCGCTGTCAGCCACCACACCTGAGCAGTATCGCCACTACCTGGAATCCCGCAGCCAAGGCGATCAGCAGCGTGCTCAACAGGCCCATCAGGCCTGGACGGATGCCGTGAGCAATGCGCATGAAGCCAGGTTGCTCGCTGAGTCGGTGGCTTTTCTGGAGCAGCGCTCTACGGAGTTGTCCGAGCGTCACGCCCGGATGTCGCAAGCCCGGCCTCACAACTCAATCTGCCGTCACAGGTGGATATGGAATACGTTGCCAGCGTCAACGGCAGCATTGATGTTCCACACCGATTGGTCATGGAGGACGACGGCCAACAATCGGTTGCCAAGTGGGTGGTGGCAGACGGCGTAAAAATCGGCACTAAAGTTCGTGTCCGAAATTTCACATACAACGCTCAGAACAATACCTACGAATTTATTCGTGACGGCGATACCCAGCCAGCACTGGTCTGGACTCCAATTGAACAACCGGCAGACAGCTCCACCCGTTTTCCAGGCCAGAAACCGGCCTTGCCGGTTGACCCGGGAGTGGATGTATCGCCACAAGGCACCCGCGTTGACGAACTGCCTAGCTTCGTCAATGACGACCCTGACGATTACATCCTGGTATTCCCGCCAGGCTCCGGCCTGCCGGACACCTACCTGCTTTTCAAGGACCCGCGGACTATTCCGGGAGTCGCGACAGGATACGGAAAACCGGTAACAGGCATCTGGCTAGGCGAAAACATGCGTGCGCAAGGGGCTTCCATTCCTTCGCATATTGCGGATCAGTTGAGGGGTAGACAGTTCAGTAGTTTTGGCAGATTACGAGCAGAAATCTGGAAGGCGATAGCCAGTGACCCAGAGCTTCAGGAACAATTTACACCATACAACCTTGCGCTGATGAAGTCCGGACGTGCTCCACGACCAAAGCTGGCTGATCAAGTGGGAGGACGGAAAGTTTTTGAGATCCATCATGTGCATGAAATAGCGAACGGCGGGGGTGTTTACGACATTGACAACTTGAGAGTACTTCCTCCCAGACAGCACATCGAACATCACAGGAAATTGCAATGAACCTCAAAAGAAAACTGGAAAATTACACAGAGCAAGAGTTTCTAGACCTTATCAACGAGTTCACCAACCCTAGAAACCTGCCCGGAGAAGAATTTGAAAGACACACGGATCTCTTATTGGACCACTTTATAGAAATAACGGAGCACCCTGACGGCTCAGATTTGATTTATTACGCAGAAGTTCCCACCAATCAGGGCATTCTGGAAACAGTAAAAAGATGGCGTGCTCAGAATGGAAAACCGGGATTCAAATCACCCGACAACCACCATGATCAACCACATCATTAATACAACCTTTTTAACAAGAGAGAACTTCATGGAAGAGTTTCAAAACCATCTTCATAAACTGCCTGACTTTCTGCAAAAAGAGCTGGCTGGTCAAGTCGGCAACACGGTCGGCATGGCCCCCTCTCAGGTGGTTGCGCGTTATCGCGTGAGTGCCGAACATCTTGCGGCGAGCAAACTTGCAGTGATTGCCCCCCAAGACCTCAGTGATGCCAAGCTGTACTTGGGCCATATGTCGCACACCAAGGAGTCTATAGAGAGTCAAGTTGCGCACCAGAACGCGGGAATGACGTGGATAGGGTTCACAATGAACATCTACAACGCTCACATCGCACTGGAATCCAATCGTTTTCTGGCCGAGTTCGCACAGCGCATTGCGCCAGTTGCAGGCCGACTGGCCGAGCAAGAGCAACTGCAAGCCCAACACCTGGCAGCCGAGGCCGCTCGCCTCCAGGCACAGCACGTTGCTGAAGAAGCTGCTCGGATAAAGGCCGAAGAAGAGGCTCGTGAGCTGGCCAGGCGTCAGATCGAAGAAGCAAAGCAGGCTGCGCTGGCACTTGCACGCAGTCAGGTCGAGGAGGCTGCACGAACGCTGGCCGCACGTCAGGCGCAAAGTGAAACGGTCGAGAACCAACCTCAGGTTGCCACTCAGTCAGTCGCGTGGATTCCAGGACCAGAAGCCAGTCAGCAGATCAAGTTGGCGATGAGCAGCCTTGGAGCAAGCATTGAGGTTGCGATCATGGCGTTTCATGAGGCGATGCAGCCGCATGCAGACTTATCCGACGATATCCACTTCGATGAAGTTCTCAGGATGAGCCAAGCCGCCGCTTGACGCCCACCCAGAACAGGCTTCGCGAATAAATTCGCCCCTACGCAGACCGTAGGAGCGAATTTATTCGCGAAAAATACAAACACCCCACGCTACAAACTCCGCCGGACATTCTCCGGCAGATAATCCACATACTTTCTGTCGGGATTTTTTCGACAGTTCTCCAGGATGCCCGGAGTCGCGTTAATAAACTCCATGACCAGCGCCTCCCGCGCATCGGCTGAAAGAAACTGCTGTATGACATGCCCACTTGAAAGGTAGTGCTCCGTTCGGGTCAAGATATCCGCCTTATAAGACGAACCCTTTTCCCGCCAGTTTTCATCTCTTTCTTTAATAAGCTGACGGCATGACACCTTCTTTAACTCGACATTGGCGGTAAGCGACGGTCCTTTATGCGGCCGCCCTAAATAGCTGTATATGACCTTCACCACTTCGCCCTCAGGATTGGGGCCTGACGGCGTCCAGGGCTCGAAACGCCATTGCTCTATAGCCCGCTTGGTTGCAGCGACGAATCTTGGCTCGGTCGAATCAAGTACCTCAAGGAATCGAACCCCGCCATCGGCCTGAATAAAGATCCGTACGACAACATCGCCTTTTACACGTGAACCGCGCAGCTCTTCTGGATACTCGATATCCGGCATGAACAATGGCACCGGGTATGAATCGGCCGCTTTTGCACAGCCCGCAAACAAAAAACCCGTAAACAACAACGCACCCAGCCCATGAGGTTTTCTCGACATTCACAGCGCTCCTTGCAAAACGCTGGGTACATAGTCGGTCTGCGTCAAACCACTCAACAGGCTCTTGATGGAAACGGGAAGGTAGTCCCCATAACTGTGCTCTGGATTAAGCCGGCAGCGTTTCACAATATCTGGTATCGATTGCCCTAACTGCTCAAGCAAGACTTTTCGCTCATCTTCACTGCGTAAAAGAGCGGCATAGCTGCTGAACAGGAACTGACCGGTGTACCAGAACACGTCGACTTTATTCAAAGGCTCCTCCGGGAAGTCCCTTGTTTGCGTATCGACTTCGTTATTCACATAAGCACAGCGGAAATTGCTCAGGCCGATATCAATTTCATCATTGAAGTGCCTGCTTCCGTGAGAGCCAAAAATGACAGGGACCATAATGCTGACTTGCGAAGGCGCGCCAATGGCTCCGATCCATGGGCGATAACGCCATTGGGCCAAGGTCCACACAGCGGCTTCAGTCAGTTCTGGATGCCCGCTTTCTATAGCCCGAACGTCCTGAACATTGCCGCTGGAACTCACCACCAGCTGGACTCGTACCTTTCCGGTGTATCTGCTTTTGATCAAGGCCGGAGGGTACTCGGGTTTGGGCGTAAACAGCGGGACAAGCAAGACATCGGCAGACTGCACCGACAGCGGCAGCAAAAGAACAAAAACAAACACGAAAAGCTTCATCCATAACCTCTACAAACCGCGATATGAACGCCTGCATGGCGTAGCGATCGCGATAGTAGAAGCCTCCCTCAGGGCGCATAAGGACACGAAATCCCATTGCCGCGTAGGACCAATCCCAAACAAATCAGGCGGCGCAAACCAAAACCTGATGTTCACAAAAGAACACGAACAGCCTCACATTTCCTACTGAACTTTCAGAAAAAGCACTGCTTTTTTCTGTAACGAAAATGTAATATTCGCATTCGCAAAAAATAAAAACCCGGAGCGTCTGCATGTTTGCGTTTTTCCGTCCTGCCAAGCACCTGGCACCCATACCCGAAGAAAAGGTCGATAGCACTTACCGTCGTCTGCGCTGGCAGATCTTCGCTGGTATTTTCATCGGTTATGCCGGTTACTACCTGCTGCGCAAGAACTTCTCCCTGGCGATGCCTTACCTGATTGAGGAAGGCTACACACGCGGGCAACTGGGGGTGGCGATGTCGGCCATTGCGATTGCTTACGGCCTGTCGAAGTTCCTGATGGGGCTGGTTTCGGACCGGTCCAACCCACGCTATTTCCTGCCGTTCGGGTTGCTGGTGTCGGCCGGGGTGATGTTCATTTTCGGTTTCGCGCCCTGGGCGACGTCCAGTGTCACGATCATGTTTGTGCTGCTGTTCATAAACGGCTGGGCACAAGGCATGGGCTGGCCTCCAAGCGGGCGGACGATGGTGCACTGGTGGTCGCAGAAAGAACGCGGCGGTGTGGTTTCGGTCTGGAACGTGGCGCATAACGTGGGTGGAGGCCTGATCGGCCCGCTGTTTCTGCTGGGCATGGGCTGGACCAACGACTGGCACGCGGCATTCTATGTGCCGGCAGCCGTAGCCTTGCTGGTAGCGGTATTCGCTTTCGCGACCATGCGCGATACGCCGCAGTCGGTCGGTCTTCCACCGATCGAGCACTACAAGAACGACTACCCGGAAGGCTACGATGCCAGCCATGAAGAAGAATTCAGCGCCAAGGAAATCTTCGTCAAATACGTGCTGCGCAACAAACTGCTGTGGTACATCGCCCTGGCTAACGTGTTCGTCTATTTGCTGCGCTATGGCGTGCTGGACTGGGCTCCAACCTACCTGAAAGAAGCCAAGCACTTCACGGTCGACAAGACTTCGTGGGCGTATTTTCTGTACGAGTGGGCGGGCATTCCGGGCACGCTGCTGTGCGGCTGGATGTCGGACAAGATCTTCAAGGGCAATCGTGGCCTGACCGGCATGGTGTTCATGTTCCTGGTGACCATCGCAACGCTGGTGTACTGGCTGAACCCGGAAGGCAACCCGACCGTCGACATGATCGCTCTGGTTTCCATCGGCTTCCTGATCTACGGTCCGGTGATGCTGATCGGTCTGCAAGCCCTGGAGCTGGCACCCAAGAAGGCTGCCGGTACTGCGGCAGGTTTCACGGGGCTGTTCGGTTATCTGGGCGGCTCGGTCGCAGCAAGTGCGGCGATGGGTTACACCGTTGACCACTTCGGCTGGGATGGCGGTTTCGTGCTGCTGATCGGTGCCTGCATCCTGGCGATGGCGTTCCTTGCGCCAACACTACGTCACAAGCAGGTTGCCAGCACGTCCCGGGAAACTTGAGTCAAAGTGCAACCGGGTTAGACCGGCAACGCTTCAGCCGCGCCTCCAGATTCAGGTCTGGCATGGCGTGGCTACGCAGGGCGTTGGCGGTCTGCTCCACGTAATCGCGGGTGGTGCCATACCGTCCGCTCGCACTGGCCAGCACCTGGCTCAGCACACTGTCCGGCAGGTTGCCCGCGTAACTGGGCAGATGCCGCTCCAGCACAAATCCCAAAGCCTGTACCTGGGTGCCATCTTCAAGACGGCAGCTCAGCCAGTGCGGTCGATAAGAGGGATAAGGCATCTCGCGCTTCCAGAGCGCAAACAGGGACTCTTCAAGGCATTCATCCGGCAAGCGATAGGCGAATCCCGTGCAGGAGCCGCCACGATCCAGACCAAATACCAGGCCGGGCACTTCGGGTGTGCCCCGATGCTCGTGGGACCACAGATACAAACCGCGATGGTAGCCGTGAACGCGCGCGCGCTGACGCTCGACGGCCTTGCATTCAGGACGCCAGATCAGCGAGCCATAGGCGAACAGCCAGACAGGGCCGCCCTTGTGGCGCCGCATGGTGGCATTCATAGATGCAAGCAATTGCTCACGGGTCAGTTGCGGGCCAAGATCGATTACTGGCGGATATTTCAGACCAAGGCCGTCATGCACGGCCACCGCCAATTCATTGATTGGATTGTCCATTTGCCTCCCTGACAGCCTGGCTGTCAGTCATAACCGAGCCCTGAGGACCCGCTCATGGATAAGCGGCGCCAAGGTATCGTGGTGCGGGTCTTGCTGCAGGCCGGGGCCTGTGTTGCGAAAAAGCATACGATGATGTTTTTCATCGCTATAAGCTATAAGCGAATGAAAAAAATTGCAATCCGGTTACAAGGCCGTCAGTCAGAAGCTATGCACGAGGCGCGTAGGCAAAAACGTCAGCACGCATCTGATGAGCGTCCATTCCGGCACCCACCAAGGCATCAAGGGTCGCGTAGATCATGGCGGGCGAGCCGCTGCCATAGACATGGATCGAGGACAGATCGCCGATGTCATCGCGGACCGCTTCATGCAACATCCCACAGCGCCCTTCCCAACCACAAAGGTCGCTGACAACCTTGTGCAGGAACAGGTTGGGCAGCGTTGCCCACTCGTCCCAATGCTGGATTTCGTAAAAATCCTCAGGACGTCGCACGCCCCAGTACAGATGCACCGGATGGCTGAAACCCTTGGCGCGGCAATGCTCGATCAGGCTGCTCATCTGAGCCATGCCCGTACCTGCGGCAATCAATACCAGCGGGCCATCGGGAAGGTCGGCAAGATGGGTATCGCCAAAAGGCAGCTCTACCCGTGCCATTGCGTTGCGCTGAAGCTGTTCGATCAGTGCGCGGGCGCTGGCCTCGCGGACCAGCACGTGCAATTCCAGATCCCGCCCGCGGTGCGGCGCAGAAGCGAGCGAGAAAGCCGACTTTTCGCCGTTCTCGCGCTCGATCATCAGGTATTGCCCGGCGTGATAGCGCGGCAGCTTGCCAGCAGGAGCCCGCAGGCCAACTCGCCAGACATCGCCACCCACTTCCACGCATTCGCTGAGCTGGCAGGCGAATTTGCGAACCGGCAGTTCGCCAAGCGGCAAGACCGCATCCCACAGGACTTCGCAGGTTTCCAGGGGCTCGGCCAGGCAGGTGTAGATCTCGCCATGGGTCAGCTCATCACTGGCCTGCTTCACGCGCCCCTGCACCAACAGCGCCGAGCAGACATGGCAATTACCATTGCGGCAGCTCTGCGGGCATTCATAGCCCAGGCGCTGTGCAGCATCGAGAATCCGCTCGCCCGGCAGAGTTTCCAGCACTGCGCCCGACGGCTGCAACGTTACACGCATCAATCTATTCCCAGTTGATTCCAGATTTCATCGACCCGACGTGTAGTCGCCTCGTCCTTGACAATAGCCCGGCCCCACTCGCGTGTGGTTTCGCCCGGCCATTTATGCGTAGCGTCCAGCCCCATCTTGGAACCCAGCCCGGAGACCGGTGAAGCAAAGTCCAGATAATCGATAGGCGTGTTTTCAATCATGACCGTATCGCGCTTGGGGTCCATGCGCGTGGTGATGGCCCAGATCACGTCGTTCCAGTCGCGAGCGTTGATGTCGTCGTCGGTGACGATCACGAACTTGGTGTACATGAACTGCCGCAGGAATGACCAGACACCCAGCATCACCCGTTTGGCATGGCCAGGATACTGTTTCTTCATGGTCACGACGGCCATGCGATAGGAACAGCCTTCGGGCGGCAGATAGAAATCAGTGATTTCCGGAAACTGCTTTTGCAGAATCGGCACGAACACTTCGTTCAGGGCAACACCCAGAATCGCAGGCTCATCCGGCGGACGACCGGTGTAAGTGCTGTGATAGATCGGCTTGATCCGGTGCGTAATGCGCTCGACGGTAAACACCGGAAAGCTGTCCACTTCGTTGTAATAACCGGTGTGGTCGCCATAAGGACCTTCATCGGCCATTTCACCGGGATGGATCACGCCCTCAAGCACGATTTCCGCGCTGGACGGCACTTGCAGGTTGTTGCCGCGGCATTTGATCAGCTCGGTGCGAGTGCCGCGCAGCAGGCCTGCAAAAGCATACTCGGACAGGCTGTCAGGCACAGGCGTTACGGCACCCAGAATGGTCGCCGGGTCGGCGCCCAGGGCAACGGCCACCGGGAACGGCTCTCCGGGATGCTTGATGCACCACTCCTTGAAGTCCAACGCACCGCCACGATGGCTGAGCCAACGCATGATGACCTTGTTACGCCCGATCACCTGCTGGCGATAGATGCCCAGGTTCTGGCGTTCCTTGTTCGGCCCACGAGTGACCGTCAGACCCCAGGTGATCAGCGGAGCGACATCGCCGGGCCAGCAGGTCTGGACGGGCAGCATGTTCAGGTCGACGTCATCGCCTTCGATGACGATCTCCTGGCACGGCGCATCCTTGACCACCTTGGGGGCCATGGAGATGACTTTCTTGAAGATGGGCAGCTTTGACCAGGCATCCTTCAGGCCTTTGGGCGGCTCCGGCTCCTTGAGGAAGGCCAGCAACTTGCCGATTTCCCGCAATTCCTCGACGGATTCGGCCCCCATGCCCATCGCGACACGCTCAGGCGTACCGAACAGGTTGCCCAGCACCGGAATGTCGAAGCCGACCGGCTTTTCAAACAACAGGGCCGGGCCTTTGGCACGCAGCGTTCGGTCGCAGATTTCAGTCATTTCCAGCACAGGGGAAATGGGCATCTGAATGCGTTTCAACTCTCCGCGCTGCTCAAGCTGCTGCACGAAATCCCTTAGGTCCTTGAATTTCATTAACCCGGCCACTTATTCAAATAGGTGCACATCGTACCTGCTCTGCAGAATCGTGGCAGCCATGAGCAGGCATGGGAGTGAATTTATTCTGGGACAAAGACATGAATGTCATTCGTTGGAGGCAGCTTGCTGGCGAAAAGCATTGCGACATTCAGAAGAAACACCGCTGTCTGAAGCATTGCCGTCGCGGCCAAGGCCCCCTCCCACGGGAATTCTTACGCAAAAAAAATGGCGCCCCGAGGGACGCCACTTCTTGTTCAGGCTGTCGGTTACTTGCGTTTCATCGACAGGAAGAACTCATCGTTGGTCTTGGTCTGCTTGAGCTTGTCGACCAGGAACTCGATGGCAGCGACTTCATCCATAGGATGCAGCAGCTTGCGCAGGATCCACATGCGTTGCAGTTCATCGTCAGCAGTCAACAGCTCTTCACGGCGGGTGCCGGAGCGGTTGATGTTGATGGCCGGGAACACACGCTTCTCTGCGATCTTGCGATCCAGAGGCAGCTCCATGTTGCCCGTACCCTTGAACTCTTCGTAGATCACTTCGTCCATCTTCGAGCCGGTTTCAACCAGCGCGGTGGCGATGATGGTCAGCGAGCCGCCTTCTTCGATGTTACGCGCAGCACCGAAGAAACGCTTTGGCTTCTCCAGGGCGTGAGCATCGACACCACCGGTCAGTACCTTGCCGGAGCTTGGGATCACGGTGTTGTAGGCGCGGGCCAGACGAGTGATGGAGTCGAGCAGGATCACGACGTCCTTCTTGTGCTCGACCAGACGCTTGGCCTTCTCGATCACCATTTCAGCAACCTGCACGTGGCGGGTTGGTGGCTCGTCGAACGTGGAAGCAACCACTTCGCCGCGTACGGTACGCTGCATTTCGGTCACTTCTTCAGGACGCTCGTCGATCAGCAGAACGATCAGATGAACTTCCGGGTTGTTGCGAGTGATGTTCGACGCGATGTTCTGCAACATGATGGTCTTGCCCGCTTTCGGCGGCGCAACGATCAGACCACGCTGGCCTTTACCGATTGGAGCACACAGATCGATCACGCGACCGGTCAGGTCTTCGGTGGAACCGTTACCGGCTTCCATCTTCATGCGTACGTTCGGGAACAGCGGCGTCAGGTTCTCGAACAGAATCTTGTTCTTGGCGTTTTCCGGACGATCGAAGTTGATCGTGTCGACCTTGAGCAGGGCGAAATAACGCTCGCCTTCTTTCGGCGGGCGGATCTTGCCAACGATGGTGTCGCCGGTACGCAGGTTGAAACGACGGATCTGGCTAGGCGAGACATAGATATCGTCCGGGCCTGCGAGATAGGAAGCATCCGCGGAGCGTAGGAAGCCGAAGCCGTCCTGGAGGATCTCCAGCACGCCATCACCAGAAATTTCCTCGCCGCTTTTGGCGTGCTTTTTCAGCAGGGAGAAAATCACATCCTGCTTGCGCGAACGGGCCATATTTTCTATGCCCATCTGTTCGGCCATTTCGAGCAGATCGGTAATCGGCTTTTGCTTGAGTTCAGTCAGGTTCATATGGGAATGACGTAATCATGTATGGAGGGAAATTAAGCTTTTGGCTTAATGAGGCCGCGCCGCAGAGAAGGCGACAGGATCGCGTACTAAATCGAAAGGAGAGCGTCGGCGACGGCTTGCAGGGGGCAATGGAGAATCCATTGCGGGGCCGAATGTACCACTTGATTTTCCAGGCGTCTAGTACGACGCCAGAAAAAACCCCGCTATTCGCGGGGCTTTAGATACATCAAAGATGGGCGTCGAGGAAAGCAGCCAGTTGCGACTTCGACAAGGCGCCTACCTTGGTGGCTTCGACGTTACCGTCCTTGAACAGCATCAGGGTCGGGATACCACGCACGCCATGCTTGCCCGGGGTATCCGGATTCGAATCGATGTTCAGTTTGGCGATGGTCAGACGGCCTTCGTAGGTGCTGGCGATTTCGTCCAGAACCGGGGCAATCATCTTGCACGGGCCACACCACTCAGCCCAGTAGTCAACAAGCACAGGGCCCGCAGCCTTGAGGACATCGGCTTCGAAGCTGGCGTCGGTGACGTGTTTGATCAGGTCGCTACTCATGGAGTTCTCCGAGGTCGTAGGCTAAAAACGACGCTCATCATAGCGGGCCTGATGCCATTCAGGAAGCCGAGGATCATTGAGTCTGGCTATCGGAACCCATGAATATGGTTATAGCCCCGCATTTAGCTGGCGGGTGAAACGAAGACGATACCCGTGCGCAATGCAGCACCACGGATATGTTCCTGCATGGCTTTTTGCGCCGGACCGGAAGCATGCCGGGAAAGGGCCCGCAAAATCTTGCGATGTTCCTGCCAGGTTTCCATGACTCTTCCTGCACGAATGAAAGGCATTTTCTGACTTTCGAGGAAGATATCGGCACCTGCGGTCACAATTCCCAACATGGCCTGATTGCCACTGGCGACCAGAATGTGGCGGTGGAACTCGAAGTCCAGCCTGGACGCCGCCTCGAAATCCCCGGCGCGCAACTCCAGGCGCATGGCTTCGACATTGTCTTCCAGTACGTCCCGCTCGTCGGCGGTCAGGGTGACAGCGGCCAGACCAGCGGCAAAGCCTTCCAGCGCATAACGCAGTTGAAACGTATCCGCTGGAGAAACCCGGGCATCGAAAGGCCAGGAAAAACCGGCCGTGCGCTGTTCTGGTTCAGAAATCGACTGAATGAAAACCCCTTTGCCCGGCTGCACACTGACAATTCCCAAGGCACTCAGCGATGACAAGGCCTCGCGCAACGAGGCTCGACTGACGCCCAGCAAAACCGCCAGATCCCGCTGCGAGGGCAGGCTGTCGCCAGGTTTGTAGCCTTGCTCGGCAATCAGTTTGCGGATTGCTCGAAGAGCCGATTCAGGTACTGCGAGTGAGTTTTGCGGCATCACTGTTCAGGCCAGTCAGTCCAGTAAAAACCCCTTTTATCGCCATCTTCATCATCCGGCAAGCGACGCCCAGCGCTGGGGCGGCGTGGCTTTCAGGCGCGCCAAAGCAGGGCACCCGACAAACCAACTGTTCAGACCAGTAAGACCAAATTCGGCCCGAAAAGCCCGAGTTATGGCACAAACAGAATGACTGGCATGAGCTGTGCACTACGGGACAAGCCAACATCTTTCGTTCCGTTCGGAGATTTCCCATGACCAAGCGTTACAGCGCACTGCTTACTGCCTTGTTTGCCAGCCTGATGCTGAGCCAGACCCCTGCCCATGCCAACGGTCTGGATGACGTAGTAGCGCGCGGCACCTTGAAAGTCGCTGTACCTCAGGACTTCCCTCCGTTTGGTTCGGTCGGCCCGGACATGAAACCACGCGGCCTGGATATCGACACCGCACAACTGCTGGCCGACAGACTGAAAGTCAAACTTGAGCTGACGCCGGTCAACAGCACCAACCGCATTCCCTTCCTGACCACTGGCAAGGTCGATCTGGTGATCTCCAGCCTCGGCAAGAACCCGGATCGCGAGAAGGTCATCGATTTCTCCCGCGCCTATGCACCTTTCTATCTGGCGGTGTTCGGCCCACCTGATGCCCCGATCAAAGACATCAATGACCTCAAGGGCAAGACCATCAGCGTGACCCGTGGCGCTATCGAAGATATCGAACTGACCGCTGTCGCTCCCGAAGGCGCAACCATCAAGCGATTCGAAGACAACAACTCGACCATCGCCGCCTACCTGGCTGGCCAGACTGACCTGATCGCCAGCGGCAACGTGGTGATGGTCGCCATCAGCGAGCGCAACCCGAAACGCATCCCGGGCCTGAAAGTGAAGCTCAAGGATTCGCCGGTCTATGTCGGCGTGAACAAGGGCCAGCCGGAGCTGCTGGGCAAGGTCAACGAAATCCTCAACGCTGCCAAGGCTGACGGTTCGCTGGAAAAAGCTTCCGTGACCTGGCTCAAGCAGCCGCTGCCAGCCGATCTTTGATCACTGCGTTCTGATCACAGGATCCGCCAATGGCTTATCAATTCGACTTTACACCGGTCCTGCAAAGCGCTGATCTCTTGCTGCGCGGGGCCTTGTTCACGCTGGAACTGACTGCCATTGGCACGTTGCTCGGGGTTAGCCTGGGCATCGTTGGCGCAGTCGTGAGGGCCTGGAAGATCCAGCCGTTCGCCACGATCTTCGGCATCTATGTCGAGCTGATCCGTAATACCCCGTTTCTGGTCCAGCTGTTTTTCATCTTCTTCGGCCTGCCATCGCTTGGCATGCAGATTTCGGAGTGGCAGGCAGCCATTCTGGCGATGGTCATCAACCTCGGTGCCTATTCGACGGAAATCATCCGTGCCGGCATTCAGGCGATCCCCAAGGGTCAACTGGAAGCCGCCGCGGCACTGGCCATGAACCGCTACGAAGCGTTTCGTTACGTGGTGCTCGCACCCGCGCTGAGCAAGGTCTGGCCGGCACTGAGCAGCCAGATCATCATCGTGATGCTCGGGTCGTCGGTCTGCTCGCAGATCGCCACCGAAGAGCTGAGTTTTTTCGCCAACTTCCTCCAGTCGCGTAACTTCCGTGCCTTCGAGACCTACATCGTTACCACGCTGGTTTACTTGTGCATGGCGTTGCTGATCCGGCAATTGCTGGCCTGGATCGGACGTCGCTACATATCGAGGAGCCGCTGATGGATTTCACCCTTTGGGACATCCTGCGCAACCTGCTGACCGGCCTGCAATGGACAGTGGCCCTCTCGCTGGTAGCCTTTATCGGCGGCGGCCTGATCGGCCTGCTGGTGATGGGCATGCGCATCTCGGACAAAACCGGGCCACGGGTCGCAGCCACTCTTTATATAGAACTGTTCCAGGGCACGCCGCTGCTGATGCAGTTGTTTCTGGTGTTCTTCGGCGTTGCACTCATGGGCGTGGATATTTCCCCATGGGCCGCTGCAGCTCTGGCTTTGACGCTGTTCACCAGTGCCTACCTGGCCGAGATCTGGCGCGGCTGCGTCGAATCGATTTCAAAGGGCCAGTGGGAAGCTTCCGCCAGCCTGGCGATGACACCCCTTGAACAGATGCGTTATGTGATCCTGCCGCAGGCACTGCGCATCGCCGTGGCGCCGACGGTCGGTTTCTCGGTGCAAGTGGTCAAAGGCACTGCCGTGACCTCGATCATCGGCTTCACCGAACTGACCAAGACCGGCAGCATGCTGGCCAACGCTACGTTTGAACCCTTCATGGTCTACGGCTTCGTTGCCCTGGGCTACTTCATCCTTTGCTACCCCTTGTCGCTCTGTGCGCGCCATCTGGAAAGGAGACTGCATGCCTCTGCTTAGAATTTCCGCCCTGCATAAATACTACGGCGACCATCACGTACTCAAAGGCATCGACCTTTCTGTCGAAGAAGGCCAGGTCGTGGCGATCATCGGCCGTAGTGGCTCGGGCAAGAGCACGCTGCTGCGCACGCTCAACGGGCTGGAGTCGATCAACGATGGCGTGATCGAAGTCGATGGCGAATACCTGGACGCAGCCCGCGCAGACTTGCGCACGCTGCGACAGAAGGTCGGCATGGTGTTCCAGCAGTTCAACCTGTTTCCGCACCTGAGCGTTGGCGAAAACGTCATGCTCGCGCCTCAGGTCGTGCAAAAGGTGCCCAAGGCCGAAGCCGCAAAGCTGGCCAGACAAATGCTGGAACGGGTCGGGCTGGGCGAGAAGTTCGATGCCTTCCCGGATCGTCTTTCCGGCGGTCAGCAGCAACGTGTAGCAATCGCACGGGCACTGGCGATGTCGCCCAAGGTGCTGCTGTGCGATGAGATCACCTCGGCTCTGGACCCGGAACTGGTCAACGAAGTCCTCAGCGTCGTGCGCCAGCTGGCTGCCGACGGCATGACCCTGATCATGGTGACCCACGAAATGCGCTTCGCCCGTGAAGTGGGTGACAAGCTGGTCTTTATGCACCAGGGCAAGGTGCATGAGGTGGGCGACCCGAAAGAACTGTTCGCCAACCCGAAGACCCCGGAACTGGCAAATTTCATCGGCTCGGTGGAGCACGCCTGATCCAGCCATTATGAAAGGGCTTTGCAGGAGCGGATTTATCCTGGCAGCAGTCGCAGATTTGCGAGCGCTTCGCACTTGATCGCGGATAAAACCGCTCCTACAGAATGTTGCTCTTATGCTTGATGGGAGCAACATCCAGCCGAGATGTACCGCTTTCCCGGATAAATCCGGCCCCACAGAGCGGTTCCCGTGCCTGATACATTGGCGGCAGGCATGGATCGTGGCACGATGGCGCGGTTATCGAACGAGATTTTGATCATGCCGCACTCCAAAGCCAAGAATCTTTCCCTGATCGCAGCGATCGACCTGGGCTCAAACAGCTTTCATATGGTCGTTGCCAAGGCGAATCAGGGCGAGATCCGCATACTTGAGCGCCTGGGTGAAAAGGTTCAGCTTGCGGCGGGTGTCAATGACGAACGCCAGCTCAATGAAGAGTCCATGCAGCGCGGGCTCGATTGCCTCAAGCGCTTCGCCCAACTGATCAACGGCCTGCCATTGGGTGCCGTGCGTATCGTCGGCACCAATGCCTTGCGTGAAGCACGCAACCGCAACGAATTCATTCATCGCGCCGAAAAAATTCTGGGGCACCCCGTAGAAGTCATTTCCGGTCGTGAAGAGGCGCGTCTTATCTATCTCGGCGTATCTCACACTCTGGCCGATACCCCCGGCAAGCGTCTGGTGGCCGATATCGGCGGTGGCAGTACCGAGTTCATCATTGGCCAGCGTTTCGAGCCTCTGCTGCGCGAAAGCCTGCAAATGGGCTGCGTGAGCTTCACCCAGCGTTACTTCAAGGACGGCAAGGTCACGCCGGCCCGCTATGCCCAGGCGTACACCGCTGCACGCCTTGAGATCATGAGCATCGAACACGCCCTGCACCGCCTGAAATGGGATGAAGCCATCGGTTCGTCCGGCACCATTCGGGCAATCGGCCTGGCGCTCAAGGCTAACGGTTACGGTTCGGGCGAGGTCAACGCCGAAGGGTTGGCATGGCTCAAGCGCAAACTGTTCAAGCTGGGCGATATCGAGAAAATCGACTTTGACGGTATCAAGCCCGACCGTCGTGCAATCTTCCCGGCAGGTCTGGCGATTCTGGAAGCGATCTTCGACGCTCTGGAACTCAAGCGCATGGACCATTGCGAAGGAGCCCTGCGCGAAGGCGTGCTGTATGACCTGCTGGGGCGCCATCACCATGAAGACGTGCGTGAGCGTACGCTCGGCTCGCTGATGGACCGCTACCACGTCGATCTGGAACAGGCTGCCCGTGTAGAACGCAAGGCGCTGCATGCACTGGAGCAAGTCGCAGAAGCCTGGGACCTGGAAGATGAAATCTATGCCGAGCTGCTGAGCTGGGCCGCCAAGGTGCATGAAGTGGGGCTCGACATCGCCCACTATCACTACCACAAGCACGGCGCCTACCTGATCGAGCACTCTGATCTGGCCGGATTCTCACGCGAAGACCAGCAAATGCTCGCGCTGCTGGTGCGCGGTCATCGTCGCAATATTCCAAAGGACAAGTTCGCCGAGTTCGGCGATGAAGGCATCAAGCTGATTCGCCTGTGCGTGCTGTTGCGCTTTGCGATTCTGTTCCATCACATTCGTGGCACCCAGGAGATGCCACGTGTGATCTTGCGCGCCGATGGTCCGAACCTGGATGCTGAGTTCCCGGACGGCTGGCTGGAAAACAACCAGTTGACTCAGGCCGACTTCGCGCTGGAAGCGGAGTGGCTGACCCGAGTCGGTATCGTCTTTACTGCACGCTGAGTACCGGAATGCTCAGGCGCTCCAGCAGAGTCGCCTGAGCGCTTCGAGCGTTCTGGTTGCCGGTCGGCGTGCTGCGCACGTAACGCCCGTCAGGCTGCAACAGCCAGCTGTGAGTGTTGTCGGTCAGATAACTCTCCAGCTCCTTCTTCACTCGCAGGATCAACTTCTTGCCATCCACCGGGAAGCAGGTCTCGACACGCTTGTCGAGGTTGCGCTCCATCCAGTCGGCACTGGACAGGAACATCTGCTCGTCGCCGCCATTGAGGAAGTAGTAGACCCGCGTGTGCTCAAGGAAGCGACCGATGATCGAGCGCACCTGAATGTTGTGCGAGACACCGGCAATCCCCGGACGCAGGCAGCACATGCCACGCACCACCAGATCGATGCGAACGCCTGACTGACTGGCCTTGTAGAGCGCACGGATGATTTTCGGGTCGGTCAACGAGTTGAACTTGGCGATGATGTGCGCAGGCTTGCCGTCGAGCGCAAATTGCGTCTCGCGGGCAATCATGTCGAGCATGCCTTTCTTGAGCGTGAACGGCGCATGCAGCAGCTTCTTCATGCGCAGGATCTTGCCCATGCCGATCAACTGACTGAACAGCTTGCCGACGTCTTCGCACAAGGCATCGTCGGAGGTCAGCAGGCTGTAGTCGGTGTACAGACGGGCATTGGCCGCGTGGTAGTTACCGGTGCCCAAGTGCGCATAACGCACGATTTCACCGGCCTCGCGACGCAGGATCAGCATCATCTTGGAGTGGGTCTTGAAGCCGACCACACCATAGATCACCACCGCACCGGCCGCTTGCAGACGGCTGGCCAGTTGCAGGTTGGACTCTTCGTCGAAGCGGGCACGCAATTCGATCACCGCCGTGACTTCCTTGCCGTTACGCGCCGCATCGACCAGCGCATCAACGATTTCCGAGTTCGCGCCGCTACGGTACAGCGTTTGCCGCACGGCCAGCACATGCGGGTCTTTGGCGGCCTGACGCAGCATGTCGACAACCGGCGTGAAGGACTCGAAAGGGTGCAGCAACAGGATGTCCTGCTTGCTGACCACGCTGAAAATGTTCTCGCTGTTCTGCAGCAGCTTGGGAATCGCTGGCGTGAACGGCGGGTATTGCAGCTCCGGGTGGCTGTCCAGGCCGGTAATGCTGAACAGGCGCGTGAGGTTTACCGGGCCATTGACCTGATACAACTCCGACTCGGTCAGGTTGAACTGCTTGAGCAGGTAATCCGACAGATGCTTGGGACAGGTGTCCGCCACTTCCAGACGCACCGCATCGCCGTAACGACGCGAGAACAGCTCGCCGCGAAGGGCGCGCGCCAGGTCTTCCACATCTTCGGAGTCCAGCGCCAGGTCGGCGTTACGGGTCAGACGGAACTGGTAGCAGCCCTTGACCTTCATGCCCTGGAACAGGTCATCGGCATGAGCATGGATCATGGAGGACAGGAACACGTAGTTGTCGCCTACCCCGCCCACATCTTCCGGCACCTTGATAATGCGCGGCAGCAGACGCGGAGCCGGGATGATCGCAAGGCCCGAGTCGCGACCAAAGGCATCGATACCCTCCAGTTCAACGATGAAGTTCAGGCTCTTGTTGACCAGCAACGGGAACGGGTGCGTCGGGTCCAGGCCGATCGGGGTGATGATCGGCGCGATTTCATCGCGGAAATAGCGACGGACCCACGTCTTGAGCTTGGTCGTCCAGTAACGGCGACGAATGAACCGGACCTGATGTTTTTCCAGCTCCGGCAACAGAATGTCGTTGAGGATCGCGTATTGACGATCAACATGGCCATGAACCAGTTCACTGATGCGGGCCAATGCCTGATGCGGTTGCAGGCCATCGGCGCCCGCCTGTTCGCGTGCGAACGTGATCTGTTTCTTGAGGCCCGCGACACGAATCTCGAAGAACTCATCGAGGTTGCTGGAAAAGATCAGCAGAAACTTCAGCCGCTCCAGCAACGGATAGGACTCGTCCAGAGCCTGTTCCAATACCCGGATGTTGAACTGCAACTGCGACAGCTCGCGGTGGATATACAGGCTGCTATCGTCCAGATTCGGGATAGCAATGGCCGGCGCCACAGCAGCAGGCGCCTCAATGGCGGCTATAACTTCAGTTTCAGGCTCAACCACTGGCGTAGCCTCCTGAACATCGACTTCAACAGTGGCTTCGGTGAGTCCTTCGGTATTCATGAATGTTCCTGTGAGGCTATTGCCCTTTTAACAGTTGAGCGGCACGGACGGCGAAGTAAGTAAGAATGCCATCAGCACCCGCGCGTTTGAAGGCCGTAAGGGATTCGAGAATCACCCCCTCACTCAGCCAGCCATTCTGGATCGCAGCCATATGCATCGCATATTCGCCGCTCACCTGATAGACAAAAGTCGGGACCTTGAACTCATCCTTGACCCGATAAAGGATGTCCAGATAAGGCATGCCCGGTTTGACCATCACCATGTCCGCGCCTTCAGCCAGGTCGGCGGCCACTTCATGCAATGCTTCGTTACTGTTGGCCGGGTCCATCTGATAGGACGCCTTGTTGGCCTTGCCCAGGTTCAGTGAAGAACCTACCGCATCGCGGAACGGACCGTAATAGGCGCTGGCATATTTTGCCGAATAAGCCATGATCCGAACGTTGATGTGCCCGGCAAGTTCCAGCGCTTCACGAATGGCCTGGATGCGGCCATCCATCATGTCCGAAGGCGCGACCACCTGAGCACCGGCCTCGGCATGGGACAGCGCCTGCTTGACCAGTGCATCGACGGTGATGTCGTTCTGCACATAGCCTTCTTCATCAATGATGCCGTCCTGACCGTGGGTGGTGAACGGGTCCAACGCCACATCGGTGATCACACCCAGCTCCGGAAAGCGGTCACGCAATGCGCGGGTCGCACGCTGGGCGATACCGTCCGGGTTCCAGGCTTCAGCGCCATCCAGGGATTTTTTCTCAAGCGGCGTCACCGGGAACAATGCCAGCGCCGGAATTCCCAGGGCAACCCAGCCTTCGGCTTCCTGAAGCAACAGATCGATACTCAGGCGCTCGACGCCCGGCATCGAGGCAACAGCTTCACGACGGTTTTCGCCATCGAGCACAAATACGGGAAGAATCAGGTCATCGACGGTCACTACGTTTTCACGGACCAATCGACGAGAAAAGTCGTCGCGACGATTACGACGCAGGCGAGTGAGAGGAAACAGGCGGTTTGCGGGGGTAAAGCTCACGGCGAGACTCCTGTAGCCCGCATACGCGGGCAAGCGCGACAGTTATAAGCCGCCATTATGACCAATGTGTGACAGTCATAGTGTGACCTGCGACCGGGGGCCGCAGAAAAGGCCTACAACGAGGATGGACTATTGTGGTTGTAGGAATCTTTAACGTCGAGACACATATCGACACTTTCATGATTGTCTTCGGCGAGTTAGGCTGCGCGTTCATTTCGCCAGCATCCAGACAATGCTCCAGAATTTCTTGAATGATTTCGGCTACTTTGCCCTCTTCCTGGGAACCTTCTTTGAAGGCGAGACCATCTTGGTTCTTGCCGGATTCCTGGCGTTCCGCGGATACATGGACCTCAACGTGGTCATCCTCGTGGCTTTCTGCGGAAGCTACGCGGGCGATCAGCTCTGGTACTACATGGGGCGCAGGCACGGCCGCAAACTGCTTGCACGCAAGCCACGATGGCAGCTCATGGGCGACAAGGCACTGAGGCTGGTACGCAAACACCCGGACATCTGGGTGCTGAGCTTCCGCTTCGTTTACGGCCTGCGAACGGTCATGCCCGTAGCCATCGGCATGTCCGGCTATCCGCCTTTGCGCTATCTGATACTCAACGGTATCGGTGCCGCGATCTGGGCTGCGGCCCTGGGTTCGGCGGCTTACCATTTCGGTGCCGTGATGGAAGGCCTGCTGGGCAACATCAAGAAGTACGAGCTTTGGGTCCTGGGTGGCCTGCTCCTGCTCGGCCTGGCCCTGTGGCTGCGCCGCCGCATCAAGAACGCCCGCATCGCACGCCAGGAAAAACTCTGCTGCGCATCGGCATCGGCGTCTGATGTAGAGGTCGAAGCGCCGGTCGACCTTCAGAAGAAGACAGACGGCCAATAATCTCCCTTCGCGAATAAATTCGCTCCTACCGTAGGAGCGAATTTATTCGCGAACCGCCATCAAGCCTTGAAACGGCTACGCCCGTACAACACCACAATCGCCAGCAACGCAACGGCCTGAGCGCTGAGCGAATACGCATCGGCGTGAATGCCCAGCCAGTCGAACTCGAAGAACGGCACCGGACGTGTACCGAAGATGCCGGCTTCCTGAAGTGCCTTGACGCCATGCCCGGCGAATACCACCGACAATGCACACAGCAGCGCAGCGTTGATACCGAAGAACAATGACAACGGCAGTTTTGCCGAACCGCGCAAGATCACCCACGCCAGACCGACAAGCAGCACCAGCGCAGTGGCACCGCCGGCCAATACCGCGTTGTGCCCGGCAGGTCCTGCCTGTAGCCACAGGGTTTCGTAGAACAGAATGACCTCGAACAGCTCTCGATAAACCGAGAAGAACGCCAGCACTGCGAAACCAAAACGCCCGCCGCCACCGACCAGGCTGCTTTTTACATAGTCCTGCCAGGCATCGGCGTGGCGACGGTCATGCATCCAGACGCCGAGCCACAGCACCATGACGCTGGCGAACAACGCCGTCGCGCCTTCCAGCAGTTCACGCTGGGCCCCGCTGACATCGATGACATAAGCCGCCAATGCCCATGTCGCCAGACCGGCCAACAGCGCCAACCCCCAACCCGCATTGACACTACGCACCGCCGATTGCTGCCCGGTGTTGCGCAGGAACGCCAGGATCGCAGCCAATACCAGAATCGCTTCCAGCCCTTCACGCAACAGAATCAGCAGGCCGGAGATGTAGCTCAGGGAGACACTCAGGCCATCGCTGCCCAGCAGGGCTGCGGACTCCTTGAGTTTGGCCTTGGCGGCCTCCAGCTTCTGGGCCGCCTGAGCCAGCGGCAGGCCGTCCTGCAATGACTGCCGATAAGCCATCAAGGCTTTTTCAGTGTCCTTGCGCACAGTGGCGTCGACGTTATCCAGCGAACTTTCAACCAGCTCGAAACCTTCCAGATAAGCCGCAACCGACAGGTCGTAAGCCTGTTCATGATCGCCAGCGCTGTACGCTGCCAGACTCTTGTCCAGCGTCGTGCTGGTGTAATCGAGCAGTTGTGCCGGGCCACGCTGGACCTGCGGCGGTTGCGCACGCTGGGCACGGAATGTCGCGGCGGCTTCAGGGCCTTCGGCGGCGCTGACTTCCGCTGGCGTCTGACGAGCCAGATCCGCCAGATTGAAGGTCTTGGCGGGCGTGCTCACCGGCTGCGCACTGAAGCTGGCAATGTAGGTTGCGATATCCCAGCGCTGGCGGTCATCCAGTTGGTCGGCAAACGCTGGCATATCGGTGCCAGTGATCCCGAGCCCCAGGGTGTTGTAGATATCGTAAAGACTCAGGCGATCCAGCCGGGCTGCATCGCGCAGATTGGCAGGCGCAGGTGTCAGGCCAATGCCGGCCGGGCCATCGCCTGCACCGGTGTCGCCATGGCAGACCGAGCAGTTCTGCGCATACAGCGGCGCACCGCGAGCAGGGTCAGGTGTAATGATCGGTGCCTGACTGATTTCATAGGCAACCGCCAGCCTTGCCCCCAATTGTCGGGCCTGGCGGGCTACAAACGCGCCGTCTTGCCGCTTGATCACCGCCTCTTTCAGCGCGGCGACGCCCTGCTCCAGCGCATCGCGCTCGGCACGCTGCGGCAAGGCAACGATCAAACCCTGCAACGCGCCGAGAAACTCGACCTGCTCCTGGTATTCAGGCTCATCAACGACCTTGCCATCCGCTACGGTGGCTGGATAGTCAGCACCAATGTAGTCAAGCAGATGCAGCGCCTGGGCAGCGCCATCGGCAGGGTCGGCCAGCAGACCGAAACTGCACAGCGCAAGCAGTGGCAGTAACAACCAGGCCATGAAACGGGAACGCGGGGGCATGAATAAATCTCGACAGGAATGCAATGCGCTGCATTGTTCCCTTCCATCCGCCCCGACTCAATACTCGGCCCCCATATTTGTGACAAAACATTACTAAAAGTCTGACGCAAGGTCACTGAGCCTCGGAAGCTCATGACAAGCCTGGGCAACGCAATGGTGAGCCGCCTGAAGCAATCACAGCCAATGCTATCAAAATGACATTGCCACTCCAAAAACCAAGCCTATAATCGCCCGGCTTTTTCCTGTTGATGGAAGAGACAAATACTCATGCAGCGCTTGTGCTGCTTGTCCAAATGGACTTACGTAGCCGCCTCCAAACCGTTTGGTCGGCTATCGATTTCTGGAAATCATCACCATGCCCTCCCGCTTCCTGACCGCGTTAGCGCTGGTCGCCTCTGTCCACCTGGCAGGCTGCTCCGTCTTCCGTAGCTATGACTCGGAACTGAAGGAAACCAATCAGCAACTGGCCAGCGGCAATGTCGATGCAGCCCTCGGCACACTGGAAAAAAACAACAAAGGCGAAGACAAAGACCTGCTCTATTACTTCGAGAAAGGTGAGTTGCTGCGCTCCAAAGGTGATTTCGCCGGTAGCCAGGCTGCCTGGCGTACAGCCGATCAGGTCGTGTTCAAGTGGGAAGAATCGGTCAAGTTCGATACCGAAAAATACCTCGCCCAGTTCGGCAGCTTCCTGGTCAACGACAAGGTGCGTCGCTACGAAGGCTATGACTATGAAAAGGTCATGCTGACCACCCAGATAGCACTCAATCTGCTGGGCCAGAACGACTTCGACGGTGCCCGTACCGAAATCAAGAAGACTCACGAGCGTGAAGCCGTGATTGCCGACCTGCGCGACAAGGAATACCTCAAGAGCGAGCAGGCAGCCGAAAACAAGGGCATGAAAACCCAGTTCAAGGATCTGAAAGGCTACCCTGTCGAGTCACTGGACGCGCCAGAAGTCGTCGCTCTCAAGAACAGCTACCAGAGTGCGTTCAGTCATTATCTGGCCGGCTTTGTCTATGAAGCACTGGGGGAAAAAGACCTGGCAGCACCGGGCTATCGCAAGGCAGCAGAACTGCGTCCGAACACACCGCTGCTGGAAAAATCCCTGGCCGATCTTGACGCGGCCGCCAGCAAGGATGGCAACAGCGAAGTACTGATCGTGATCCAGAGCGGCTTTGCTCCGGCCCGCGACTCGGTGAGCATCCCGTTGCCGCTGCCGATCAGCGGCAATCTGGTCATTACGCCGCTGTCGTTCCCGGTCATCAAACCGGACACCGGAACCCCGGTCTTCAACCAGATAACCCTGGACGGCCAGCCGCTCAACCTGACGCTGCTCAACAGCACCACTGACATGTCGCGCCGCGCCCTGCGCGACGACATGCCGGGCATCATTCTGCGCACCACCCTTCGCGCCATTACCCGTGGTGTCGCGCAAAAGCAGATCAACGACGTCAACCCGCTGGCCGGGCTGGCAGTCGGTATCGCTTCGGCCATCACCGAAGGCGCCGACACCCGCACCTGGCGCACCTTGCCGGACAACACACTCGTGGCGCGACTGCGTCTGACTCAAGGCATGCATCAGGTCATACTGCCTGGCACGCTGGGCGGTACCCACGTGCAGGTCAAGGTCGATCAGCGCTATCAGGTCGTCACCCTGCGCGCCCTGGGCAATCAGGTATTCACCAACAGCCTCGCGGCCCAGGTCACTCCGACGAATGTCCCGCAAGCCCTTGCTGTCAAACAACCCTGAACGGAGATACCCCATGCGTATCAAGATTTTCGGCGCGCTGGCGCTGGCCCTGCTAGCAGGCTGCGCAACCCCGCCACCTCCCGCTCCGGGCAGCGCAGCCAGTAAAGTGGTGGCTCTGGGCGACATTAAAAGCATTGAAGTCGGTGCCATGCGTGTGGCTCGGGAAAATGGTTTCATGACCGTCAAGGCTCAGTTGACCAACACCAGCAGCCGTAACAAGACGATGTATTACCGCTTCGCCTGGCTGGGTAACGATGGCTTTCCTGTGGCGGACGAAGAAGCCTGGAAAAGCCTGATGCTGTATGGCTCGCAAAGCACCACACTGCCGGCTATCGCTCCAAATCCGCGGGCAACCGATTTCCGCATTGAAATCAACACGCCTTGATCCGCTCCCTATTTCGCTCAGATCAGAAGAGTCCACACATGCTGTTTACACGTATTTGCTCCATCGCCGTCCTGGCCGTTCTGGCCAGCGGTTGCGCCAATAACTCTCCGGTTCTTGGCAGCAAGAACATCAGCTACGGAGACACCAAGGCTGTCGAAACAATTACCAATGAGTTCGGCTCCACCGACCTGCAAATGATTGCCGAGAGCATGACCCGCTCACTGGCACAGTCCGGCATCCTGCAAGGTCGTCCGGTGGTTCAGGTCTACGACGTGAAGAACAAGACCAGCGAGTACATCGACACTCGCGAAATCACCACCTCCATCAAGACCCAACTGATGAAAAGTGGCGTAGCCCGTTTCGCCAGCGACAACACCGAAATGCAGAGCCAGGTCGATCAGCTCAAGCTGCAGAACCAGAGCGGCCTGTACAAGCAGAACACTGTCGCCAAGACCGGCAACATGATCGCGGCCAAATATCGCCTGGAAGGCTCGATCAGCTCCATCGTCAAGCGCAGCAACGATTACAAGGACGTCTTCTATAAATTCAGCCTGCAACTGATCGATGTCGAAAGCGGCCTGGCAGAGTGGATGGACGAGAAAGAAATCCGCAAGACCACGGAGCGTTAAGTGATGCGTGCATGGATTGGCATTATCGGCCTGGCCTGCGCCTTCTCGGCGCAGGCGGCCCCAAAGATCGCAGTGACAGGTATGGCCTATCAGGAACGTGTGGAGCAATACATCCACACCGTTTCGGCACACAGCAACTCGAAAGCCACTTACTACAGCGAAAGCGGCTCGTCGAGCTATGAAGAGTACGAAGCCCGCACCAGCTACATCGAACAGAGCGAGTTGCAGAAATTCAGCGGCGACATCAAGGGCGAGATCCTGAAGTCCGGACTCTTCCAGCTGGTGCAGGGCACGCCCTACAAGACCGGCTCGAAAGAGGATGTCTACGACGTCATAGCACGCATCAAGAGCGGCCACTTCAAAGGCGCGGACTACGTATTGTTCGGCACATTGTCGGACATCGACTTCCGTCAGGACGTGGGCGAGATAGCCAACACCAACAGCTACTCGGCCATTATGGGCCTGACCGTAGTCGGTGATTTCAGCCTGATCAACACCCGTACCTATGAAATAACCTCGGCCTTTACCGCCATGGGCGAAAGCCAGGACACCAAGCTGGTCAACAGCCGGGACGTCAAGATTTCCCTGAACCGGGGTCGTGTGGTGCGTGATGCCTCGAAATCGATTGGTGTCGATGTAGCGCGTCAGTTGCGTGAGCAATTGCGCGGTGAAGTGGAATACACCGGCCAGCCGATACAGCAGAACCTGCCGAGAGATGAAGCCCCCCGTATTTTGCGTTAAGGGCGGTAAGTGGAAAGCTGCAAGCCTCAAGCCTCAAGCCTTTGACTTGTAGCTTGTAGCTTGTAGCTTGTAGCTTTCAGCTTGCTACTTTCAGGCCGTCCCGCGATGAAGCGTCGCCAGAAAGCCCGCAGCCCCTACAAACAGGCTGGCGAAGGTGCGGTTCAGGCGGCGTTGTTGTTTCGGCGTTTTCAGCAGGCGCAACACGCGGGAAGCAAGCCCGGTGTAACCGGCCATGACCACCGAATCCACAACAACCATGGTCACCGCGATGATCATGTACTGGGCCAGCAACGGTTCGGCAGGGTTGATGAACTGCGGCAAGATCGCCAGCATGAACACCAGTGCCTTGGGGTTGCTGATATTGACCAGAAAGCCACGAAACACCAGGCTCAGCGGCTGGCCCACAGGACGAACCGTCGACTCATCGGACAGATCCCCAGGCAACGCCCGCCATTGCTTGATACCCAGGTAAACCAGATAGGCCACGCCAAACCATTTGATCAGGTTGAATGCCAGCTCGGAGGCAGCCAATACGGCGCCCAGGCCCGCAGCGACAATCGCGATCTGCGCCACCAGTGCAATCTGCAGGCCCAGCGCATTCCAATAGCCGCGCCAGAAACCGTATCGCAGGCCGCAGGACATCGACGCAATGGCGCCAGCCCCCGGAGACAGACTGATAATCCAGCAGGCAGCAAAAAAAGCCAGCCACGTTTCAAGCGCCATCACACACCTCAAGCTAATCCGTCAGGCGCTAAATTAGTCTTTAGCGCATGAAGTAGCCAGAGAAAAACTTAGAAAAGCGCGTGCTCAGCGAGGACTGGAAGGGCGCGGCAGGTCCACCGCCGCGAAGCGCTCCCATTGTCGGGTGTCGATCACATCGGCAGTGTCCAGCAACCAGCGCAATACCCGCATCGCAAGCTGCTGCTCAAGTGAGGCATAACGCGCCTGACCGGCCAGATTATGCTGCTCGTGGGGATCGCTGGGGCGATGATAAAGCTCGCCAGGCTCATACAGCCGCCATACGTAAGTCCATTCACGATTGCGCAGCGCAACGACCTTGCCCACCAGTTCCGGCCGATCATGCTGCAACTGGCTCTTGATGTCGTAAGGGAAAGGCCCGCGCTCCAGCAGGTCGGCCTCTTCGATACGAAAACCACCTTCACTGAATGCTTCATCACGATGCGTGGCCGCCGGATCGTACAGACAGGCCGAGAAACTGCGTCCGAAGTGAGCATGCCCGGCACTCACTCCAGCCAGGTCCAATAGCGTCGGGAACACGTCGATCAGCTCAACCAGTGCATCGCTGCGCTCGCCGCCAGCAAGGCCGGGACCGGCAACGATCAGCGGCGTACGCACCAGACATTCATCAACACCTGCTGGCCATTTTTCCACCAGCCCGAAGTCCCCCAGATATTCGCCGTGATCGGAGAAAAAGGTGACAAATGTATTGTCGGCACCGGTACTGGCTTGCAGCCCGTCGAGCAGCCGTCCGACATGGCTGTCGAGTCGCGAAATCATGCCGTAGTAGACCCCGCGAATCTCTCGCCACTGCTCCTCGGTCAGACGATCCCAGCCATGCCGCCGGGCGAGTTCGGCATAGAAGCCTGCTCGCGGGCCAGTGGCATGACGCGGCACCTCAACCGCTTCACGCGGGTATTGCGAAAACCAGGGTTGTTCCACGGCAAACGGCGGATGCGGAAAGATCAACGGGATATACAGCACCCAGGGTTTCGCGGGTGCGCCGTTCAGCCATTGCTCGGCAGTGCGGATCGTGGCCTCGTCAAAATCGACGACATCGCCAGGACGCTCGCCACGATAGTGAGCACGGGCCATCTCATCACGTTCCTGACCGTGATTCTTGCCCATGAAATCGGCAAGGCTGCTCAGTGCCGGATCGGCAAAACCGTGCTCGTCGAGTGACAGCTCGGCTGCTCCGGCAGCGAAGGTATCGCCCCGTGCGCCGGCATGGACCACGTGATAACCGCTTTCCTTGAAGCTGCGCAGAAAGTTGGGCTCCTGCTGGCCGAGCAGATACTGCAAGGAGCGATGGCCATTGACGTGGGGATAGCGCCCGGACAGAAACGACACCCGCGACGGCGAACAGACGCTGTGCTGGGTGAACGCCTCGCTGAAGCGCACACCACGCCCGGCGAGACGATCCAGGTGCGGAGTCTGCACCGGGCTGCGCGGGTTGAAACCCGGCAGGCAATCGACCCGCAACTGGTCTGCGACTATGACGATAAAGTTCGGCAGGCTCATCAAAAATCCTTGCGCACCTGCACGCCAAAGTAACGCTCGTCATCACGCGGCACCATGCGGGTAATGCCGCCAGTACTGGACGTCAGCAACGTGGCATAGGAGCGGTCAGCCAGATTGCGGCCCAGCAAGGCCACGCGCCAGCCTTGGTTGTAATCGGCCAGTGCCACGCTGGCATTCCAGATGCCATAAGAGCCCTGGCGGGTGTCGAGGTTCTGATCGAGGCTGTACTGCACTTCGCTCTGCCAGCTGTAATCGCTGCTCAGCTCCAGATCCAGACCGTTCTGCAGAGGAATGCTGTAGTCGGCGCGCACGTAACTTTTCCAGTCAGGCGCAAACGGCAAGGGCTTGCCGTTGACGTTGCAACTGGCCGCAGCCGCAGGCGGGCACTGGAAATCTTCGATGCGGGCCTGGGTATAAGCCAGCGCACCACTGAGTTTCAATTGCTGGGTGGCTTGCAGTGCCAGGTCCAGTTCAGCACCCTCGCTGCGAACGGAACCGGCATTGATCAGCCGAGTCACCGGCGAACCACCCACCTGGTCGAAAAAGTTGGCCTGATAGTTATCGAAATCACTACGGAATATCGCCAGGTTGGCGGTCAGGCGACGATCCAGCGCCGTGCTTTTCAGGCCGATCTCGTAGTTGTTCGAGGTTTCCGGATCAAGCGCCTCGGTGTCCAGATCGTACATCTGGAAATAGACGTTATAGGCCGGCCCTTTGTAGCCCCGCGAATAGGTGACGTAACCCGTGAGGTTTTCGTTGAAGTCGTGTTGCAGGCCCAATCGACCAGATACCCCGCTATCGCTGTGTGAACCGGACGAAGCGAAAGAAGGACGCATTGCCCGCAAGGTCAGCGGCGAAGTGGAAACCCGCTGGTGGTCGTACTCCACTTCGTCGCGAGTCAGGCGCAGGCCGATAATGGCACGCCAGTCATCCGTGAAATTCAAGGTGCTTTCGCCGAACAGCGCATAGCTGTCGTTGGTAGCGCTGAACTTGCCAGTGGCCGATTGCGCATTGCCCAGAGTGACCAGCCTCCTCAGATAGTCCTCTTTCGATTCGCCGTGATAGAGGTAGACCCCGGCGACATACTCGAAGAACTGCCCGGTGGGCGAAGCCAGCCGCAATTCCTGGCTGAACTGGTCGTAATCGACCTGACCGGTATCGTGCAATGCATCGACAGGCAGACCGGCGAGTCGGTCCTGATCCTGAGACTGATCGTTGTCCCAGCCGCGCCAGGCAGTGATCGACGTCAATGTATAAGCGCCCAGCGACCAGTCCAGTTGTGCCGACAGGCCTTTGTGGGTGTCCTCGGCATGAGTCCGGAAATCGTTCTGCACGTCGCGGTTGGTCGAGGTGGCCCGACCAGGTGCGAAGGATGTCGCGAAACTGCTGGTAGCCTGGTAAGGAACACCGTTTGGCACGGTATTCCTGGCTTCGGTGTAATCACCGATCAGGGTGACCCGCAGATTCTCGGAGGGGTCGAGCTGCAACTTGCCGCGCAGCCCTTTGGTACCGTAGCCATTGACGCTGTCGCCGTTGTAGTCGTTGCGTACATTGCCGTCGTAATCGGCCCACAAGGTACTCAGGGATGCCTTGACCGTATCGGTCAGCGCACCGCCCAGACCAAAGCGCAGGCGTTGTTCGTTGCCCTTGCCGAAAAACGAGTAATCGGCATAACCGCGTGTCTTTTCAGGGATGTCACGGCTGACCACGTTCAACACACCAGCCGAAGCGTTACGACCGAACAGCGTGCCCTGAGGGCCACGCAGCACTTCGATGCGCTCCACTTCCATCAAGTCCAGGGTTGATTGACCGGGACGGCCATACACCACGCCATCGATCACGGTCGATACGCTGGGTTCGACACCCGGCGAAGTGGAGATGGTGCCAACGCCGCGTACAAACAGCGAAGTGTCCTTGCTCGACGCCGCAGTCCGGAAATTGAGGGTCGGGACCTGCTGCACAATGCTCGCCACACTGTTGCGGTTTTCTCGTTCGAGTTGTTCGCCATCGACCACGGAGACCGCAACCGGCACTTTCTGCAGGCTCGACTCGCGGCGTGTGGCCGTAACCGTAACGGCTTTCAGAGCAGTATCGGCCTGTTCTGCCTCAGGCTGGCTGGAGGACGCCGCCTGTGCCGGAGAAAACAGCGGCAGCAAGGTCAGTGCTGCAAGTGGGAGCAGGGAAAAAGGAGGCTTCATTGTTAAGGCTCATGCTAAGGCGTCGGCGAAACCTCCTGGGTGGTGGTAGCGGAGCGTGTTGCCCGGACGCGGCTAAGGTTATGCGTTTTTGATCTTTCCGCCCTGGCTCAAGGCCACCGGATAATGCCGGCCTGCACGTTGGGCGGTAGCCAGCGATGCGGGGCTGTTGTAGCAAGAGGCATCGGCAGCGGGAAATTCATTAATCGCATCACAGGCATGACTCAAAGGTCTGACCCATGGATTTACGCCAGCTTCGCCATTTCCTGGCCTTGGCCAACCACCTGAACTTCACCCGTGCAGCCGAAACCGCCTGCATCACTCAATCCGCTTTCAGCCGCAGCATTCAGGGGCTGGAAAACGAACTGGGTGGCCCGTTGGTAGAACGTGGCAGCCGTGGCGTGGTACTGACCGCCAAAGGCGAAGCATTGCGTGGACGTGCGACTCGCCTGCTGGCTGAGGCCAGTAACCTGCGTGACGAGATGGCCGCCGATGAGTCTTGCCCAGGCACCAGCCGCTTGAGTGTGGGGGTTGGCCCGCTGGTCTCGGCCCACCTGTTGCCTCAGGCACTGGCCAGCTTCGTCGGCGTGTTCCCGCAAACCGTCATGGAAGTGCGCGTGGACAAGCCGTCCAGCCTGCTGACGATGCTCGATGAAGGGCTGATCAGTTTTCTGGTGGCAGACCTGCGGCATATGGATATCGACACCCGCTATCTGGCCAGACCATTGCGCTTCCGGCGTTTCGGGTTGTTCTGTCGGGCCGGCCACCCGCTACTCGGCCATCCCGCCCCACACTTCCGGCAACTGGTGGATTACCCCCGTGCAGCCGCCATGCTGCCGCTGGAGCTACGCGGTCTGCTTCAGGAGCAATGGGGTTCAAAAGGACCGGCGCTGAATCTGGAAACCCAGTACAACGACCTGCTGCCCAAACTGGTGGCGTCGTCCGACAGCATCGGTGTCGCACAACTGGAGGTCATAGAATCCCTGACCGCCTCGGGCGCGTTCCAGCGCCTGCGCTGCCTCGATGAGCCGCTGTTGCTGCGCGATGGCGGCGCCTGCTTTGTCATCGTGCAGCGCGCCGATCAGCCTTTGAGCAACGAAGCCCGCTGCATGATAGAAACGCTGCTGGATATCGACGACTCCGGCAGCAGCGCCGCAGCCCGGCCAACTTACGAAGTGGCGCGTCAACTGGCGCTGTAGAAATCAGGGCTGCGCCTTGCCTTGAGCATCGTAGCGCGGCCATGGTGATGCGCCGTGACGAGCGATGGACTGCTCTACAAAACGCGGCTCAAGCCATTGGGCAACATCGAACTGCCGACGAACAAGGCGCAACTCATGGGCCTGGCGCAGGCTCTCTTCCAGGCTTGCCGTCAGAAAGCTGTCCAGCCGTGGCGAGGAGCGAAAACGCAGATCCGCGCCTTTACTTTCTTCCTTCGCCAGCGCCACCGGAATGCCGCTGGCCTGCTCCTGCCCCACCAGATATTGCTGGTAACCGACTGGCTCGGACAGGCTGCCAGCAATATCCACCAGCACATCGACCAGTGTCTGCGTGGCCTGCGGGTAACGGTCGATAAAGTCCTGAGTGGCCAGCGTGGCGCCCTGAACAGTGGCGTGTGGCGACAGTGTCTGAGTACTCAGCGGAATAGCCATGCCCTTGTCCCGCAAACTCAGTACGTTGAAATTCGACCAGGTCGCATCGACCTGGCCAGCCAGCAGTGCCGCCGCCGCGGCACTCCAGTCCAGGCTGGTGATTTTCAGGTCCTGCTCGCGCAAACCGGCCTCCGCCAGCAGGCGACCAAACGACAGTTGATCGGCTGTGCCGCGATAGAGAGCGACCCGCTTGCCTTTCAGGTCTTCGGCTCGCGCAATGTTTGCCTCGGGGCGGCTGGCCAAGAACATATTGCTGCCACGCGACCCCATCAACACACGAGTCTTCAAGCCACCGGAACGACCGATAATCGCGGCCAGATCACCAAGGCCGACCACATCCAGTTGGCCATTGGCCAAAGCCTCGTTGATTGCCGGGCCTGCGCCACGGAAAAAGTGCCATTCGATGCGCGTACCGCGACTGGCGAAAGCCTCTTCCAACTGGTGCTGACGCTGGGCAATACCCAGCGCTCCCGGCGCGTAGGGTTTATTACGGGTACTCAAATCCGGCACGCCGATGCGAATCACTTCAGGAGCTTCTTCGGCCTGCACGGTTGCGATGCTCAGCCAAGCGCTCATCAACAGTAACAAGGATGCACTCAGGGCTCGCGATACGAAGCTCATGGCTGGATTCCATTCAACGGGTTGGCGGCTTGCGGACGCTGCTCTTCGAGCACGGCGGCGCGACGTACCCGACGAATCGCCGGGAAATAGTCCGAAACGGCAAGGTGCTGGGTGCTGCGATTATCCCAGATTGCCGCACAACCGGCCTGCCAGCGCCAGCGGACCTGAAAGGCAGGGTTTTCCAGATGCTGGAACAGCAGATCCAGAATGGCCCGCGATTCATGCGAGGAAAGCCCGACGATATGTGAGGTAAAGGCACGATTGATGAACAGCGAAGGCCGCCCGGAAACCGGATGACGGCGCACGACCGGGTGGCGCGTGGGTGGCGGCAGCCTGAGCAGGTTGTCGAGTATGCCCGGCTGCTCCAGCTTGCTTGCATAGTCGAACGCGGGGAAAACACTATGAATCGCTTCCAGCCTGTCCAATAACCCGCGCAGCGGTTCGGACAATGCCTGATAGGCGGCTTCGGTATCGACCCATAGCGTGTCGCCACCCACCTCGGGAATGGTTTCGGCATGCAGCACGCCGTATTTCAACGGACGTTCGGCAAAGGTCACATCGGCATGCCAGGTATCGTTGGCGCCCTTGCGCGATTCGTCGTAGTTGAAAACCACGAGTTCCTGAGTGTCGGCGTGCGCCTGAAAGGTCGGATGCACATGCAGCTCACCGAGCCGCGCAGCGAAGTCGCGCTGCTGCAAGGCTGTCCATTGCTGATGTGGGAAGAACAATACCTTGTGACGCACCAGAGCCGCTTCGACCAGCGCCAGTTGCCGGTCATCCAGGGCTTGCAGCTGGATGCCATCGACCCGCGCGCCCAACAAGGGGTTGAGCCGTGTGATGTGGCCCTGAAGATCGTCTTGAATAACCGCAGGCTGCATGTTTCACCCTCTCGAATCCAAACAGAGGGTCACGACTCTAGGCAGGCAAGGCCATGAACAACCAATGCATTGCAGGTCTGGAAGTCATGCAGTGGCCGAATGCAGGTTCGGGGCGAATTCATTCGCGAATGAATTCGCTCCTACGCTGCCGAGCCTGCCGCTATTTCGCTTCGCCGGTCGGCCTCTCGGCAATCACCTGTGGCAATACATCGCTGCCACGCCAGCGGCGAACCGCTTTCTGGAAGAACTGGCTGTTCGGCACCTGCACCAGTGCGCCACCTGTCTCGGGCATTTCGATCAGGGTGGTGAACATCAGGTTGATGGCAACAACCCGGCCTTTGACGCCCGGTTTGTCCAGCGTCTCGACCAGCTCAACCACATCGCCGATGCGAAAAGGGCCGATGGTGAAGATCAGGATGGCGCAGAGCAGGTTTGAGAGCACACTCCACATGGCGAAGAACGCGACAGCCGCAACCGCGACAAAGCCTGACAGCGCAGTCCACAGCACAGTGGCGGAAACACCGAGCCGGCCCAGCACGAAGACAAACGCGCTGCCCATGATCAACCAGCGCAAACCGCCACGGACCGGCACCAGAAGTTCAGGTGGCAGCGGGTAGCGTTCGCCCAGCCCGGTCAGAAAACGGCCTATCAAGCGCTGCAACACGTAACCCGCCAGCAGGATCAACAGGATCTGTATGCCCAGCCAGAGCGGTTCGATCCAGTAGGCCGTCAGCGGCAACCCGAAAAATTCCATCAGCCCCTCACTTCAATTACGACAACGCTTCCAGCTCGGCCTGCATCGACTCAAGCAGTTCCAGCGCTTCCATCCAGGCCTCTTCCAGTTCGGACTCCCGTGTTTTCAGCTTGGCTTGCTCTGCCAGCAGATCACGCAGCTTGTCCTTGTTGGCAGCCTCGTAGTTGGTGCTGTCAGCCAGAGCTTCTTCGACCTTGGCCAGTTTCTCGTGCAAGGTTCCCAGTTCACGCTCAAGCTTGTCGGCTTCGCGTTTGTGGGGAGCCAGTTGCTGACGCAAGGCTGCTGCCTGCTGACGCTGGGCTTTCTTGTCGGTCTTGTCGGCGTTGACCGGCGTGTTGCTGACCGGCGCATTACGCAGGCGGTAATCGGCCAGCCAGCGCGTGTAGTCATCCAGGTCGCCATCGAACTCCTGAACCCGGCCATCGGCGACCAGCAGGAAATCATCGGTGGTGCTCTTGAGCAAATGCCGGTCGTGGGAAACCACCAGCACCGCGCCACTGAACTCCTGCAAGGCCATGGTCAGCGCCAGGCGCATTTCCAGGTCCAGGTGGTTGGTCGGTTCGTCGAGCAGCAACAGGTTAGGTTTTTCCCAGGCAATCAGGGCCAGCGCCAGACGCGCCTTTTCACCACCGGAGAAGTTCACCACCGGCTCGTCCAGACGAGCGCCACGGAAGTCGAAGCCACCCAGGAAGTCGCGCAACGTCTGTTCACGCTCGGTCGGTGCCAGACGCTGCAAGTGCAGCAAGGGGTTGGCCTTGGCATCCAGAGAGTCGAGCTGATGCTGGGCAAAATAGCCAACCGTCAGGTTCTCGCCACGCACCAGACGGCCACCCAACGGCTCAAGCTCACCGGCGAGGTTCTTGATCAGTGTCGATTTACCCGCGCCGTTAGGCCCCAGCAAACCGATGCGGGCACCGGGCGTCAGTTGCAGTTTGACCTTCTCCAGGATGGTCTTTTCGCCATAGCCCAGACGTGCTTCGGACAAATCCAGCAACGGGCTGGAGATTTTGTCGGATTCACGGAAAACGAAGTTGAACGGCGAGTCCACATGCGCGGCGGACAGCTCTTCCATGCGCTCAAGGGCCTTGATCCGGCTCTGCGCCTGACGGGCCTTGGTGGCCTGAGCCTTGAAGCGCGCGATGTATTTTTCCATGTGCGCACGTTGCGCCTGCTGCTTCTCGTAGGCCTGTTGCTGCTGGGCCAGACGTTCGGCACGGGCGCGCTCGAAGGCGCTGTAACCACCGCGATAAAGCGTGATCTTGCGTTGCTCGACGTGGGCGATGTGATCGACCACCGCGTCGAGGAAATCACGGTCGTGGGAAATCAGCAGCAAGGTGCCGGGATAGCTCTTGAGCCAGTCTTCCAGCCACAGAATGGCGTCGAGGTCCAAGTGGTTGGTCGGCTCATCGAGCAGCAGCAGATCCGAAGGGCACATCAGGGCTTGCGCCAGGTTCAGGCGCATTCTCCAGCCACCGGAGAAACTGCCGACCTGACGCTCCATCTGCTCGTTGGTGAACCCCAGGCCCGCCAGCAATTTGCGCGCACGGGCATCGGCGGTGTAACCATCGGCGCTGTCGAGTTCGGCATGCAGACGCGCCTGGGCAGCACCGTCCTGGGCAGCTTCGGCTTCAGCGAGCTGACGCTGAACCTCGCGCAGACGCAGGTCGCCGTCCAGGACATAATCAACACCCAGACGCTCAAGGGTATCGACCTCCTGACGCATGTGCGCAATGCGCCAATCGGCAGGCAGCAGACAATCACCGGAGTCAGGCGTCAACTCACCACGCAACAAGGCGAAGAGGCTGGATTTGCCGGCGCCGTTGGCACCGATCAGGCCGGCTTTCTGGCCGGCGTGCAGGGTCAGCTCGGCGTCTTCTAGCAGACGTTGCGGACCACGCTGTAAGGTAAGGCTTTGAAGTCGAATCATAATGGCGGCGGAGTCTACCAGCTTCGTCTCAAACAGGTAGCTCACTATGCCTTCTGACCTTTGGAGTTTCACCCTCGATTTCTATGCCAGGCCCGGTGTCGAGCAAGCATGCTTGCGCCTGCAAACCAACGGGGCCAATGTCTGCATGGTGCTTTGTGGTGTCTGGCTGGGCAAACGTGGCGTGAAATGTGATGCGCAGCGATTACAGGAAATCGGACAGTTGGCGACGCCATGGCACGATGAAGTGGTGCGCCCTCTCAGAGAATTACGTACGCAATGGCGTAACGCGGCACAAACCGATGCATCGCTGGGCGCATTGCGCGAGCGAGTGAAAACACTGGAGCTGGAAGCCGAGCAGCAGTTGCTCGTGAGATTGCAGGCACTGACACAGGACTGGTCAGTTGAGGAAGCAGATGACTTGCAGCGCTGGCTGGACGGGTTATCCGCAGAGGCAGCCGGCAAGAACCGCGACGCGCTGCATGTGCTGCGCGTCGCGGCGGACCAGCCTTAGGACCCGCTGGTTGGCGTGACGCTATTGGCGGTCGATGGCGCTGGCGCTGCTGGAGCCGGTGTTGCTGCGGCGGCTGGAGCAGGCTTGGCTGCCGGAGCTGGCGTTGCCGGTTTCGCGGCGGCTGCTTTTACCGCCGGCTTGGCAGCAGGTTTGGCTGCTGGTTTTGCGGCGGGCTTGGCTGCCGGTTTGGCTGCGGCCTTGGCTGGCGCTTTAGCCGCTGGTTTTGCCGCACTGCTCGCAGCAGGTTTGGCCGCTGCTGCCGGGGCTTTGGTCGCCGCTGGCTTGGCAACCGGCTTGGCGGCCGTTTTTGCAGCGGCTGGTTTGGCCGCAGCGGTTTTGGCCACAGCTTTCACTGGAGCCTTGGCGGCTGCCGGTTTTGCAGCAACCGGCTTGGCCGCAGTTGGAGCTTTCGCGGCTGCTAGCTTGGCCGCAGTGGATGCAGCTTTGGCAGCGGGTTTGGCCGCAGGCTTGGTTGCAGCTTTGGCTGGAGCCTTGGCGGCAGGTGCCTTGGCCACAGTTTTCCTGGCGGCAGCCGGAGCCTTCGCAGGTGCAGCAGGCTTGGCCTCACGCGAGGTCAGAACCTTGCTGACGGCTTCCTTGACACGACCAACACCCTGGGCAAGTTTAAGGCTCTCTTGAGCGTCGCGCTTGAGTTGCAGAATGTAGGTGCGGGTTTCGGTCTGGCGATCCTTGAGTGCGTCGAGCAAGTCTTCAAGTTCTGCAACGGCACTCTTGGCCTTGGTCTGCGCCTTTGCCTTGCCGGCAGCAGCAGCGTCCTGCAACTTGGTGCGAGACTTGTGCAGTTTTTCCTGTGCTTTACCGCGTTGTTTTTCAAGCTTGGCGAGCAGTTTCTCGGCATCAGCCAAGGCTTGAGAGCAGGCGTCTTCCAGATGTTCGAGCAAGCTGCTCGAAAGATGTTGGAGCAGATGCAATGGAGTGTTTACTGGCTTCTTTTTGGCCGACATGACTTACCTCCTGGCTGACGAAATTGCGGCCCATACTAGACCTCTGTCCGAAGCGCCGCTAGGGCATCTTGACAGCTTCAGATGCACCCTGTTGCATACGACAACAAATGATTAACGCAACTGTTGCAGGAGCAATACGAAATTCACTTGCCCAGAGCCATCACCGCAAGCCCTTGCACTGGCATAATCGCTGACTTCCCAGGCCGGAGAGCATTCATGTCGCGCTACCTGTTAACGTCGTTGTTCCTCTTGATTCCCCTGGCACACGCCGGCGAAACCACTCCGGCGAAGGACTCCCACGACCTTGCTTACAGCCTGGGCGCAAGCCTGGGTGAGCGTCTGCATCAGGAGGTCCCGGACCTTGACCTGACAGCGCTGGTGGAAGGTTTGAAGCAGGCCTATCAAGGAAAGCCTCTGGCGCTCAAGCAAGAACGTATTGATCAGGTTCTCAGAGAACATGACGCCGCATTGGCGCAAGCCGAAGCTTCAGGCACCGATTCACAGAGCGAAGCAGCCCTGAGCGCGGAGCGTCGCTTCATGGACAGCGAAAAAGCCAAGCCCGGCGTGAAGACGCTGGCCGACGGTATTCTGATGACCGAGCTGACACCCGGGACGGGGCCAAAACCTGAAGCCAATGGCCGGGTGGAAGTCCGCTATGTCGGCCGCTTGCCCGACGGCACGATCTTCGATCAGAGCACGCAGCCGCAGTGGTTTCGACTCGACAGCGTAATCAGTGGCTGGACCACGGCCCTGCAAGGCATGCCCGTGGGCGCGAAATGGCGTCTGGTGATTCCTTCTGCGCAGGCATATGGCGCAGAAGGCGCAGGCGATCTGATCGACCCGTTCACGCCGCTGGTCTTTGAAATCGAGCTGGTCGCCGTTTCGCAGTAACGGCAGAGACAGAAATGCGAAAGGGTGCGAACGCACCCTTGGCAATACACATTCCCCCGAAAACGACAGGAGCAGGTCAGGCCTGAGAGGCCGCCTCTTCCTTGTGGGAGTTGTGCAGGACTTCGATCAGGCAGTCTTCAAGCTCGAAGCGCTCATGCAACAGACCACCCAGCTTCTTGAACTCGTTGGCAAAGACTACGCCATCCGAGCAATCGCCTTTTTCACAGTGATCGTTGAAAGTCAGAGCAAGCTTGGTGATACCTTCCAGACGCGGATAGATCGTATCGGCCAGTTCAAGCCCGCGCTCATCGTTGAACGCATGGGCTTCGCTGTTCAGTTGCTCATAGATCTCGAAATGACCGGCTGAAACGTAGTCGACCAGAATTTCACAAAACTTCAGCAGTGCCCCACGATCCGCGGCCAGCAACTCTGGCGTATCGCCGAGAGCGTCATAGGCTCGAACCAATTCATGGCGGTCCTGCAACCAGCGGTCAATCAGCAGATTGACACCGCCCCAGCGTTCCTGAGCATTACGACAACTTTCCAGCATGATGTTCTCTCTTCCCTTAAGGGGCATGCGGTCCTGTGCTGGCCTTACAGTATCGCAAGAACCTAGCCTGATGAAAGCGTCAGGACAGCATACTCCCAATGACGCGTGCGGCTCAGATTATGCCCGCACGCCAAGGCCATCAAGGTACGCAGGAGAGAAAGTTCATACAAGCGTTTAATACCCTCTGCCACCACCCGTGGACATCCAGCGATGTAAGCCACTGAAAATTGGATACAACGCCAGCAAGCTCAGGATCACAAAAGCCAGCAGGCTCCACTCGGGAAGGGTGATACCGAACAGGGACCAATTGATTTCGGCGCATAGATAAGTGTCGTTACGCAGCCGTTCACCCACGCCCTCGAGCGACAGTGCATTGATCACATATTCATGTCGGCCAATGATGGAGCCCAACTCTTCGGCAGATGCCGTTTGCAGCCATATCTGAACCCCCGCCACCAGGACGCCGGTCAGCGACAGCAACAGCAGGGCCAGGCAATAACGGCGCCAACCGGTTTCCTGCGGACCATGAACAGCCGCCACCAGACAAAGCAGGCCACACGCGACAATGATGGTTCGCTGCAAGAGGCAAAGGATGCAGGGGAGCAAGCCGAACGCACGCTGCAAGTAGATGGTGGTACCGATGATCAGTGCACTTGCGATGAATGCCAGGAAGAACAAGGAACGGGTGCGGGCCAGATACATGGCTAATCCGTAACGATATGACGAAGACAGTTACGGTAGAGGAAAGCACGCAACGCTTTCAAGGCGACAAAGTACAGACGTTTCGCTGTTTACAGTGGAAATAAAACACCAGAGAAAGAAGATTCTTTACTGATCACTGTAGGAGCAATCCAAGCCACTGCGAAAGAAAACCAAGCGGCTTGAATTGACCATGTTTTTCAGGCTGAAAGCCCTGAAGCAGGGATTTCATGGCGCTGGATTCAGTTGCTGCTCAATGCCGGAAGCGGACGCGCCAGAAAACGCTCATCAAGCATTCCCAGACCTTCCTGGAACAGTTGATTGCTGCGATCGGTATCGCCCATCTGTGCCAGCAGCCGTGCCAGTTCGGCACAGGTTTCGGGATTGCGCTGCAACCGCAGGCTGCTTTCCAGATAATCACGGGCCTTGCCCCACAGACGGGATTGCAGACATATACGCCCCAGGCTCAGCAACAGGCTCGGGTCATCGGGATGATGCTTGAGCCAGCCTTCGGCAGCCTGCAACTGTTTCGATTCGTCACCGCCGCGCACCAGACCGTAAAGCCTGGCCAAGTGGCTGTTGTAGTCCTTCTTGAGCGCAGTGCGCAGCACCTCTTCGGCCTGGGCCTCGGCCCCCAGACGACGCAACTGCTCGGCATAAGCCAGCACCAGTTGCGGCTCCTGTCTTTGCGCGGAGGTCAGGCCTTTCCAGGCTTTTTCCAGTGAAGGCAGGCCGGTCGGCTCGCCGTCACCCTCCTCGCGATACGCGGCCAGGGTGAGATTCTCGCCCCAGGCACGGCGCTCCAGCTCGGCCAGTTCCCTGGGCGGCAGCACCTTGTCCTTGCGCAACTCGGGCATCAGCCGGATCAGATCGGACCAATCGCCCCGCTGCTGATAAAGGCGCTGTAACTGGCGCAGCACCTGCGGATTGTGTGGATGACGTTCATGCATGGCCTGAAGGGTGCTCAACGCCCCGTCGGTATCGCCCCGGTCCTGTTGCAGTTGCGCATGACTCAAGGCAATTGCCAGCTCCGCCTGCGGCTGACGCTCAAGCGCACGCTCCAGCAGGTTGTCACTTTCATCGTAGCGACCCTGCTCGTTGGCGGCACGCGCCGCACCCAGGTAGTAGAGCAGCGGCTGGGGATCAGACTCGGCGGCGCGATGCAGATGACGCTGCGCGCTGGCCCAGCGGCCTTCGGCAAGATCCATCTGTCCCTGTTCGATTGCCAGTTGCACCCGACGGCTGCGGTTACGGCGCGACCATGGGTTGACCACGCCCCCGGATGTCGTGAGCAGCGTGATCAGTAACCGGGCAATGAAGATCAACAGCACAAGCGCCACGAGCAGGCCAAGAGTCGCCCACAGACTCGATTCATAGCGGAAGTTCTGATAGGCGATCAATACGTAGCCGGAGTGTTCGGCAATGGCGATGCCGATCAGCGCTGCAATAGCGACGGCAATGAACAGCAGCAGGTAGGCGCGCTTCATGGGCTGATCCCCCGAACCTCGGCAGGCTGGCTTGATGCATGACGACGCTCAAGGTAGGCCTGGACTGCGCTCAGGCTCTGCGCCAGATCCGGCGTCACCACCGAAACAGGCTCTTTGATCAGGGTATCCAGACGTTCGCCGATCACCTTGCTCTGCGGCTCATCCTGATTGAAATTGGCCAGCAGGACGCCTTTGGCTTCCAGCAGAGCCTGGGTATACACCTTCGGCTCGCCATTGAGTGCAGCCCATTGCGCCTGCTCCAGCGCCAGGCTCAGTGCCAGACGGACCTGCGCCAGACTCTGGCCGGCCAGTACCGGACGAATGTCCTTGTCGGCGTTGAAGTCGATACGGAAGTAATGGGAAATGTGATTCCACCAGCGGGACCAGTAACTGTCGTCGTTCTTGTCCGTGGCCAGCCCCAACAGCGGCTCGCCTTTATCTTCGTATTCGGGCGCCAGACGGTTGAGCTGCACCGACTGGTCGCGCAACGCCGCCAGTTGCAGGAACAGCCCCGTGCGATCCGGCTGCTCGATACTGCGCAATGCCGCCAGGCTCTTGGCCAATTGTTCACGGGCAGCAAACGAACCCGGATCATCCTGCTCACGCAGGATCTCATCGGCTCCCTGCACCAGCGCCTGGGCACTGTTGATATCCTGCAACGCCGACAGGCGCAGGCTGGCAAGGCGCAGCAGATGCTCGGCCTCGGCCAGACGCCAGTCCTTGCGGCTGGCACCCAGCACGGTTTCCAGACGCTGGCTCAGGCGCTGCTGATCCCCCTGCAATTGCGCGACCAGACGACGGCTGTCTTCCAGTTGGTCTGCAGGAGGAAACTGAGCAAGACGGGCGCTCAATTGCTGGTCATTCTGGGTCAGGGCCAGGGTCTGCTCGGCAATGTTTTCAACCTGTCCTCGCTGCTGCAAGTGACCGGCCTGCAACATGCGCAGTTGCCATACCCCCCAACCGGCGACGGCAACGCCTGCAACACCAAGCAGCAAGGCCAGGATCACCAGACCGTTGCTGCGATTACCCGGACGCAAGGGGCGCACTGGATCGGGTGTGGATGTCGATGTTTTCAACACCGATTCTTCATCTTTTGGCAAGGCTGTTTCGCTCACGTATCCATCCTTTGCATTTGGGCGTAGTAGCGTAAACGACAACTCGTCGATCAATACGCCTTGACGACAGGCTGAGGCTGATCCTGCAACGCTGCCAGCAATGCCGCGGCGTTGGCGCCACGACAATCAACCACGTTTTGAGCCCCGGCGGCACGCGCCATTTCGGCGACCCGGGGGCTCGGTACAAACAAAGGCAACACGGCCAGTTTCGGCCACGCATTGCCTGCTAACTGGAGCAGATGTTCAAAACCCTGCCCACTGCTGACCACCAGCCCGTTCAAGCGTTCCGATTCGACGCGCTGAGAAAGGGTCGAAGGCGGGTACTGTGGCAGAAAACGACGATACAACGGCAGGTAGTCGACACTAACACCTTGCTCGCGCAGACGCTCAGCCAATAGCTCGCGCCCTTCATCACCGCGCATGATCAGCACACGGCTGCCCGGGATGTCGATAGCCTCCTGCAATTTGGGCAGCTCAAGCAAGGCCTCGCTGTCATCCCCATGCTCGGGCCAGCTCACACCGATCAAACCATAGTCCAGCAGAATCTGCCCTGTCGCCGCGCCCACACTGAACCAGGGCTGGATGAAGGGTTGCGGCCAGATTTCATCGATCAGTTCCAGCCCAAGCCGGGCGGCGGGCTTGCTGACGACAATCACAGCGCTATAGAGAGGCAGGTCGAAAATCATCGAGCGTTGCGCAGGTGTTATCGGCAACGGCTCGATTTCAAGCAAAGGCAGACTGCTGCTGAACACGCCGGTCTCGGCCAGGGCCTTGGCCAGTGCTGCCGACTCTTCGGCGGGACGGGTCAGCAACAGACGCCAGGTACTCATTCTTCTCGAGCCTCGCCATAGACAGCCTGAAGAATCTTGCCCGCCCCCTGGGCCAACAAGTCTTCGGCAACCTGGATACCCAACGCCTGAGCCGATGTCTGCGGGGCGCGCGCCTCGGCATGCAGCAACAGGCCGCCTGACGGATCACCCACCAGACCGCGCAACCATACCTGATCGCCTTCCAGCACGGCGTAGCAGGCGATAGGCACCTGACAACCACCGTTGAGGTGCTTGTTCAGCGCACGCTCGGCAATCACGCGCACGGCGGTGTCGCCATGATGCAGCGGCGCAAGCAATGCGTGAATTTCAGTATCGGCGCTGCGGCACTCGATCCCGACGGCGCCCTGCCCTCCGGCAGGCAGGCTGTCATCGACGCTGATGGCCGAGGTGATTCGGTCTTCAAAGCCCAGACGGATCAGGCCGGCAGCCGCAAGAATGATCGCGTCGTACTCTCCGGCATCCAGCTTGGCCAGCCGAGTATTGACGTTACCGCGCAGAAACCGGATTTCCAGGTCTGGACGACGTGTCAGCAACTGAGCCTGACGCCGCAGGCTGGAAGTGCCCACGATGCTGCCAGCAGGAAGCTGCTCCAGACTGCTGAACGTATTGGAAACAAACGCATCACGCGGGTCTTCGCGCTCGCAGATGCAGAACAGCCCGAGGCCTTCGGGGAAATCCATCGGCACATCTTTCATCGAGTGCACGGCGATATCGGCTTCGTTTTCCAGAAGAGCCGTTTCCAGTTCCTTGACGAACAGGCCTTTGCCGCCGATTTTCGACAACGGGGAGTCGAGCAACTTGTCGCCACGGCTGACCATAGGCACCAGAGTCACGATCAACCCCGGATGAGCCTGCTCAAGCCGGGCTTTGACATATTCGGCCTGCCAGAGGGCCAGCGCACTTTTACGGGTGGCAATGCGGATTTCGCGAGAGGACATGAATCAATCCGTGCTTGATAGATGCGACGGATAATAACAGCACAACCTGAACGACTTCAGCGCTGACTCAAAAAGTAAAAACGGCTTCATGACCCGGATCAACGAAACGACAGTGGCTAAAGCGCGACCCGCCTGAAATCGGGGCCTCCACAACGGCAACTCTCTGTGGACAGGAACCGGCTCGACATCCTGCAAGCCTTCCGGCGAGCGCAGCCACTTTTTCGTACCTAAAGCTGTTGCATCATCTTGCGCACCCCGGCGACATGCCGGCGGCTGACGATCAAGGCGTCGCCATTGAGCCCCTTGAGGAACAACTGGAAATGCCCCAGCGGCGTGCGCTGCAAACGCTCGATCCGCTCCCGTGCCACCAGCGCATTGCGATGGATACGCACGAATCGATCACCGAACTCGTCTTCCAGTGCCTTGAGCGGCTCATCCAGCAGTACTTCGCCGCCTTCATGACGCAGGGTGACGTACTTGTGGTCGGCAATGAAGAAGATCACCTGATCCAGCGGGATCAGTTCAATGCCTTTGCGGGTTCGCGCACTGATATGACTGCGCGGACCGTTGCCACTTTCGGCAGCCGGGCGGGTCATCGCTGCCAACTGCACACGATTGGGTCGCTCGGCTTTTCTCAGTGCCTCGAGAAGATTCTCGGGGCGGACAGGTTTGACCAGATAACCGACCGCACTGACCTGAAAGGCATCCAGTGCAAATTCGTCGTGCGCAGTACAAAAGACAACTGCGGGCGGGGTTTCACGCTCGCACAGTTTCGCCGCGACCTGAAGACCGTCGAGACCCGGCATGCGGATATCGAGCAGCACGACATCTGGCTTGAGGTTTTCAATCAGCGCCAAAGCTTCTTCGCCATTGGTAGCGCTGGGTTCAAGTACCCTGTAACCCTCGATTTCACCGACCAATCGGCTCAGTCGCTCGCGGGCCAGGGGTTCGTCATCAACGATCAGGACATTCATATTGCTCTGGCTTCCTGCGTGAGTCTCGCACAAGGATAGCGTAGACAGGTGTAGTGACGACCGTCACGGCGCTCCACGCTCAGACTGGCGTGCGGGCCAAAAAGTGCCGTAATGCGTGCACCTATATTCAACAGGGCCTGTTGAGTACCGTTGGAAGTCTGCCGTGTGGCAACTTCTTCATAGGGATTGCTGACACACAATATGAACTCCCCCCCTTCATAGTCTGCCTCGACTGTGACTATGCCCCCTTCGATACGCGGGGCAATGCCATAGATCAAAGCGTTTTCCAGCAATGGCTGCAAGGTCAACTGGGGAATAGGCAAATCATCAGGAATTGCGCTCACCCTCCAATCCAACTGTAGACGCTCGCCGAGACGATATTGCTCAATCGACAAATATCGTTTCGCCAACGCCAGCTCCTCATGCCATGTCACCAGCGTTCCGGGCTTGGCAAGGCTGGCCCGAAACAGGTCCGACAGATCCAGAACGGCCTGCTCGGCCTTGACCGGATTACTGGCCACCAGGCTGGCAATACTGTTGAGCGTGTTGAACAGAAAATGCGGACGAATCCGTGCCTGAAGCGATTCGATCCTGGCCTGTAGCTCACCCTGCTGTTGCTTGCGCCACTGACTCTGCAAATAAAAATAGCGCAACATCAGCGCCGACATGATCAACGCGATCAACGAATAGCGGATATAGCGCTCAACCATGCTGCCCGGCGAGATCCTGCCGGTCAGTTGGCAGACATCCGTCACCGCCGCACACAACAAGGTTAGCCCGACTACCAGCAAACAGCTGAGAATACCGGCAAGGCCTGCGGGCAGGCGTGCCAGCCAAGGACGCAACGCGCACAGCAAGGCCGCCGACAACAAGACGATCCATTGCACGAACATGGACATCAGCGCCAGACAGACCCAGTCGAACGCCGGGCGCATGGGCTCAAGCAGCACCATGACCAGCACCAGCAACTCGGCCAGTACGACGAGCACCAGCAAGGTCTGCGGCAGGCACAGTTCGGGCAGGAAAAAGTCTTTGCCGGGATCGGCTTTGACTTTGGGGTTCAAAGGGTCTTTTCGCATAGGCTCAGTCTCAGCCCTGGCATCGTCAGCGGCAAGCCATCCGAGAATAAAAAAGCAACAACCTGTTATCATCGCCAGCGCCCTTGTGCCAAGAACCGGGCACGCCACTTTCAGCAGAGCAACGAGCGAATCTCCATGAGCACCGACAAGACCAACCAGTCCTGGGGCGGCCGTTTCAGTGAGCCCGTCGACGCCTTCGTCGCGCGCTTCACCGCTTCCGTCACCTTTGATCAACGCCTGTATCGTCACGACATCATGGGCTCCATCGCCCACGCAACGATGCTTGCCCATGTCGGCGTTCTGACCGAAGCCGAACGCGACACCATCATCGATGGCCTGAAAACCATCCAGAGCGAGATCGAGGCTGGCAGTTTCGAGTGGCGCGTCGACCTGGAAGACGTGCACATGAACATCGAAGCGCGTCTGACCGACCGCATCGGCATCACCGGCAAGAAGCTGCACACCGGCCGTAGCCGCAACGATCAGGTCGCCACCGATATCCGCCTGTGGCTGCGTGACGAAATCGACCTGATCCTGAGCGAAATCACCCGCCTGCAAAAAGGGCTGCTGGAGCAGGCCGAGCGCGAAGCCGAAACCATCATGCCGGGCTTCACTCACCTGCAGACTGCCCAGCCAGTGACGTTCGGTCACCACATGCTGGCCTGGTTCGAGATGCTCAGCCGTGACTACGAGCGCCTGGTCGACTGCCGCAAGCGCCTGAACCGCATGCCTCTGGGCAGCGCCGCGCTGGCGGGCACCACGTACCCGATCGACCGCGAACTGACCTGCAAGCTGCTGGGTTTCGACGCAGTAGGCGGCAACTCGCTGGACGGCGTCTCGGATCGCGACTTCGCCATCGAGTTCTGTTCTGCCGCTTCGGTTGCGATGATGCACCTGTCGCGCTTCTCCGAAGAGCTGGTGCTCTGGACCAGCGCCCAGTTCCAGTTCATCGACCTTCCGGACCGTTTCTGCACGGGCAGTTCGATCATGCCGCAGAAGAAGAACCCTGACGTCCCGGAGCTGGTTCGCGGCAAGAGCGGCCGTGTGTTCGGCGCACTGATGGGCTTGCTGACCCTGATGAAAGGCCAGCCGCTGGCCTACAACAAGGACAATCAGGAAGACAAGGAGCCGCTGTTCGACGCAGCCGACACCTTGCGCGACTCCCTGCGCGCCTTCGCCGACATGATCCCGGCCATCAAGCCAAAGCACGCCATCATGCGTGAGGCCGCGTTGCGTGGTTTCTCCACTGCCACCGACCTGGCGGACTATCTGGTGCGCCGCGGCCTGCCATTCCGCGACTGCCACGAAATCGTGGGCCATGCCGTGAAGTACGGTGTGGAAACCGGCAAGGATCTGGCAGAAATGAGCCTGGAAGAGCTGCGTAAATTCAGCGATCAGATCGAACAGGACGTGTTCGCCGTGCTGACGCTGGAAGGCTCGGTCAATGCACGTAACCACATCGGCGGTACAGCTCCGGAGCAAGTCCGGGCAGCCGTGGGTCGTGGTCAGGCGCTGTTGGCCAGCCGTTAAAAAGGGGCGCCGTCGCGGCCAGGCCTGCCGGGCCGCGACGGGGCAAGACGGTATCTACCCGGCTTTACGCGCCACCGCCTGCACACGCGCCAGGAATGCTGGCCATTCAGCGTCCCTATCGGCCGCTACCCGCTGCACATTCGGATTGAGCGCCAGACGCTCAAGCAGGGCACGCGCCCCCGGCATATCCCGCAACAGATCCATCCCGAACAACTTCTCTGCGACTTGCTGGGCAAGGTCGACGCTGTAAAGAAAATACAGATCCGCCAGGGTGAACTTCTCGCCTGCTACATAGGGTGCAAAACGAGCACGCTGGGCCAGGGCCTGGAATCCCTTGAGCAGGTCCCGGCGCGCCTTGGCCTTGATGTCTTCAGGGGTGGGCCGGCAACCGAAGAGGGCTTCGACGTAACACAACCGCGCTGGCAACTCGATATACAGCTCGATTTCCTTGGCGATGGTCCATACCTGGGCACGAGAGAACGGGTCCTCGGGGAGCAGCGCCCGGCCGGGTTGGGTTTCCTCGATGTAGCGCAGGATGACATCAGTCTCACTGATGAAACCCTGTCCGGTTTCCAGTATCGGCACCTTGCCTCGGGCACTGATCGCCAGTACCTCGGGATTCTGGCATCCATGCAGCGCAACCATTTCAAAGGGTAACTGCTTCTCCAGCAGAGCCAGCTTGACCATATTGAAATAATTGCTTGCGGCAAAACCATAAAGCTTCAGCACGTCGGCCTCCTTGACCATTAAGTTGTTTGTGGCGGTACTTTTATATATTTTTCCAACTGTGTCAGTGGGTTAAGCACTCCTCACACAACTTAAAGACGGTTCTGACAGGCAGGCTTCACCGAAGCCGACACGGGCAAAAGAATCCAGTTAAACTGCCAGCCTTCACTGAGGACTTACCATGACCGACCCAATCGATAACGATGAAGAAGAGTTCACCGCATCGACTCTGATCGAAGCGATTGAAAACCAGATCGAGGCAGATAACCCGCCAGCCGCCAAGGCCACCTACAACAAGCTGACCCTGGTCGGTTATGAGCGTGAAGACATTCTTGAGCTGATGGCACATGTACTGGCAATCGAGATCGATGCCATGCTCGAAGAAGACCGGCCATTCAATACCCAATGGTATGAAACCGCCTTGCGCGCCTTGCCGGAACTGCCGCCAGAGGCCTGACTTCGATATTCCTGCAAGAGATATGCTGCAAAGACTCCAGCCTCTGGCTACACTGCAAAAGCCCCTCTGCCACTCAACACCCTGGGGCTTTCCTGCAAGCTGGCGTTAACGGTCATACAGAACCGACGTGTCACACAGCCTTGTCGATTCTGTAACCCTCACGACCCAGCCAACTACAAAAAGTCTGGAGTCCTTATGTCGTATACCCCTGAGCTGGTTGCCGAACTGGAAATCCTCGCACTGTTCAACCTGGGCAACACCCAGGAAGGCCTCAAAGTCCACCATGTAGCAGCCCCGACAGCCATTGCTGCTGCAAAAAGACTCTTTGCAAAAGGCCTCACCACCCAAGTCGATGGTGGCTATCTGACGAGCCTCGGGCTTGAAGCTGCCGAGCATGCCCAATCGCTGCTGACCATCCTGAACGTCTCCGAAGAGGCTGCCTGAAAAAGACGCCGGGCCTGCCAGTGCAAACAAAAAGGTGCAGCAGGCCCTCCATTTATGGGAATGTACGCCGATAGAAAACCGGCGCCAGAATAATAACCCGACCGTTCATGTATCCTCTCGGCTGTAGTCTTCTTCGCCATCTGCTGACCACTTCAACGCCTGCGCAGGCCAGATGCTTGAGTTGCGATGACGCGAAATCTTGAAATTCGTCCCGACCTGGATGAGGGTATCGACCGCAAGGTACTCAGCCAGTTACGTAACCGCTTCCTGACTCTCAATGACGGGCGGTATGCGCGCGCCATGGAAGGGCTCTCGACTCGTCAACAGAGTGTCCTGACGCTGTTGCCCCTGTGCTTTCACGTCAATCACCCCTTGCTTCCGGGCTATGTTTCCAGCAGCACGCCAGCGGGCGTTTCCCATTACGAACCCGATGCCCAGGCACTGGCAGAAGCTCAGCGGCTGACCCGTTCCTTTTCCTATAAAGCCCGCCACGGCAATCCGCCCCAGCCCATTCATGGCCTGTTCCTGATGGGCAGCCTCGGAACGCTGGCGCAGGCCGAGCAAAGCGATATGGACGTCTGGGTCTGCCACGACTCGGAGCTTGCACCAGAAGCCATCGCCGAACTGCGCAAGAAGTGCCAGGCGCTGGAAACCTGGGCTGCGTCCATGGGTGCAGAAGCGCACTTCTTTCTGATCGACCCGCAACGTTTCCGGGTCGGGGATCGCGACACCCAGCTCAGTTCCGACGATTGCGGCACAAGCCAGCACTATCTCCTGCTGGATGAGTTCTACCGCACCGCCATCTGGCTCGCCGGTCGCACGCCCATGTGGTGGCTGGTGCCGGTCTATGAAGAAGAACGCTACGCCGAGTACACCCACACGCTGCTGTCCAAGCGCTTCATCCGCGCCGACGAAGTACTCGACCTTGGCCCCATGACCCATATTCCACCGGGGGAATTCATCGGCGCGGGGCTTTGGCAACTGTTCAAAGGCATCGAATCGCCCTACAAGTCCGTCCTCAAGCTGTTACTGATCGAGGTCTACTCCAGCGAGCACCCAAGCGTTCAGTGCCTGAGCCTGCGCTTCAAACAGGCCGTATTCGCCAACCAGCTGGATCTGGACGAACTTGATCCCTACATGGTCGTGTACCAGAGGATCGAAGAGCACTTGCAGGCCCGCAACGAAGCGGAACGCCTGGAGCTGGTACGTCGCAGCCTGTATCTGAAGGTCAACAAGAAGCTCACCGGGCCAGCCCGTCAGCGCAGCAATAGCTGGCAGCGATTGCTGCTGGAACGCCTGACCAGGGAATGGGGCTGGGATGAGCGCCAACTGGCGCTGCTCGACAGCCGCAGCCAGTGGAAAGTCCGCCAGGTGGCCCATGAACGCCGGTCACTGGTCAACGAACTGAATTACAGCTATCGCTTCCTGGTGCAGTTCGCACGTACGCAAAACGCGCCAAACGCCATTACTGCCCGTGACGTCAGCGTGCTGGGCCGACGCTTGTATGCTGCGTTCGAGCGCAAGGCAGGCAAGGTCGAGTTCATCAACCCCGGCATCGCACCCGATCTGGCGGAAGACACCCTGACCCTGGTAAACGCCCCCAACAAGCGCGAACCGGGGAAAAACCAGTGGGCCTTGTACAACGGCAACCTTGGAGCACAGGAATGGCAAAGCTTCTCGCCCATCAAGCGCAGCCGGGAATTGCTTGAACTACTGACCTGGTGCCATCGCAACGGCGTGATCGACACCACCACCCGCCTGGCCTTGCACCCTGGCGCCAGCGACCTGAGCGAGCTTGAACTGTTCAACCTGCTGGGAGCCCTGCAACAGACAATCCCCTTGCCACTGAACGAAGTCAGCGACGAGCACCTGCTCAAACCCAGTGTGCCCAACGAGATACTCCTGCTGGTGAACGTGGGCGTCGATCCGCTCAGGCACCATCGTGACCTGAATATCCTGATGACGACCGAGCGTACCGACTCGCTCAGTTATGCTGGCGTGCGGGAGAATCTGGTGCTGACGCTGGACCAGATCACCCTCAACAGCTGGAACGAAACACTGGTCAGCCGCTACGACGGGCCTTACGCCTTGCTCGACTGCATGAGCGAGCTGCTCAGCAATCTGCCCGAGGGCGAGGCCCAGCCGCGCATACGTGTGCGCTGTTTCTGCCACAACCGTGCGCCGGCCATTGCGCAGCGGGTCGAGGAACTGATCAATACCGCGCAGTTGCTGCTCGCCAGAGGCCTGAACCATCGCTACCTGATTCAAGTGCAGCAGCAGTATCACGTACTGAAGATGATTCCCGGTCAAGTGGGCCATGTAGTGGTCAACAGCCTGTCAGGGCTGTTCAATTATCTGGGCGAAGAGTCACCGCGCTACAGCCCGTTGCATCTGGACCCGCAAGCCCTGGACGATCACGACCTGGCGCTGATCCTGCCCTATGGGCAGCCGGAGTGCATTCAGGTGTTCTATCGGGTCAACGAACCGGACGCCGACCTCTATGTGCTCGACGAACACAACGCGCTCTGGCACCAGCGCTTGCCGTATCACGACGAACAGAGCCTTTTGCTGCCCTTGCAGCGCTTCTTCCATTCACTGGTTTACCGGCGCGGCGCATCGCTGCCACTGGATAACCCGGCAGAACCTGTCTTGCTGGACATGCTTTATTACCAGGTATTGCCGTCCGGCGCAGGCCGCGCCCGGCGCATCGAACCCCGCACCGCGCCGACCGCTGCAGACAAGCCGTTCTATGACGTGCAAGCGATTATCGAAGAGACCTCACCGGGCCAGATGAACGTCACGCTGTATTGCGACAACAGCGAGTTTTCCGAACTGGAACATGGCGACCAGCTGTTTGCCGTGGTAGCCCAGCAGATCCTCGAACGCCGCCGCGAACCGCAACGCTACCGCTGCTACATCACCGACCTCGACCTCTCCGGCCTGCTGGATGACGGCCACGGGCAAAGCATCCTGTTCCTGCGCCACAAGGCAGAGCTGGAAAAGGCCCTGAATGAGGAAATGGAGAAGAGCAGTAGGTAAGCTGCAAGTCAAAAGCTTGAGGCTTACAGCTTAAAACTTACAGCTTCCCCTACAAATACTCCCCTGCCGCCTCCGGCTGATATTCCACCGCCAGCAGGGTGAGTTTGAGTGTTTTGCCGCCCGGAGCGGGCCAGTCGATGTGTTGGCCGACCTGCAAGCCCAGCAGGGCCGAGCCTATGGGCGCCAGTACAGAAACCGTGCCTTCGGCACCCGCGTCCTGCGGGTAGACCAGCTTGAGGTGATAATCCTTGCCACTGCCCTCTTCACGGCAATGCACACGCGAGTTCATGGTGACCAACCCGGCAGGCACTTCATCGTGACCGACGATCTGTTCGGCGCGGTCCAGTTCGGCCTGCAAGGCCTCGATGCCGGGGCTGGACACCGTCTGGCTATCGATAAGGCGCTCAAGGCGCTGTACATCGAGCCGGGTGAGGATGATGGAAGGTGTGGTGTTCATGGTTCAGGCAGTCTCCTTTCTTCTGCGCAACAAAAGCAAAACCCCGCCGATACGGCGGGGTTTTGACAAGCCCCTCTATCTAGAGAAGCAGGTTCTGACATTAACATCAGCCAATAAATACACAACCCGACGGGGCGTTAACCCGCGATGCGGTTTTCCTGGGCAAGCTCTCTGCGCTGATCGGCATCAAGGCGAATCTGACGCCGGCGCTCGTCATCGGCCGAACGCCATTCACGAATGTCTTCTACATGACGAAAACAGCCCAGACAGACTTTTTGCTCATCAAGCCGACACAGGCTGACACATGGCGAAGGCACGGCCGGGCTGACGTTGCTGTACAGCGGCTTGGGTGGTCGTGCGGGTGCAGTGTTATCGGTCACGGTCAGATCTCGTCGAAATCCAGCTCGACGCCAGCCTGCTCCTGAGTGATGCGTACCAGCATCTCGCTCAGCAACTCGTCGCTGCTGTCGCACACCCAACGGCTGGTTTCTTCGTCGTAGTCAAAATGAAAGCCGCCCGAGCGCGCTGCCAGCCAGAGCTGACGCAATGGCTCCTGGCGGCTGAAAATGAGCTGAGTGCCGTTCTCGAACTTTACGGTCAGTACGCCAGCAGAGTTTTCAAGGTCCAGGTCCAGATCGCTCTCGTCGAAAATGTCTTCCAGCGCTTGCTGGGTAGCATCCACCAGATCGTGAAAGCGGGCTTCGGTCAAACTCATTACGGGAACCTCGAAAAAATATCTGCTTATGGCACAGGGTCGCAAGATACGGACGCCGCACGGCAAATGCAAAACATACCCGCCAGACGCGCCCTGCAGCAGCTCATATGTAACGATAACGTCAAAGGCCCGCCGGACGGGTGGGCACCTGCATAGGCAAGCCGCCGGGTGGCCGGTATACTCGGGCGCAATTAATGCTTTTACAAAGGATTTCGCCATGAAGCGCCTGATCTCTTCGCTTGCTGCGCTCGTCGCGGTCGCTTGTCTTGTCACTGCGTGCGGCCAGAAAGGCCCGCTCTACCTGCCTGATGACACCAAATCATCCGACGAACAAGCCAAATCGCAATCGCACAAGCATCTTTAAGGGAATTACATGGACGCCTTCAACTACCGCGACGGTGAGCTGTTCGCGGAAGGAGTAGCATTGTCTGCCATTGCCGAGCGTTTCGGCACGCCGACCTATGTCTACTCCCGCGCTCACATCGAAGCGCAATACCGTGCCTACGCCGACGCCCTGAGCGGCATGCCGCATCTGGTGTGCTTCGCCGTAAAAGCCAACTCCAACCTGGGCGTACTCAATGTCCTGGCGCGTCTGGGCGCCGGTTTCGACATCGTGTCCCGTGGCGAACTGGAGCGTGTGCTGGCAGCCGGTGGCAAAGCCGAAAAGATCGTATTCTCCGGCGTCGGCAAGACCCGAGACGACATGCGCCGCGCCCTTGAAGTCGGCGTGCATTGCTTCAACGTCGAGTCCACTGACGAACTCGAACGCCTGCAAGTCGTGGCTGCCGAGCTGAATGTCCGTGCGCCGATCTCCCTGCGCGTCAACCCGGACGTGGATGCAGGCACTCACCCGTACATTTCCACGGGCCTCAAAGAGAACAAGTTCGGCATCGCCATCGCGGACGCCGAAGACGTCTACGTTCGCGCCTCGCAGTTGCCGAACCTGGAAGTGCTGGGTGTCGACTGCCATATCGGCTCGCAACTGACCACTCTGGAACCCTTCATCGATGCACTGGATCGCTTGCTCGATCTGGTGGATCGTCTTGGCGACTGCGGCATTCACTTGCGTCACATCGACCTGGGCGGCGGCCTGGGCGTTCGTTATCGCGATGAAGAGCCACCGCTGGCGGCTGACTACATCAAGGCCGTGCGCGAGCGCCTTGCCGGGCGTGACCTGGGGCTGATGTTCGAGCCGGGCCGCTTCATCGTGGCCAATGCGGGCGTGTTGCTGACTCAGGTCGAGTACCTCAAGCACACCGAGCACAAGGACTTCGCCATCGTCGATGCGGCCATGAACGACCTGATTCGCCCGGCGCTGTATCAGGCCTGGATGGATGTCACTGCCGTGCGCCCACGCGATGGCGCAGCACGTACCTATGACATCGTCGGCCCGATCTGCGAAACCGGTGATTTTCTGGCCAAGAGCCGCGAACTGGCTCTGGCTGAAGGCGATTTGCTGGCTGTTCACTCGGCCGGCGCCTATGGTTTTGTCATGAGCTCGAACTACAACACGCGCGGCCGTACTGCCGAAGTGTTGGTCGATGGTTCACAAGCCTTTGAAGTGCGCCGTCGCGAAACCGTGACCGAGCTGTTCGCTGGCGAAAGCCTGCTGCCGGAGTAAACCCATGCTGCTGCGTTTTACCAAGATGCATGGGCTGGGTAATGACTTCATGGTCCTGGACCTGGTGAGTCAGCACGCTCATATCTTGCCCAAGCACGCCAAACAATGGGGCGACCGCCACACCGGCATCGGTTTCGACCAGTTGCTGATCGTCGAAGCGCCCAGCAATCCGGACGTGGATTTCCGTTATCGGATCTTCAACTCCGATGGCTCCGAAGTGGAGCAGTGCGGCAACGGTGCCCGCTGCTTCGCCCGCTTCGTGCTGGACAAGCGCCTGACAGCCAAACGCCAGATCCGTGTCGAGACCAAGAGCGGCATCATCGAGCTGGATGTCCGCAACGACGGGCAGATCAGTGTCGACATGGGGCCGCCACGCCTGACCCCGCAAGAGATTCCGTTCACGGCTCCTGCCCAGGCGCTGAGCTACGACGTTGATGTCGACGGGCAGAACGTCGAGCTGGCCGCTGTTTCCATGGGCAACCCCCATGCGGTCCTGCGGGTGGACGACATCAACGGTGCGCCGGTGCATGAACTGGGTCCGAAGATCGAACATCACCCGCGCTTCCCGGCACGGGTCAATGTGGGCTTTCTTCACGTCATCGATCGCCAGCGTGCGCAACTGCGCGTCTGGGAGCGCGGCGCAGGGGAAACCCAGGCCTGCGGCACCGGCGCTTGCGCTGCGGCCGTCGCAGCCATCAGCCAGGGATGGATGGATTCACCTCTGTTGATCGACTTGCCCGGCGGGCGCTTGTCCATCGAGTGGGCAGGCCCTGGGCATCCTGTCATGATGACTGGCCCGGCAGTACGGGTTTACGAAGGCCAAGTTCGTCTATGAGTGAGCAAATGCGATGACCGATCAGCCTCCGGCTTCAACCAGCAACACCAGCGAATCGCCTGCCGATAGCGCAGTGCCAAACCTTGAAGCAGAGGCGGTTATCGCTTTCCTGCTCAAACAACCGGACTTCTTCGCCGAACACGACGAGTTACTGGTGTCGATGCGTATCCCTCACCAGCGCGGCGATACTGTCTCGCTGGTCGAGCGTCAGCTCAAATTGCTGCGTGAACGCAATATCGAAATGCGTCATCGACTCTCGCAGTTGATGGATGTTGCCCGCGACAACGATCGTCTGTTCGAGAAAACCCGGCGCCTCAACCTCGCCATGATGGACGCCACCAGCCTGGATGAACTCATCATTGCGGTGGAAGACAGCCTGCGTCAGGAGTTCAAGGTGCCTTTTGTCAGCCTTGTCCTGTTCAGTGACAACCCCATGCCGGTCGGCCGTTGGGTAAGCAGTGCCGACGCACAGAAAGCCATTGGCGGCCTGATTGGCGAGAAAACAGTGTGCGGCGCATTGCGCGAGCATGAACTGACCTTCCTGTTCGGCGACGAACAAAGCAAGGAAGTGGGCTCCACCGCAATCGTGACCCTGAATCATCTGGGCCTGCACGGTGTACTCGCCATCGGCAGCCGCGACCCACAGCACTATAAAAGCTCGGTCGGCACCCTGTTCCTCAGCTATATCGCTGACGTGCTGAGCCGCTTGCTGCCACGCTTCACTCACTCGCTACGCTCGGTTCGCTAGGCATGGAACAGCATCTGGACGCCTACTGCACTCACCTGCGCAGTGAGCGTCAGGTGTCGCCCCATACGCTGGAAGCCTACCGGCGCGACTTGAACAAAGTCCTCGAATTCAGCAAGAAAGCCAATATCTCAAGCTGGGTGGACCTGGATATCCAGCACCTGCGCAGCTTCATTGCCCGCCAGCATCAGCAAGGCCAGTCCTCACGAAGCCTGGCGCGCATGCTGTCGGCAGTGCGCGGGCTCTATAAGTACCTGTGCCGCGAAGGCCTGTGCGAGCACGACCCCGCCAATGGTCTTGCGCCTCCCAAAGGCGAGCGGCGACTGCCCAAGACCCTCGACACCGACCGCACAGCGCAACTTCTCGATGGCGCAGTCGAGGATGATTTTCTGGCTCATCGTGATCAGGCCATCCTTGAACTGCTGTATTCCTCAGGGCTGCGACTGTCGGAGCTTACGAGCCTGAACCTCGACCAGCTGGACCTGAGCGACGGACTGGTCCAGGTGCTCGGCAAAGGCAGCAAGACGCGCGTGCTTCCGGTGGGCAGCAAAGCCCGTCAGGCACTGGAAACCTGGCTGCCCCTGCGCGCCCTGGCCAACCCGCAGGACGACGCAGTGTTCGTCAGCCAGCAAGGCAAACGCCTTGGCCCACGAGCGATCCAGAAGCGGGTCAAGACCGCCGGAGAACGAGAACTGGGACAAAACCTGCACCCGCACATGCTGCGTCACTCATTTGCGAGCCATCTGCTGGAGTCCTCGCAGGACCTGCGCGCCGTGCAGGAACTGCTCGGCCATGCCGACATCAAGACCACACAAATCTATACCCACCTGGACTTTCAACATCTGGCCAGCGTGTACGACAGCGCCCACCCCCGCGCCAGACGCAAAGGATCTGCCGATGATTAAGCTCATTACTTTCGATCTCGATGACACGTTATGGGACACGGCCCCGGCCATCGCCAGTGCCGAAACGGTACTGCGCAACTGGCTGGGCGAGCATGCGCCCAGGCTCGGACCATTGCCGATCGAACACTTGTGGGAAATCCGCTCACGCCTGGTCGAAGCCGAGCCGACCCTCAAGCACCGCATCAGCGCCCTGAGACGACGGGTACTGTTTCATGCCCTGCAAGACGCAGGATACGGCTCCTGCGAAGCACAGGACCTGGCCGAAAAGAGTTTTGAAGTGTTCCTGCATGCCCGGCATCAGGTGCAGATATTCCCAGAGGTGCAACCGACCCTGGAAATCCTCGCCAAGACCTTCACCCTGGGCGTCATTACCAACGGCAATGCCGATGTGCGTCGCCTGGGTCTGGCGGACTACTTCACCTTCGCGCTATGCGCCGAAGACCTGGGCATCGGCAAACCCGATCCCGCGCCGTTTCTGGAAGCGCTCAAACGTGGCAACAGCGACGCCAGCAACGCCGTCCATATCGGCGACCACCCCAGCGACGATATAGAAGGCGCGCAGCGCGCCGGTCTGCGAGCCATCTGGTACAACCCGCAAGGCAAGGTCTGGGAGTCCGAGAAAAGACCGGATGCCGAGATCAGCAATCTGAACCAGCTACCCGAGATCCTGAAACGCCTGCAGGGGCAATGCTGATAAGAGGCTGCTTTCAAAAGTCTGATGGCTAGACTCACAATCAGTGGGAGGGGCCTTGGCCGCGACAGCATAGTTTCAGGCGCTGAAAATATGTTGCCTGTCAGCAGGTCGTCGCGGCCAAGGCCCCTCCCACAAGTACACATATGCCCTGACTGATCGCCCCTGCAAAAGCATCGCCCAAGAAAAAGCCCGCAGCGACAGCGGGCTTTTTCTCATACAGTCATTGCCCCCTTAGATAGGGCGGCTACCGTATTTGTTGTCTGGCTTCTTGGGCGGATCGGCGACCACATTGGCCTCCACTTCCTGCACCTTGCCACCACGAGCGAGGAATTCTTCCATCGCACGGGCCAGAGCATCACGCTCTTTGTTCTTGGCTTCTACGCTGGGCAGCTCATCGACCGAAACAGCAGCCTTGGACTTGCCCTTGGCAGGTGTAGCCGAGACTTCAGCACCATCATCAGAGTCGGCAGCGTCGTCTTCAGGAGCAGCAGCAAGCTCCTCGCCGTCTTCCTCACCTTCCAGATCGTCTACCAGATCGTCGTTATCGTTGTCGTCGTCGCTCATGTTCTACCTCATGACTTGCGAAAGCAGATTAGTTATAGCCCAACAGCCTCAAAAATCGAAGGCTGTCGGAAAAAATTCAACAACCACTGAAAACAGTGGTCATGTCCATTCACCCTGAAGGGTTGCAAGAACATTGCGAGCACCGCCAACCTCTCGATGCTCACCCAAATAAACACCTTGCCAGGTGCCCAACGCCAATCGCCCAGCCGTTACCGGTAAAACCAACTGGCAGCCTAACAAACTGGCCTTGAAATGCGCCGGCAAATCGTCAGGACCTTCGTCGTTATGTTCATATCCGTCAGTACCCTCTGGGACCAGACGGCTGAAAAAGCGCTCGAAATCACGACGTACCGCCGGGTCGGCATTCTCGTTGACGGTCAACGAGGCCGAGGTATGTTGCAGCCACAAATGCAGCAATCCGACTCGACAACCACGCAGCTCAGGCAAGCCTGCCAGTATCTCGTCCGTCACCAGATGAAACCCGCGAGGCCTTGCCCGGAGGGTGATTCTGGATTGATGCCACATACCGTTCTCCGCACGTTCGGCGCGCATTCTAACTCGACTGAGAAAAAAGCAAAGCGCGCAATAAACAAGCCGCTCCCGCAAGTTAACGATCATCCCCGTGACAGCATTACAACCGCTATACCGATAAGCCGTAATCATCGCTAACGACACAGACAATGGAAGCTGTAATGCGCGGATGGTTCACAAAGTCCGGATAAAAAAAATGCCCGGTGAGACCGGGCATTTTTCTGCAACTACGGCTGATTACAAGTTGTAGCCACGCTCGTTGTGTTGCGCAAGGTCCAGACCCACGGACTCTTCTTCGTCGGTCACACGCAGACCGATGACAACGTCCAGCACCTTGAGGATGATGTAGGTCACGATTGCGGTGTAGATGACGGTGAAGGCTACGCCCTTGAACTGAATCCAGACTTGAGCGCCGATGTCGGTCACAGTACCGAAACCGCCCAGTGCAGGAGCAGCGAACACACCGGTCAGGATCGCACCGACGATACCGCCGACACCGTGAACGCCGAATGCATCCAGGGAGTCATCGTAGCCCAGCTTGCGTTTCAGGCTGGTGGCGCAGAAGAAGCAGATCACGCCAGACGCCAGACCGATGATCAGGGCACCCATCGGGCCTGCGGTACCGGCAGCCGGAGTGATGGCAACCAGACCGGCAACCACGCCCGAAGCGATACCCAGGGCGCTTGGCTTGCCGTGAGTCAGCCACTCGGCGAACATCCAGCCCAGAGCAGCAGCAGCGGTAGCGATCTGGGTAACCAGCATGGCCATACCGGCAGTGCCGTTTGCAGCAGCAGCGGAACCGGCGTTGAAACCGAACCAACCGATCCACAGCATGGCTGCGCCGATCAGGGTGTAACCCAGGTTGTGCGGAGCCATCGGAGTGGTCGGGAAACCTTTACGCTTGCCCAGTACCAGACAGGCAACCAGACCAGCCACACCAGCGTTGATGTGAACGACGGTGCCGCCTGCGAAGTCCAGAACGCCCCAGTCCCACATCAGGCCACCGACACCACCCCAGACCATGTGGGCGATTGGTGCGTAGACCAGAGTGAACCAGATGCCCATGAAGATCAGCATCGCGGAGAACTTCATGCGTTCTGCGAAAGCACCGACAATCAGGGCCGGAGTGATGATGGCGAAGGTCATCTGGAAGGTGACGAACACTGCTTCAGGGAACAGGGCCGCAGAACCGGTGATGCTGGAAGGCGTGATGCCCGCCAGGAACGCCTTGCCCAGACCGCCGAAGAAGGAGTTGAAGTTGACGACGCCAGCTTCCATACCAGTAGTGTCGAACGCAAGGCTGTAGCCGTAAACGACCCACAGGATGCTGATCAGACCAGTGATAGCGAAGCACTGCATCATCACGGAAAGAATGTTTTTGGAGCGGACCATGCCGCCGTAGAACAAGGCAAGACCCGGAATGGTCATGAACAGTACCAGAGCGGTAGCTGTCAGCATCCAGGCTGTGTCACCTGAGTTGAGAACAGGGGCTGCCACTTCGTCTGCCGCCATGGCAAGGCCAGGGGTTACGAGGGACAACAGGGCTCCTAGCCCTGCGAATTGACGCAGAGTCATATTGTTTACTCCTGGGGCGTGGGGTTTGGCGGCTTAAATGGCGTCGGTATCGGTTTCGCCGGTACGGATGCGTATAGCCTGTTCCAGATTCACAACAAAAATTTTGCCGTCCCCGATCTTGCCGGTGTTGGCAGCCTTGGTGATGGCCTCGATGACACGATCCAGATCCTTGTCATCGATAGCGACGTCGATCTTCACTTTTGGAAGGAAGTCGACTACGTATTCAGCACCGCGATACAGCTCGGTGTGTCCCTTTTGGCGACCGAAACCTTTTACCTCGGTAACAGTGATGCCCTGCACGCCGATTTCGGACAGCGACTCGCGCACGTCGTCCAACTTGAACGGCTTGATGATGGCAGTGACTAGCTTCATGAAAACTTTCTCCCGAATTGGTGGACTTGCCCCAGGAAAACAAACCCGACTCAAGTCTAAGCGCAGTGCCTGGCTTTGTAACGTGTCGGCCGCCGGTTAAAGGCCAGACCAACTCCAGAAAACCGCTTCTGACGAAACACATCCCCGCTCCGCCTGCCGCACTGCATTCGTCACAGCGACTGCATCAGTGCATGGGTCACAAGCCATTAAGCAGAAAGCTTGCCATCTCCTGAATATTCATCAAATACAGGGCCTTGAGCACTTTTTCAGCCGTGAAAACCCTATCGGCCACCGAACAACGCACAACTACAGTGCACTCGTGCACGCCCCGACGCTCAATAACTGTGCATCGCCAATGCACTGAAAATGACTATAGACGCTGCGTGCTACACTGCCGCCCATCTGATTCAGGAAAAACATCATGCTCGCGCCCAAAGCTTTCCTCGACGCCCTGAGCGGCCACGCCTCCCGCCTGTTCAACGGCGAAACCCCACTGCCACGCAACGAATTCGAGACCCAGTTCAAGGCCCTGCTGCAAAGCGGCTTCAGCAAACTGGATCTGGTCAGCCGCGAAGAGTTCGACAGCCAGATGGCCGTCCTTGCCCGCACACGGGCTCGTCTTGAGGCGCTGGAGGCGAAGGTGGCGCAGATGGAAGAAAAGATCGGGGCCAGCGGCCGGGACGACTGACGTCTGGAGCGATAAGAAGGGATGCATGGCAACGTTTCAATTTCACGATGACCTTGACGGCGCCAAGGCTCATTCAGCGACCCTGGCGCTGCACAGGCTGGAATTCGGGCATCGTGGCTTCCTTCCCCAGCCAGACGACCTGACGGGAACGGTCACATTTATTCGCTATGGCAATAAGTGCTACGCCGTCACTGCCAAGCATGTAGTGGATTCTCTTGCTCGCAAGGCAGCCGAGAGCTATCAACCCCTTCGTTACTTCTGCCCGGTAAACAAGGGGCTGACGATCAAAGGCCCATTTATATCTGCGCCGCTGGACTTCGCGAATAATCAGCCCGATGTCGCTATAACTCCAATCATCGAAGCTTATGTCCTGAGTATCGGTAAACGGCCATTCGTGATCCCGGAACATGATCCTGTCTGGCCCCTGCCTTACGCCATGGCAACAGGATTCCCGACTGCCGAAAAAAGGGATGTGTCAGACAAGTCAGGCAACACCAATCTGAGCATGGGTTTTGTAAGAGCCATCGCAGAAGGCAATGGCGCTGATGGCAAGCATCACAGCGTTACCTTTTACAGCGATCTCGACGCACTACCTCCCATTACAAAGCTGAGTGGCATGAGCGGAGGGCCGGTGTTCTGGTCGGACACCGAACGTTATGGCCTCGTCGGCTTTGTAAAAGAAGCACTGGAACAGGATGGCGGAGAAGTGACCAGCGACACACCCAAGGTCCACTTCGTGGTGCAAAGAGCTGATAGCTTCATTCTGCGTGAATGGATTGATCACGTAGAACGAAACTGGCCTCGTGAAAGAGAAAAGCAGGATGCCCAGGAAGCCCTTTTTTTCAAGGAAACAGAAGAGAAGAGCCAGCGTGACCTGCAAGAGTTTCTCAGGCGTTCACGCCTGAATATCGCCTATCGCGAATGGCGCGCCAGACTGAAACCGGGTGACCGGTCGCCACGCAAAAGAAACTACGAGCAATACTTCCCCGATTGGTTTTGAAAGTCAGGGCAAGGGTTTGATCAAAGCTATCCGGCAAAACCCACCACCTGAATAAAGACTGCCCAACTACCGAGCAGAATCCAGAAAACTGCAAAAATCCAGGGCGTACGCATCGAAAACAGCAACGCCTTGCGATACCCCTTATGCGTAGACTCATGCTCATTGAACAGCGGCGATTCGTCATACGCGATGCCCATGATCGGCTCACTGCGCAGCAACTCGCTTTGCTTGTAATGCCAATGATCGATGATGTCGTAAGCCGCACGAATCCCCGGCCAGGCATTCAACGAACTCAACGCCCCCAACAACGCCAGAAACGGCGGCACAAACATCGTGAACAGCTTGCCCCACTCCGGATTGAGATTGGCCATGCAGGAAGCGAAAGCGATCACAAGAAAGGATTGCGCAGTCAGATAGGCATCCGTTCGGTTGGCCAGAATGGTGGTTTCGTACTGGATCTCCTTTCGGTAGAAATCCAGACGGTCCTTGGGGGAGCCGAACATCTTGGCATCGTGTTCGGTGGCGTTGGAGGTTGTGTCTGTGGTTTGGGAGGTCAGAATTCTTGGCAAGAGCGGTGGTCTCCATGCGGGTTGCCTTGAATGGAGAGTGACCTGTGTGGGGGCTGGGTGTTCAGAAGAATTTACGGGGGGAGTAAATGCTATCGTGATTACACGGCTTCTACCGCGCGCCGGGCTCAGCACATGCAGAGGATCTTCTGCTGGCGTGGTCCAGAAATGGAACCGACCGCTGTCAATCTCATCTATGATTGTGCGATTGCCTTTTAAGGGCGGATGATTGGCGTGATGAGGCAAAGCTATACAGATGTATTTGCAATAGTTTTGCCAAAAATCAGTTGGAGATGGAGTTCGATGAAAATCATCCCTACAATAAGGGCGTTTTTTGGATTTCTCAATATCAAAATGATATCATTAATTCCAAAATGTCACTCTGACTACGCTCATTGAGGAGCGTCAGCCGAATTATTCAAAGGAAGGATCATAGAATGTGGTTCAAGATGCTACTTAGGGCTTTGCTCCCTACCTTTGCCCCCATACCCGAGAAGCGCTCTATTGAAGCAGATGCTGTCGTGGCGCATAAAATTGTTCGTTCCTATGCTCGGGGCAATGTGAATCTGCAGCGCGGCCGATACATGACGGCAGACAAACTCGAAGCTCGCAAGCGCCAGCTCGCTCTCCATTCGTTCTGAGAAAGCTTACATCGTGACAAACTTGTCCCTTCCTGATGTGCAGGAGTTGGATCAGCGCGCACACGCCCATGAATTGGTGCGCCTATTCCAACTCGCCGAGAACAAGATCAAGCTGGTCGAAAACCTCAATGGCGAGCTGTCCATTCCCGCGATAAATGAGCTGCGCTACGCTGGCTATCACATGGCCCAGTATTTGGCAGGAACCGGGGAAGCTCCTGAAACGCAGCTAAGCAAAGCTGAAAATCACTGTAAACGAGCCATCTATGATGCCGTAGAAGCGGGGATCATCAACCAATTAGAGCTGATCAAGAAATTCCAAAATGACTTCGCAGGTGTAGCCATCAAGGATGTCATTCCGCACTACTCGGACCTCCGTAAACGAATCAAAGCTGCGCAGAAGCTGCTCTCTAAATCCAAGGAAGAAAAGCAGAAACGAGCTGACTACTATGAAGAATGCTCAGCGCACCTCGAAAATCTTCGCATTACGTACGAGGAGCTTGAAGACAACCGCGATGATCTAGTAAGGCAGTTGACCAAGACCAATCGAGAGGTGCGTAACTATTTCATGATGGGAGCTACGCTGCTCGTCTGCACTGTGGCCATGATCTACGCAATGCTGGGTTACCATAAACCATTAGCCGAGCCGACTATTGCACTGCAACACCCCCCAGCGCCGGCTGAGGTAGCAAAGCCATAGAACCGCTACGTGTAGAATGACAGGTTTTGGGCGAGCCTAAGCGTGGAGCGTTGACGCTTGCTCAATTACCACTCATGAAAAACACGCCCAGGAAAACCTACTCCCCCGACACAAACAGTAGAAGTTCCCTTCTAGCCCCCCAAAAAACCTGTCTATCCTTCAACACACCGCAGGAAGCGGCTCTCGTCATCAAGGAAGATCATGTCTCTCGCCATCGTCCACAGCCGCGCCCAGGTTGGTGTGGAAGCACCTGCCGTTACGGTCGAAGCCCATCTGGCTAACGGCTTGCCAACCCTGACGCTGGTCGGTTTGCCGGAAGGCGCGGTCAAGGAAAGCAAGGATAGGGTGCGCAGTGCCATTCTCAATTCGGGGCTGGATTTTCCGGCGCGGCGGATCACGCTCAATCTCGCTCCGGCTGATTTGCCGAAAGACGGTGGCCGCTTTGATCTGGCCATTGCGCTGGGGTTGCTGGGTGCAAGCGGGCAGTTGCCGTTGCTGGCGTTGCAGGATGTGGAGTGTCTGGGCGAGCTGGCATTGTCGGGGGCGATTCGGCCGGTTCAGGGGGTGTTGCCTGCTGCGCTGGCGGCTCGGGCGGCAGAGCGCACGCTGATCATTCCGGCGGCGAATGCTGAAGAAGCGTGTCTGGCTTCGGGGTTGCGGGTCATTGCGGTGAATCATTTGCTGGAGCTGGTCGCGCATTTCAATGGGCGCACGCCTATCCAGCCTTATCAGAGCAGCGGGCTTTTGCATCAGCCCAAGCCTTACCCGGATTTGAGCGAAGTTCAGGGCCAGACCGCCGCCAAGCGCGCCTTGGTGGTGGCGGCGGCCGGGGCGCACAACCTGCTTTTCAGTGGCCCGCCGGGCACGGGCAAAACCTTGCTGGCCAGTCGCTTGCCGGGGCTGTTGCCGCCGCTGGATGAGTACGAAGCGCTGGAGGTGGCGGCGATTCAGTCGGTGGCCAGTCAGGTGCCGCTGAGCAGTTGGCCACAGCGGCCTTTCAGGCAACCTCATCACTCGGCGTCAGGGCCTGCGTTGGTTGGCGGTGGCAGTCGCCCTCAACCTGGCGAGATAACATTGGCTCATCACGGAGTTTTATTTTTAGATGAATTACCCGAATTCGACCGCCGCGTGCTGGAGGTTTTGCGCGAGCCGCTGGAGTCTGGCCATATCGTGATTTCCCGGGCGCGGGATCGGGTGCGGTTCCCGGCACGCTTTCAACTGGTCGCAGCCATGAACCCTTGCCCGTGCGGTTATATGGGTGAACCCACCGGACGGTGCCGCTGTTCGACCGAGCAGATCCAGCGTTATCGCAACAAGCTGTCCGGGCCGTTGCTGGACCGGATCGATCTGCACCTGACTGTCGCTCGCGAAGCCACTGCCCTCAACCCGGCACCACAGACCGGCGACGACACTGCCAGTGCCGCCGCGCTGGTTGCAAAAGCCCGTGATCGCCAGCAAAGACGCCAAGGCTGCGCCAATGCCTTCCTCGATCTACCGGGACTGCGTGAGCATTGTGAGTTGTCGGCGGCCGATGAAACCTGGCTGGAAACGGCCTGTGAGCGGCTGACCCTATCGTTGCGGGCCGCGCACCGGCTGCTGAAAGTGGCGAGAACCCTGGCGGATCTGGAGCAGGTGGATGCGATTGATCGTCGCCATCTGGCCGAAGCGTTGCAGTATCGGCCTGCGAGTAATTGAGATCGGTTTCTATGGCAGTCACATCTTTTCGCGGATAAATCCGCTCCTACACGGCTCGGTAGGAGCGAATTCATTCGCGAAAAACAATCAACGGAAGCGATCAACCTCTTGGCGCAACTCAGCCGCCAGGGAGTTGAGCTCTTCGGCGGTGATTGCCAGGTTGGACACCACTTCGCGTTGTTCGCTGTTGGCCATGGCGATGCTTTGCAGGTTGCTGCTCAGCATGGTGGCGGTGCTGCTTTGCTCTTGCGTGGCCGTGGTGATCGCTGCGAACTGGTGGCCGGCGGAGCGGCTTTGTTCGTCGATCTGGGCCAGTGCAGCCGCAACCTTGGCGTTACGCGACAGGCCGTCCTGCATCAGGACGTTGCCCTGCTGCATGGTGCTGATGGCGTTGCCGGTTTCTTGCTGGATGCTGGCGATCATGCCGGAGATTTCGTCAGTGGCCTGACGGGTACGCGAAGCCAGGCTGCGAACCTCATCGGCTACCACGGCAAAGCCGCGGCCTTGTTCACCGGCACGGGCCGCTTCGATGGCTGCGTTGAGTGCCAGCAGGTTGGTCTGGTCGGCAATCGAGGTAATCACGCCGACGATGCTGCCGATTTCCTGGGAACGCTGCCCCAGTGTGTCGATCACGGTCGCAGTGCTGTTCAACGACGTTGCGATCTGTTGCAGCGCAGAAGACGCTTCGTCCATGGAGGTACGACCGATGCGGGTCTGTTGCGCGTTTTCCTGCGCCAGACGCTCGGTGTTCTTCATGTTGTCGGCAATATTCAGAGAGGTAGCGCTGAACTCTTCGACCGCGCCAGCCATGCTGGTGATTTCGCCGGACTGCTGCTCCATGCCTTCATAAGCGCCTCCCGACAGACCGGACAATGCATGAGCACGGGTGCTCACTTCCTGGGCCGCGGTACGGATATGAGAAACCATGTTCGACAGGGCTTCGCTCATCTTGTTGAAGCTACCCGCCAGTTGCCCGATCTCGTCGTGGCTGGAAACCTGCAAGCGGACGCTCAGGTCGCCGGAGCCCAGGGCATCGGCCTGACGCACCAGTTCAGACAACGGACGCAATTTGCTGCGCAGCAGCCAGATGGCGCCGCCCACGGAAATCAACATCGCCAGCAGGCTGCCAATGGCCAGCTTGGTGCCTACGCTCCAGGTGACTTCGCTGATCTCGTCACCCGGCATGCTGGCCAGTACGGTCCACGGGCCACCGCTGAAAGGCTGGCCAACGCTGTAGAAATCCTGCACGCCATCGTTCCAGAACAGTCCTTTGCCTGGCTGTTTGACCGCTCCGGCTACGGACTTGGCAGCATCATCAGGCGATTTGGCGCCTGCTGGCGCGACCAGCCACCGGTTTTGCTCGTCCAGCAATGCCAGCGAGCCGGTCTTGCCGATACGGAAGTTTCTGAGGTTCTCGAACTGGGCTTTCTGCGCGTCGGTGTAATCAAAGCCTACGAACAAGGCTGCAATGATCTTGCCGCTGCTGTCACGAACCGGGCTGTATTGGGTCATGTAGTAGCGTTCAAACAACACTGCCTTGCCCACATACTCCTGACCGGCCATCAGGCGCTCATAGGCCGGGCCTTTGCGATCAAGCACTGTGCCGATGGCGCGAGTGCCGTCCTGCTTGCTCAGGGAGGTGCTGATGCGAACGAAGTCATCGCCACTGCGCACGAAAATAGTGGCGACACCCGCCGTCAGACGACGAAACTCGTCGACCTCGGTAAAGTCGTTGTTCAGAGCTGTATCACCCAGATACAAGCCCGGGGTCTGGGTCCCGGCCACGGTGACAGGCTTGTCGGTCTGCAGGCTCAGGCCGCCAGAGAAACGCTTTTCAAACAGCCCGCTCAGGCGCTGCGTGCTGTCACGCAAGGTGCTGTGAAAAGTGTTGAGCTGGTCAGCGAGCAGACGAGCCTCACTGGACATGTGTTCTTCACGGATGACAAGGTTGGCAGCGTCCAGAGATCGCAAGGCGAAAAGAGTACTGCCGCTTATCACCACCGCAAGAATCACAGCCAAAGCAATACCGAGTTGCGAAGCAATCCGGGCACGGGGCTTGGACATAAAGGCTCCAGGCTGAATTATCGGGTTCGCCAACTCCCTGGCCGACCATCCAGCAAATTCTAATAAGATTTGAGATTAAACCGTTTTGAACAAACGGCCCTTCAAGAGTAAGTTCGGCTCACAAGTGAAATACTTGAGTCCGATGTACGGATATTAGCAAACAGATGGCAAATCGCCCAATCACACTAACTATTTAAGTATTTCGACCTGCGGTAGTTGCATCGCCTGCACTTCGCTTTGCAAAAACTCACTTAACCGCCGCAACCGCTCTAAACCGGGCCTTGTCTTGGGCCAGACCAGATAATAGTTCTCGCCGCTGAACACGGCGGTACGCCAGGGCAAGCTCAAACGGCCCTGTGCGACGTCTTCGGCAACCATCAATAAATCACCCATCGACAGCCCGTAACCCCGGGCGGCCGCGATCATGCCCAGCTCAAGGGTATCGAAAACCTGACCGCCCCTGAGCGAAACCTTGTCGGCCAGCCCCATGCGGTTCAGCCAGGTGCGCCAGTCACGCCGATCCGGCGTCGGGTGCAGCAACTCGATACTCGCCAGCCGCTCGACATCCCACGGCGGATCCTGCAGGAAGGCCGGGGCGCCGACCGGGATCAACAACTCCGGGAACAGCAAAGTCGATTCCCAATCCGGCGGGAAATGCCCACGGCTCAACAGAACTGCACAATCAAAGGGCTCTTGCGAGAAATCCACAGCGTCTATATCCATCCAGGCACTGGTCAACTGGACTTCGTTACCCACCTGTAAATGACGAAAACGGCTGAGCCGCGCCAATAGCCAACGCATGGTCAGGGTCGAAGGAGCTTTCATGCGCAAGATGCCTTCTTCAGCCTGTAACGTACTGCATGCACGCTCAAGCGCCTGAAACCCGTCTCGCACGCCAGGCAACAGGGCACGGGCAGCTTCGGTGAGTTGCAGGTTGCGGCCATTACGCTGAAACAGGCGGCAGGAAAAGTGATCTTCAAGCGTACGAATATGGCGACTGACAGCGCTCTGCGTAATCGACAGTTCTTCTGCCGCGCGTGTGAACGAGGTATGCCGAGCGGCCGCTTCAAAAGCACGCAATGCATATAAAGGCGGAAGACTACGAAGCATGTAGATATTTCCAGAGCGGTAAGTCGCTACTGTACGATAAATGTACTCGCATGAGTTTTTCTCATGCTGATGATCGGATTTATCGCTTTGTGCTTGAGCGCTGGAATGCCGAGAATGTGCGCCTGATCAGTAGACGTGAAGTAGAGCCTCCCCATCATGCAACAGCCCGCCCTCAAAGAACTCTGGATCATCCTGCGCCTGGCCGGGCCGTTGATCGCGTCGCAGATGGCGCACATGCTGATGGTCTTCACCGATACCGTGATGATGGGCAAGATCGGCCCCGAAGCCTTGGCCGGTGGCGGTCTGGGCGCTGCCACTTACAGTTTTGTCTCGTTTTTCTGCGTGGGCGTGATGGCGGCAGTCGGCACGCTGGTGTCGATTCGTCACGGAGCAAACGATGCCGAGGGCGCAACACGGCTGACCCAGGCGGGCTTGTGGCTGGCATGGGGCATGGCGCTGGTGGCGGCGTTGCTGCTGTGGAACCTTGAACCGATCCTGCTCAAGCTCGGCCAGGATGAAGTCAACGTTCATATGGCCGCGCAATTCTTGACCACCTTGCCGCTGGCACTTCCCGGCCTGCTCAGCTTCATGGCCTTGCGTGGTTTCACCAGCGCCCTGGGACGTGCAGGCCCGGTCATGACCATCAGCCTGGCGGGTGCTGCTGCCAACTTCGCGCTCAATTACATGATGATCCACGGCTGGTTCGGCCTGCCCAACCTCGGCCTGATGGGGATCGGGCTGATCACCGCACTAGTGACCAACTGCATGGCACTCGCGCTGGCCCTGCATATCCGCCGCCACCCTGCTTATGCGGCCTATCCGATTCGCAAAGGGCTGTGGCAGTTGTCACGCAGCCACCTTAAAGAACTCTGGAACCTCGGCCTGCCGATTGGCGGAACCTATGCGGTGGAAGTCGGCTTGTTTACCTTTGCCGCGTTTTGCATGGGAGCCATGGGCAGCACCCAGATGGCTGCGCATCAGATCGCCGTTCAGACCGTGTCCATGGCGTTCATGATTCCGGTGGGGATTTCCTACGCCGTCACCATGCGCATCGGCCAGCATTACGGAGCAGGCAATATATTGATGGCCCGAACAGCCGGGCGGCTGGGTATATCGTTCGGCGGAGCAGTGATGCTGATGTTTGGCTTGCTGTTCTGGCTGGCGCCTCATCAAGTCATCGGTCTGTTTCTCGACCTCAATGATCCGGCGTTCACGGAAATTGTGATTCTGGCGGTAAAACTGTTGGCCATCGCGGCATGGTTCGAGCTGCTGGACGGCATGCAAACCATCGCCATGGGCGCCATTCGCGGGCTAAAGGATGCCAAGACCACCTTTCTTATCGGGCTGGTCTGCTACTGGCTGGTGGCAGCGCCCGCAGCATGGCTGCTGGCCTTTTCAACAGAGCTGGGCGCAGAAGGTGTCTGGTGGGGGCTGGCGTTGGGCCTGTTGTGTTCGGCCGTGGCGCTGACCTATGCGTTCGAGAAAAAGACCGCGCGGTTGATAAAAGTGGAGTCGAAGCGCGAGTCAGAAGGCAGCCTGGATGTCATCCACCCATGACTGACAGCCCTCACATCGCACGCGCGGATGAACTCGTTACCGGCCGATCCAGATAGTCACACAACTCAGCCATCGGTAACGGTCGGCTGATGAGGTAACCCTGAACCTGATTGCAACCAAAGCTGCGCAGCAGCGCCAGTTGCTCCTGGTTTTCCACGCCCTCGGCCACCACTTCCAGGTTCAGGTTATGAGCCAGGTTGATCATTGCGTGGACCAGCTTGCGGTTTTCCTCACGCGACTCCATTTCTCCGACAAAGCTTTTGTCGATTTTGAGCAGCTCAATCGGCAGGCTGTTTAGGTGCATGAAGGAAGAAAAGCCGGTGCCGAAGTCATCGAGAGAAAAACGCACGCCCAGGCAACGCAATGCATCCATTATCTGCCGGACCTGATCGCTGCTGCGCATGACCGCCGTTTCGGTCAGCTCGAATTCCAGCCAGTGCGCATCGATTTCATGCTCGGCAATCAGACGGCTGAGGGTCGCCAGAAGCTGGCTGTCCTGAAACTGCCGGAACGACAGGTTGATCGCCATGTGCAGCGGCGCAAAGCCACGCTCGCGCAAGGCCTGCATATCCCGCAGGGCACGGAAAATGACCCAATACCCCAACGGTACAATCATGCCGCTTTGTTCGGCCAAGGGGACGAACTCGCTGGGCAGCAGCAGGCCACGCTCGCTGTGGCGCCAGCGCACCAGTGCTTCAAGGCCGACAACAGCGCCGCTTTCCAGACACAGGCGTGGCTGATAATGCAGTTCAAGCTCATCATTGCGCAGGGCTTTGCGCAGTTCGGCCTCAAGGTCTGCAAGGCTGCGGGCGTTGCGGTTGATGCTTTCGTCGAAAAGATGAAACGTACAGCCTTGAAGGCTCTTGGCCTGGCGCATCGCGATATGGGCATGCCACATCAAGGGGTCAGCACCGGTCTCGACCCGAGAATGAGCGATCCCCAGGCTGCTGCCGATCAACAGGCTTTCACCGTCGATCCAGTAGGGTTCGGACAACGCATCGGTAATCCGCTCGGCCAGTTGTGCAGCACGTGTGGCTGTATGACGGGTGTCGATCAGCAGAGCGAACTCGTCGCCTCCCAGGCGAGCGATCTGATCCCCGGTATCGAGCTGGCTCTTGAGCCGCGCCACCACTTGCAGGATCAACCGGTCACCGGCCTGATGGCCCAGTGCATCGTTGGCACGGCGGAAGTTATCGAGGTCCAGATGCCCCAAGGCAAAACCGCTGCCTTCGGCCAGACGAGCGGTCAGTAACGCCTGAAAACCCTGTCGGTTGGCGATGCCGGTCAGCGGGTCCTGCCCGGCCAGGCGTTGCAGGGTGTCCTCCAGTACTGCGCGCTCACGCACATGACGCAGGCAGCGACGAAGGGTATCGGTCGTCAGGCTGTCACGGATCAGCCAGTCGCTGACACCTGCCGGCGCGACGAACGGTTCTTCGTCGAGCAGCAACACCATCGGCAATACGCAGCTTCCGGCAGGCGGTTGCAGTTCGGAAGTCGTCAACAGCAAGGCCGAGCGCGGTTTGTCGGGCTGGCTGTTGAATGCATTCCAGTCAGCGACCTGATACAGAATGACCTCATCGCCCAGCGGCGCCAGACAATTGCGCAGCAGCGCCAGCCATTCGGGTTCCCTGGCCAACAGTAACAACCGTAAGGGCTCGACAGGCACAGGCACGCTAACTCCCTAACTGCAAAGGAAAAACCGATAAGCATCCACTCAAACGAGTGCGACCGACTGGCGCATCTTCGCGCTTCGGCAAATGTAACAAAAACAAAAAATTTAGATAGCCGTCACTGCGGTGCAATGATGAACACTGCATAAATGTCTGGGCCTGTTAAAATGCCCGACCTTTTCGCAAACGACTCTCTATACCGCCATGTCCCGACTCAATCCCCGGCAACAGGAAGCCGTGAACTATGTCGGCGGCCCTCTTTTGGTGCTCGCCGGTGCTGGTTCCGGCAAGACCAGCGTGATCACACGCAAGATCGCCCATCTGATCCAGAACTGCGGCATTCGTGCGCAGTACATCGTGGCCATGACCTTCACCAACAAGGCCGCACGGGAGATGAAAGAGCGGGTCGGCACACTGCTGCGAGGTGGCGAAGGTCGCGGCCTGACAGTATCGACGTTCCACAATCTGGGCCTGAACATCATCCGCAAGGAGCATGTGCGGCTGGGCTACAAGCCAGGTTTCTCGATCTTCGACGAAACCGACGTCAAGGCCCTGATGACCGACATCATGCAGAAAGAGTATTCGGGCGACGACGGCGTCGACGAGATCAAGAACATGATCGGCGCCTGGAAGAACGACCTGATCCTGCCGCCCGAAGCGCTGGCCAACGCCCGCAACCCCAAGGAACAGACCGCCGCCATCGTCTACACCCACTATCAGCGCACGCTCAAGGCGTACAACGCGGTGGATTTCGACGACCTGATCCTGCTGCCGGTCAAGCTGTTCCAGGAACACGCCGACATTCTGGAAAAGTGGCAGAACAAGGTCCGCTACCTGCTGGTGGATGAGTACCAGGACACCAACGCCAGCCAGTATCTGCTGGTCAAACTGCTGATCGGCACCCGCCACCAGTTCACGGTGGTGGGCGACGATGACCAGTCGATCTATGCATGGCGCGGTGCGCGGCCGGAAAACCTGATGCTGCTCAAGGAAGACTATCCGTCGCTGAAAGTCGTGATGCTGGAGCAGAACTACCGTTCCACCAGCCGCATCCTGCGCTGCGCCAACGTGCTGATTTCCAACAACCCTCACGCCTTCGAGAAGCAGCTCTGGAGTGAAATGGGTCACGGCGACGAGATCCGCGTGATCCGCTGCCGCAACGAAGACGCCGAAGCCGAGCGGGTGGCGATGGAAATCCTCACCCTGCACCTGCGCACCGACCGGCCCTACAGCGATTTCGCCATCCTCTATCGCGGTAACTATCAGGCCAAGCTGATCGAGCTGAAATTGCAGCACCATCAGATTCCCTATCGACTGTCGGGCGGCAACAGCTTCTTTGGCCGCCAGGAAGTGAAGGACCTGATGGCCTACTTCCGCCTGTTGGTGAACCCGGACGACGACAACGCCTTTCTGCGCGTCATCAACGTCCCGCGCCGGGAAATTGGTTCCACGACCCTGGAAAAACTCGGCAACTACGCTACCGAGCGCAAGGTTTCGATGTACGCCGCCACCGAGGAAATCGGCCTGGGCGAACATCTGGACAGCCGTTACACCGACCGCCTGCAACGCTTCAAGCGCTGGATGGACGGCGTGCGCCAGCAATGTGCGCAGAACGACCCTATCGCGGCGCTGCGCAGCATGGTCATGGATATCGATTACGAGAACTGGATTCGTCAGAACAGCTCCAGCGACAAGGCCGCCGATTACCGCATGGGTAACGTCTGGTTCCTGATCGAAGCGCTCAAGAACACCTTGGAAAAAGACGAAGATGGCGGCATGACCATCGAAGAGGCCATTGGCAAGCTGGTCCTGCGTGACATGCTCGAACGTCAGCAGGAAGAGGAAGACGGCGCCGAAGGCGTGCAGATGATGACCCTGCATGCTTCCAAGGGCCTGGAATTCCCTTACGTGTTCATCATGGGCATGGAAGAAGAAATCCTGCCGCACCGCTCCAGCATCGAGGCCGACACCATCGAGGAAGAGCGCCGTCTGGCCTACGTGGGCATTACCCGCGCCCGGCAGACGCTGGCGTTCACGTTTGCCGCCAAACGCAAGCAATACGGCGAGATCATAGACTGCGCGCCAAGCCGCTTCCTCGATGAGTTGCCGCCGGACGATCTGGCCTGGGAAGGCAACGACGACACGCCAACCGAAGTGAAAGCCGTGCGTGGCAATACAGCTCTGGCGGACATACGCGCCATGCTCAAGCGCTGAAACCTGAACAATAAACGATCAACCAATGCGCACTGGCGCACCCAAGGAACCGAAGTGGAAGCACTGCACAAGAAAATTCGCGAAGAAGGCATCGTACTTTCCGATCAGGTCTTGAAGGTCGATGCGTTTCTCAATCATCAGATCGACCCGGCACTGATGAAAGCCATCGGCGACGAGTTCGCCCGGCTGTTCGCGGATGCAGGCATCACCAAGATCGTCACCATCGAGGCCTCGGGCATTGCACCGGCAGTGATGGCCGGCCTGAATCTCGGCGTGCCAGTGATTTTCGCCCGCAAGCATCAGTCGCTGACCCTGACTGAAAACCTGCTGTCGGCCACTGTCTACTCCTTCACCAAACAGGTCGAAAGCACTGTCGCCATCTCGCCACGGCACCTGAACAGCAACGACAACGTGCTGATCATCGATGACTTCCTGGCCAACGGCAAAGCCTCCCAGGCACTGATCTCGATCATCAAGCAAGCAGGCGCCAAGGTGGCCGGGCTCGGCATCGTGATCGAAAAGTCCTTTCAGGGCGGTCGTGCCGAGCTGGATGCGCAGGGTTATCGCGTTGAATCCCTGGCACGGGTGGAGTCGCTGGCAGGTGGCGTGGTGACCTTCAAGTAGAACGGCGACGCTGCCTGTCTACGCTTGCATGGCGTGACAGCCATTTACGGCCATGGAGACACCGCAATGATCATTGGGGAAAGGCTGTATGTCGAAGGCATCTTCGACAGCCATACATGGACCATCAGCTATCTGGTGATGGACCTTGCCAGCAAGCAGTGCGCGCTGATCGACAGCGTGCTGGACTATGATCCGAAGTCCGGCCGTACCCGCACCGAGTCGGCCGATCGCCTGATCGAGCGGGTCAGGGCTTTGCAAGCATCGGTGCAATGGATACTGGAAACCCACGTCCATGCGGATCATGTTTCGGCCGCGCCGTACCTGAAACGGCAACTGGGCGGACAGATCGCCATCGGCAGCCATATCAAGGCCGTGCAGCAAGTCTTCGGCAAGCTGTTCAACGCACCGGAGGACTTCGCCCGCGACGGCACCCAGTTCGATGTACTGCTGGATGACAATGGCGCCTTTTCCATCGGCTCGCTCCAGGCTCAGGCACTGCATACGCCGGGTCATACACCCGCCTGCATGACCTATCTTGTGCAAGTTGGTGACGAAACTGTCGCGTTCGTCGGCGATACGCTGTTCATGCCCGATTACGGCACCGCGCGCTGCGACTTTCCGGGGGCCGACGCCCGAACCTTGTATCGCTCCATTCACCGAATCCTCAGCCTGGCGCCACAAACCCGGCTGTTCATGTGCCATGACTACCTGCCCAATGGCCGCGAACTGCAATACATGACGACCGTTGCCGAACAGCGCGCCAACAACATTCATGTACACGAAGGCATCGACGAAGACGCTTTCGTCACAATGCGCGAAGCACGGGATGCAACCCTGGAAATGCCGGTCCTGATGCTGCCGTCGGTGCAGATCAACATGCGCTGCGGCCACTTCCCCGAACCGGAAGCAAACGGCGTCAGCTACCTGAAAATCCCGCTTAACGTCCTTTGAAGTGCTGTACGCACCCGGAAAGCCTGATATGAGCCCGATATGCCCCATTCACCCTGGGCTGATCCATGGATGAGCACCAACTGCTGGGCGCGGGCCTGGGTATGATCATTGGCGCGGTGCTGGCGCTGACAGGTGCAGGCGGTGGCATTCTGGCAGTGCCGATGCTGGTTTTCGGGCTTGGGCTTTCCATGGTCGAAGCCGCGCCCATCGGCTTGCTTGCGGTGGGTATGGCAGCGGCAGTCGGTGCCATTCTTGGGTTGAAACAGGGTATTGTCCGCTATCGTGCCGCGCTTTATATCGCCGGTATCGGTGCGCTCATGTCACCATTGGGCCTGTGGCTCGCCCATCGTCTGCCCAATACACCGCTGGCACTGCTCTTTGCCGTTGTGATGCTGTACGCCTGCGGACGGATCTTTCTCAAGGCCACCCGCGAGCTGAAATACGGGCCACCGGCCTGTCGTCAGGAAGTCTTGCCTTGTGTGCTCAACCCGCTGCAAGGCCGGTTACGCTGGACAATGCCCTGCATTCGGGCTCTGACACTGACCGGGATGACTTCGGGATTGCTGTCGGGGTTGATCGGCGTCGGCGGTGGTTTTGTCATCATCCCGGCACTGACCCGCTATAGCGACCTGAACATGAAGAGCGTCGTCGCAACTTCATTGGCGGTCATCGCACTGGTTTCAACCGGCAGTGTGATTACCGCCTCCGTAGCTGGCGTAATGCACTGGCCCGTCGGCGCGCCTTTCGCGCTGGGGGCCATTATCGGCCTGATGGGCGGCAGACAGGTTTCCCGCTACCTCGCAGGCCCACGCTTGCAGCAGTTGTTCGCCATTGCCGGGTGGGCTGCCGCCGTCATGCTTATTTTCAGCACCCTGACTTGAGAGGGCGATTACGATGGTCATCGACTGGCTTCACTTCACACCCTGGTCATCGCTGGCCGGTGGTCTGTTGATCGGCCTGGCAGCCAGCCTGTTTGTGCTGGCCAACGGGCGCATTACCGGGATCAGCGGCCTGCTGAGCAGCCTTTTGCAGACGGGTGAAGGTCGTGCCGAGAAAGCCTTGTTCATTTTCGGCCTGTTGATAGCACCCCTGATCTGGGGGCTGTTTACCGTCTTGCCCGCCATGTCGTTTGAAACCTCATGGCCTGGCCTGATTGTGGCAGGCCTGCTGGTCGGTATCGGCACCCGATATGGCTCTGGCTGCACCAGCGGTCACGGCGTATGCGGTATCGCTCGCCTTTCTCCCCGCTCGATGGTGGCAACCGTGACCTTCATGCTGACGGGCTTTACCACGGTATTCATTCTTCGCCACCTGATCGGAGCCTGATCATGCGCAAACTCACGGCACTGATTGCTGGCCTTCTGTTTGGCACCGGCCTGTTGATGGCTGGTATGACTGACCCCGCCAAGGTATTGGGCTTTCTCGACATTGCCGGGCAATGGGACCCATCTCTTGCATTTGTGATGATCGGCGCTATCGCAGTGGCATTCCTGCCGTTTCGCTGGGCAGGCAAACACCGCCATTCACTGCTCGGAGCCCCCATGCAACTGCCAGCCAGCCGAACGCTGGACAAGCGGCTGATCGGTGGCAGCCTGTTGTTTGGCGTCGGATGGGGCATTGCCGGGTTGTGTCCTGGTCCTGCCGTCGCTCTGCTGCTGACTCTCCAGTGGCAACCACTGGTTTTCGTTATTTCGATGCTGGCAGGCATGTTGATTTTCCGGGCTCTGGAAACCCGTTCAAAACGCTGATCCGGCAGAGTTGTGCAGCCCGGCCAGCAGCAAACGCTGGTACAGCTCTTCTTTCAGACCTTGAGGCTCGTCAAGTTGCATGCGCTGCAAGTGCTCGATATAGGCCGAAGGCTCGGGCGCATCCAGTGTGGCTTTGCCCAGCTCCAGAATCTCGGTGAGCTTGAATTTGCTCTTGAGCCAGTTCAAGGCCCGCAGCAGATCACGCTCTCGTGCAGTGAAATCGCAGCCCAGCGGATATTCGATGAACAGCGCCGGATAGCGGGATGCAATGTCTTGCAGGCGCTCGGGGGTGTTCTGGGTAAAGCGCGGGTCGAGGTGAAAATCCTTCGGCAGCTTGCCGGCTTTTTGCGCCTGCTCGATCAGGCCGCTCTGAAAGCGTGAGTCACTGATGTTCAGCAGTCGCTCGATCACCGTCGCATCGGTCTGACCACGCAAGTCGGCAATGCCGTATTCGGTCACGACGATATCGCGCAAATGCCGGGGAATGGTCGCGTGGCCGTACTGCCAGACGATATTGGAGCTGATCTCGCCGCCCGACTCCCGCCAGCTTCGCAGGATCAGAATCGAGCGTGCGTCTTCCAGCGCATGAGCCTGGGAAACGAAGTTGTACTGGCCGCCGACGCCACTGAGCACACGCCCGTCTTCCAGTTGATCGGACACCGCCGCGCCCATCAGGGTCATGGTGAAGGCGCTGTTGATAAAGCGCGCATCACGACGTTGCAGGCGCTTGAGCTCTTCGTTGCCGTACAGCTCGTTGATGTAGCTGATGGCGGTCATGTTGAACTGCGCCAGTCGCTCGGCAGGTAACTCACGCAAGCGCTCATAAAAACTCAGCGGCCCGAGGAAAAACCCGCCATGCAGCACGACACCCTCCGGGTGAACGCTTTCATCGAGGGTTCCCAGATTGGCCAGCCGTTGCAACTCGACATCGGCATACACCTTGCGCCGCACAATACCCGCGTCGGCCAGAACCAGCAGGCCGTTGACGAACATCTCGCTGCATCCGTAAAGCCCGCTGGCAAAAGGCTGGACTCCACCTTCGCGGTCGATCAGGGTCTGCCAGTTGCTCATGTTCAGTTCCGCGAGCAACCCGCGATAGGTTTCGTTATTGGCTTGCCTGGCCAGCAGCGCGGCAGTCAGTGCATCGCCCATGGAACCGATGCCAATCTGCAAGGTGCCGCCATCGCGAACCAGCGTGCTGGCGTGCAGACCGATGAAGTGATCCTGAAAGCCCACCGGCATGTTGGGGGTCGAGAACAGGACGCTGCGCTCCTGCTCATCCAGCAACAGATCAAAAGCATCGACATCCAGTTCTGAGTCGCCGGGCATATAGGGAAGATCGGCATGGATCTGGCCCAGCATCAGAATCGTCTCGCCTGCGGCCCGTCGCTTGGCGACCATCGGCAGCAGATCGAGGGTCACGTCGGGATTACAGCTCAGGCTCAACTTGCCGGGCCGTTGCTCATCACGGGCGACCAGTTGCGCAATCAGGTTCAGGCCACTGGCATTGATGTCCCGCGCCGCATGGCTGTAATTGCTGCTGACGTAGTCTTGCTGGGCAGCTTCGCTATTGAGCAGGCTGCCCGGCTGCATGAAGAATTGCTGGATGCGAATGTTCGGCGGCAGATCGTCACGACGCAGCGCCGATAGAAACTCCAGCTCCGGGTAATCCCCGAAAACCCGCTCCAGGAAAGGCTCCAGAAAACGTCCCTGCAACCCCTCACCCGCCGTCGGCCGCCCCAGACTCAACGCGGTATAAATCGTCAGTTGCCGCTCGGGAAGCTGACTGATGCGCTCGTATAACGCATTGACGAACCGATTGGGCTTGCCCAACCCCAAAGGCATGCCCATATGAATATGCTCGGGCAACTGCGCGAGCACATGATCGACGGCTTGCTCAATGGAACAGGACTTGGGCATCCGAACTCTCCGGGGGTTGTGGCTGGATGGAGGTTGGACCGTCTTGAATGAACAGCGTTGCGGCCCGTAACGGGATTTCTTACACGCGATTGCCTACCCGATGCATCACGGGTGGGCAACGACCCTGGCCTGCAACTCGACCCCCATCGCACGCATCACTTTGAGGATGGTATCGAAACGAGGCTTGGCACCCGGTGCCAGTGCCTTGTAGAGGCTGGCACGCCCAAGACCGGAATCCTTGGCAATTTGCGCCATGCCACGGGCTTTCGCCACATGACCAACGGCACGCATCAGCTCATCGGTGTCGCCTTCGGCCAGCACCTGGGAAAGGTATTCGGTTATTGCTTCATCACTGTCCAGCAGCGATGCCATGTCAAAAGGCACGAGGATCTCGTTCATCATCAAACCTCCTTAGCCATTGTTTTAGCCCGCTTTATATCAGCAGGCTGGGTTGATTTATCGCCTCCCACCAAGAGGACAATGAGCGTCCTGTCGCGGGTCGTGAAATAGACACGGTAGCCAACGCCTACATCCACGCGCATCTCGGAAACACCTTCGCCCACTGACTTCACGTCACCCAGATTACCTGCGGATGCACGCTCGATGCGCCGGGCAATGGCGATTCTTGCGCACATATCACGCAAGGCGGCATGCCATGAAGCGAAAGTACTGGTTTGCTGAACACTATAAGTCATGACGCAAGTGTATCCAACTGGAGACAAAAGTATCACGAAAACTCTGTAAGAATTTCTACCGTTCAGCCTTTGGTTTTCTGTGGCCACAAAAAAACCGCCGAAGATCAGGTTTCCGCGGCGGTTCTCGATACAGCGTTGAGCTTATTTGAGCCCGGACATCTTCTGAATCGCACCTTTGAGGTCCTCATCGGTGCAGTCGCCGCAGGTGCCTTTGGGTGGCATGGCGTTGAGGCCGGTGATGGCTTTGGCCAGCAGGCCGTCAAGGCCACCTTCTTTCCTGGCTCGCTCGTCCCAGGCGGCAGTGTCGCCGATCTTGGGTGCATTCAGCAGCCCGACGCTGTGGCAGGCGGTGCAGTGTTTGGCGATGACATCGTCCGCAGATTTCGCGCCGCCGCCACCGACTGATGCCGTGACTGCCATACCTGCGCATTCCTTGCCTTGAATACAGACCTGCCCGACCGGTTCGAGTCGTTTGGCAATTTCATCATTCGTCGCTGCCTGAGCGTTGAATGCCCAAAAAGCCAACATGGCAGCCGCTGCCAGTCTCTTGTTTATCAGGTTCACGCTTACACCCTCATGGTGACTAATCACGCCCGCGACCACGGTTTGGCAGGCGGGCGAATTATAGCGACTAGCCCTTTGAGCCGAAACACCCCTACAGACAGAAAGGTTATTAGCCTTGAAGCCCGTTCATGGGGTGTCTGGCCAGCCAGCCCGTATACATGAGGCGATTGCGCTACTTCTGGTCAAAAATTGGCCGGGGTGGCTGCGCTGATTAGTCGCGCCGGCACATCGAACGGATTGCGGAATCGATGTGGTTTGGTGCTCTCGAAATAGTAGCTGTCGCCTGCTTCGAGGATGTAGGTGTCCAGACCGACGACCAGTTCCAGTCGTCCTTCGACCAGAATTCCGGTTTCTTCGCCTTCGTGTACCAGCATTTCTTCACCGGTATCAGCCCCTGGCGGGTAGATTTCGTTGAGAAAGGCAATGGCCCGACCGGGATGCGATTTGCCCACCAGTTTCATGGTCACGGCACCATCGGAAATATCAATCAACTCGCTGGCCTTGTAGACCACCTGGGTTGGATTTTCCGGCTCAAGCTCTTCGGAAAAGAACTCGACCATGGACATGGGAATCCCGCCGAGCACCTTGCGCAGGGAACTGATCGAGGGGCTGACGCTGTTTTTCTCGATCATGGAAATGGTGCTGTTGGTCACACCTGCCCGCTTGGCGAGTTCGCGCTGGGACAGGCCCTTGAGCTTGCGAATGGATTGCAGTCGTTCACCGACGTCCAATGCGGCATTCCCCCTGGTTCGGTAAGGTTAAAGTCGAGATGAACGACATGATGGCAACAGCGTTCAGTATTTACAACACTTCGGACTTTTAACCGGGCCAGCGGGGTCATTCTTGCGAATAGACCCTCGGGACACGCCGCAGATTGCAGAATATCTGGTAAGGGATGGTGCCAGCCTGCGCAGCAACTTCGCTGGCCAGTACGTTCTTGCCCCACAGCTCGACACGGCTGCCGAGGCCCGCCTGAGGCAAGTCGGTCAGGTCCACACAGAGCATGTCCATGGAAACCCGCCCCAGCAACCGGCTCGGTTGACCGTCGATCCAGACCGGCGTACCAGTAGGCGCCTGGCGCGGATAGCCATCGGCATAACCCATGGCGACTACACCGACACGGGTCGGGCGTTCGGTGACAAAGATGGCGCCATAACCCACAGGCTCGCCAGCAGGCAGTTCGCGCACGCCGATGATTTTCGACTCCAGAGTCATCACCGGCTGCAAGCGGTCAGCCAGTGCCTGCGGCTGGTCGAAGGGCGTTGCGCCATACAGCATGATGCCGGGACGTACCCAGTCACTGGGAATATTCGGCCAGCCCAGTACCGCGGGCGAGTTGCGCAGGCTGACTTCCGCCATGAGGCCCTGGCGGGCGGCCTCGAATACGGCGACCTGCTCATCGCTGCGCGAGCACGCCAGTTCGTCGGCACGGGCGAAGTGGCTCATCAAGACGATCTTCGCCACCTTGCCGGTCGCCAGCAGACGTTGATAACCCGCCTGATACTCGGACGGATGCAAGCCGACCCGGTGCATGCCGGTGTCGAGCTTGAGCCATACGGTCAACGGCTTGCTGATGCTGGCTTTTTCGATGGCTTCCAGTTGCCATAGGGAATGCACGACGAACCACAGGTCATGCTCAACGATCAGCGCCAGTTCATCGGCCTCGAAGAAACCTTCCAGCAACAGGATCGGCGCACGAATGCCCGCTTCACGCAGCTCCAGAGCCTCTTCGATGCAGGCCACGGCAAAACCGTCGGCTTGGGCCTCCAATGCCTGGGCAACACGCACAGCGCCGTGACCATAAGCATCGGCCTTGATAACGGCGAGGGCTTTGGCACCGGTCGCTTCGCGGGCCAGTTGGTAATTGTGACGCAGGGCTTGAAGATCAATCAGGGCGCGGGCTGGACGCATGGGAAGATAGTTCTGATATAGAAAAGATTAAAACTCATGTAGGAGCGAATTCATTCGCGAAAGCCACACCCAACACATCCATGCAGTATGCGGCTCAGCCTTCGCGAATGAATTCCTACGGTTATGGCAACGCAGCAACCACTGAAAGCTCGACAAGGATCTCCGGTTCGCACAGCTTGGCCTCGACCGTCGCACGCGCAGGTGCGACGCCTTTTGGCAGCCATTTGTCCCAGACACTGTTCATGCCGGCAAAGTGAGCATCGATGTCCTTCAGGTAAATCGTGACAGACAGGATGCGACTTTTGGTTGTGCCTGCCAGGTCCAGAAGACGCTCGATGTTATCGAGTGTCTCGCGGGTCTGCTTTTCGATCCCGCCCGCCATGTCATCCCCCACCTGCCCCGACAGATAAACGGTGCCATTGTGGACGACGATCTGACTCATGCGCTCATTGGTGAGCTGGCGCTGGATTGACATGTTTTGCACTCTCCTTGGTACTGCCATAGCGAGAAATATCGAGGCCTGCGGCACTGATCTGAGGTTTTTCGCTCGCCATGAGGTCGGCCAGCAAACGCCCGGAGCCGCAAGCCATGGTCCAGCCAAGTGTTCCGTGGCCGGTATTGAGGAACAGATTACGGAACGGCGTTGCACCCACGATAGGTGTGCCATCCGGCGTGGTCGGACGCAGCCCGGTCCAGAAACTGGCCTGGGTCAGATCGCCGCCCCGAGGATAGAGGTCGTTGACGATCATCTCCAGTGTTTCGCGACGCCGAGGGTTGAGCGACAGGTCGTAACCGGCAATTTCAGCCATACCGCCAACGCGGATACGGTTGTCGAAACGGGTGATGGCAACCTTGTAGGTTTCATCGAGAATGGTCGAGGTCGGTGCCATGTCGGCATTGGTGATCGGCACGGTCAAGGAATAGCCCTTGAGCGGGTAGACCGGCGCCCGGATACCCAGCGGCTTGAGCAATTGCGGCGAGTAGCTGCCCAGCGCCAGCACATAACGGTCTGCGGTTTCGAGCTTGCCATCGATCCAGACGCCATTGATACGGTCGCCCACATGGTCGAGGCGCTCGATGGACTGGCCGTAACGAAACTCGACGCCCAACTTGACGGCCATTTCCGCCAGACGGGTAGTGAACAGTTGGCAGTCGCCGGTCTGGTCGTTGGGCAGACGCAATGCACCACTCAGAATGTTGGTGACGCCAGCCAGAGCCGGCTCGACCCGGGCAATGCCTTCGCGGTCCAGCAGTTCGTAGGGCACACCGGATTGTTCAAGAACCGCGATGTCTTTCGCAGCGTTGTCCAGTTGCTCCTGGGTGCGGAACAACTGAGTGGTGCCCAGGCTGCGGCCTTCGTAGGCAATGCCGGTTTCAAGACGCAGTTCGTCGAGGCAATCGCGGCTGTACTCGGACAGACGCACCATGCGCTCCTTGTTCACGGCATAGCGGCTGGCAGTGCAGTTGCGCAGCATTTGCGCCATCCACAGATACTGATCGATATCGGCCGTGGCCTTGATCGCCAAGGGCGCATGACGCTGAAGCAGCCATTTGATTGCCTTGAGCGGCACGCCCGGCGCAGCCCATGGCGATGCGTAGCCTGGCGATACCTGGCCGGCGTTGGCAAAACTGGTTTCCATGGCTACGGCTGGCTGACGATCCACCACTGTAACCTGGAAGCCGGCCCGAGCCAGATAATAGGCACTGGTTGTACCGATCACACCACTACCAAGGACCAGAACACGCATGTCGACAACCTCATCGCGGATATCCGCTGACATTTGAAGTTTAAAGCAGGAATGTGTGCAGTATATTGAGCATTGAGCAGTGTATCTCACTGTATATCTGCGTATATTCAGCGCTAATTATCGGCAAAGAACGTTTTCGTAGAGGGGAAACCGCCTGTGCGCACTCAACACCAGTCAAAACGTGAGCTGGACAAGATCGACCGCAATATCCTGCGCATCCTCCAGGCAGACGGACGAATCTCGTTCACGGAGCTTGGGGAGCGCGTCGGGCTGTCGACCACACCCTGCACCGAGCGGGTGCGCAGGCTGGAACGCGAAGGCATCATCATGGGCTACAACGCCCGTCTCAACCCTCAGTACCTCAAGGCCAGCCTGCTGGTTTTCGTGGAGATTAGTCTGGATTACAAATCAGGCGACACTTTCGACGAGTTTCGTCGGGCAATCCTGAAACTGCCTCATGTCCTGGAATGCCATCTGGTGTCAGGCGACTTCGACTACCTGGTCAAGGCCCGCATCTCGGAAATGGCTTCGTACCGCAAGCTGCTGGGCGACATCCTTCTCAAACTGCCCCATGTGCGGGAGTCCAAGAGCTATATCGTGATGGAAGAAGTGAAGGAGAGCCTGAACCTGCCGATTGCGGATTAACCCCACCGGGGTTTAGACCAGCACCTGCCTTGTCGAAGCCATGTACTCATGGATCTGTTTCTCGACCCGAGGATGAATCAGCTCGACAGGTCGCCGTCCGTTCGGGCATGGCAGGGTCTGGGTGGTACCGAACAGACGGCAGATCAGCGGGCGCTCGTCATACACCGTGCAGCCGTTGGGGCCAAGATGCACACAGTTCAGCTCGTTCAGCGCGGCTTCCTGTTCGGCGGCGGTCTTGCGGGGCAGACGGGACATTTCTTCGGGTGAGGTGGTCACCGGGCCACAGCAATCGTGGCAACCAGGCACACACTCGAACGAGGGAATCTGACGCCGCAGATCGCGGATTTTTTCACGGTTGCAGCTCATTGAATCGACCACCCGAACACAGTGATGGGATTTTGCCTCAGTTGGCAGGCGCATGACAGCGGCTTATCCTCGCTGCTGATTTTCACCCCGCCAACAGGATCACTCCATGAACGCCCGCGTTCACCACAACCAGCACGCCGCCTCGTATTACGCCGCCAGCAGCCATCCGCAACCGGATCACCCTGCGCTACAAGGTGAGCTGACGGTGGATGTGTGTGTGGTTGGCGGCGGGTTTTCCGGGCTGAACACAGCCATCGAACTGGCCGAGCGTGGTTTAAGCGTTGCCTTGCTTGAAGCCCGCAAGATCGGCTGGGGTGCCAGCGGACGCAATGGCGGGCAATTGATCCGTGGCGTCGGCCATGACCTTGAGCAGTTCACCCCGGTCATCGGCCATGATGGCGTGCGCCAGCTCAAGCTGATGGGGATCGAAGCGGTCGAGATCGTTCGCCAGCGGGTCGAGCGCCATGGCATCGACTGCGACCTGAAATGGGGTTATTGCGACGTCGCCAACAAGCCGCGTGATCTTGCCGGTTTCGCTGAAGACCTCGAAGAATTGCGCAGCCTGGGCTACCGCCACAGCCTGCAACTGCTGCAACCGGAACAGATGCACTGCGTAGTGGGTTCGGATCGCTACGTCGGAGGCATGATCGACATGGGTTCCGGGCATCTGCATCCCTTGAACCTGGCGCTGGGCGAAGCCGCCGCCGCTCAAGCGCTGGGCGTTCGACTGTTCGAGAACTCAGGCGTGACGCGCATCGACTATGGCCCGCAGGTCAGAGTGCATACCGCATCGGGCTCGGTTCAAGCCAAAACCCTGGTGCTGTGCTGCAACGCCTACATGAATGATCTGAACCCGGAACTCGGCGGCAAGGTTCTGCCTGCCGGCAGCTATATCATTGCGACAGAGCCGCTGACCCAGGCACAGGCAGCCGAACTGATACCGCGGGACATGGCGATCTGTGACCAGCGGGTGACGGTGGATTACTACCGGCTTTCAGCCGACCGGCGCCTGCTGTTCGGTGGCGCGTGTCACTACTCGGGGCGCGCCCCACAGGACATCGCCGCCTACATGCGGCCCAAGATGCTTGAGGTCTTCCCGCAACTGGCCGGGGTGAAAATCGATTATCAATGGGGCGGGATGATCGGCATCGGTGCCAACCGTCTGCCGCAGATCGGCCAGCTCAAGAACCAGCCCAATGTGTTCTATGCCCAGGCCTATGCGGGCCACGGTCTCAATGCCACTCACCTGGCAGGCAGATTACTGGCCGAAGCCATCGCCGGTCAGCACAGCGATGGCTTCGAGTTGTTTGCCAAAGTGCCGCACATGACCTTTCCCGGCGGCCGGTATCTGCGCTCGCCATTGCTGGCGCTGGGAATGCTCTGGCATCGGCTCAAGGAACTGCGCTGACTTACATCTTCCAGAAGGGTTTCATGGCTTCAGCCATGGCCTGTTGAGCATCGAGCCCGATGTCGCGAAGCTGATCGTCGGTCAGCTTCAGCAGCGCGTGGCGGGTTGTCCAGCGGTGACGGTACAGCGCCCAACGGCTCATGTCTGGCTGTGAGTTCGTCCTGGCCTTGACCGAACTCTTCTCCTCCAACTCCTGGCTGTGAAGCGCTAAACGCACATCGCTGAGCCCGTTCATTTTTCGACCCTCCATCACGTTTTGGTGTGATGTCATGATGGAGCGTCCCGGAAAACCATTACAGATTCAAAAACCATTATTTATTTACATACAGACAAGTCAGAATCCGCACTGAATGCTATATTTTTGCCCAATCTGTATTGCTTATCAGCCCACAACACTCAAGAGTACGCCATGACGCTCTACGTCAATCTTGCCGAACTGCTTGGCTCACGCATTGAAAACGGCTTCTATCGCCCAGGCGACCGCTTGCCGTCGGTTCGGGCTCTGAGCCTTGAACACGGCGTCAGCCTGAGCACCGTTCAACAGGCGTATCGAGTGCTGGAGGACAGTGGGCTGGCAGCACCGAAACCCAAGTCCGGCTATTTCGTGCCCGCCAGCAGAAAGGCACCGGCACTCCCGGCAGTGGGCCGCCCGGTACAAAGGCCGGTGGATATTTCCCAATGGGAACAGGTGCTGGACCTGATTCGCGTCTCACCTGCCAATGCAGTTACCCAGTTGGGGCGTGGCATGCCGGATATCAGCAGCCCGACCCTCAAACCGCTGCTGCGCTCGCTGAGTCAGCTGAGTCGCCGCCAGAGCATGCCCAGTCTGTACTACGACAATATCTACGGTGTCCATACACTTCGCGAACAGATCGCACGCCTGATGCTGGATTCCGGCTGTAACCTCACGGCCAATGACCTGATCATCACTACGGGCTGTCACGAGGCCTTGTCGGCGAGCATCCGCGCCATTTGCTCGCCAGGCGACATCGTGGCAGTGGATTCGCCCAGCTTCTTCGGCGCCATGCAGACCTTGAAAGGGCTGGGCATGAAAGCGCTGGAAATCCCCACCGACCCGATAACGGGCATTAGCCTCGAAGCCCTGGAACTGGCGCTGGAACAATGGCCCATCAAGGTCATACAGCTGACGCCCAGTTGCAACAATCCACTGGGCTACGTGATGCCCGAAGCGCGCAAGCGGGCTTTGCTGACCCTTGCGCAGCGTTTCGATGTGGCGATCATCGAGGACGATGTGTATGGCGACCTCGCCTTCAACTACCCTCGCCCGCGCACCATCAAGTCCTTCGATGAAGATGGCCGCGTCCTGCTGTGCAGTTCGTTCTCCAAGAGCCTTGCCCCTGGGCTGCGTGTCGGCTGGGTCGCGCCGGGGCGTTATCTGGAACGTGTGCTGCACATGAAATACATCGGCACCGGCTCGACAGCCCCTCAGCCGCAACTGGCGATTGCCGAATTCCTTCAGGGTGGCCACTACGAGCCGCATCTGCGGCGCATGCGCACGCAATACCAGCGCAGCCGCGACCAGATGATCGACTGGGTCATGCGCTACTTTCCAGAAGGCACACGGGTCAGCCGGCCTCAAGGCGGCTTCATGCTATGGGTGGAACTGGCGGAAGATTTCGACACATTGCGTCTGAATCGTGCCTTGCTGGAGCACAACGTACAGATCGCAGTGGGCAGTATTTTCTCGGCATCGGGAAAATACCGGAACTGCCTGCGCATGAACTTCGCCCCAAAACCGACACCCGAAATCGAGAGCGCCATACGCAAGATTGGCCTGACGATTGCGAAAATGACCGAACAAACCGACTGACGTCTGAAAATCTTTCCGCTATTCCAGGGTCATATCGCATGCGAAACCCTGCCTGACGGATAAACAATTTGAAGAAATCATGGGCCTTGCCCCTTTGCCTGCTGGTTGCGCTGTGCGTCAGTGGCTGCACTCATCTCAGCGTTCCCAACGAGCCGAGCCAGGCCCTGGCGCCTTCAACCTCCGAATTCGGGCGCTCGATCCAGGCCTTGGCAATGCCCCATGAAGGGCGCTCGGGGTTTCGCCTGCTGCCCGAAAGCACCGATGCCTTCATGGCCCGTGCCGAGCTGATCCGCAATGCCAAAAGCAGCCTGGATCTGCAGTACTACATCGTGCATGACGGCCTGAGCACCCGCGCCCTGATCGATGAGCTGCTCAAGGCGGCAGATCGCGGGGTTCGTGTGCGAATCCTGCTGGACGACACCACCAGTGACGGCCTCGATCAGCCCATTGCCACCCTCGCCGCTCACCCGAACATCCAGATCCGCCTGTTCAACCCGCAGAACCTTGGCCGCGAGACCGGCGTGACACGCAGCGTCGGGAGGCTGATGAACCTGTCACGGCAACATCGACGCATGCACAACAAACTGTGGCTGGCCGACAACAGTGTCGCCATCGTCGGTGGACGCAACCTGGGTGACGAGTACTTCGACGCCGAGCCCAACATGAACTTTACCGACATCGACATGCTCAGCGTCGGGCCGGTCGCCGAGCAATTGGGACACAGCTTCGATCAGTACTGGAACAGCACGCTGAGCAAACCCATTGATGAGTTCATGTACATCCTGCCCACCGCCAGCGACCTGACCCAGGCCCGTGAACGGTTGGCCGCTTCTCTGGAAGAGGCCCATCAGCTACATAAAGCCCTGTACGAGCGCCTGATGAGCTACAAGACCCGGCCTCGCCTGAAAACCTGGCTCAACGAACTGGTCTGGGCACACAACCAGGCCTTGTGGGATGCTCCGACCAAGGTACTGGCGCGCGGAGAGCCCGATCCGCACTTGCTGCTCACGACGCAACTGGCTCCCGAGCTGCTGAAGGCGCATCAGGAGTTGATGCTGATTTCGGCGTACTTCGTGCCGGGCGAAGCCGGCTTGCTGTACCTCACCAACCGAGCGGACGCCGGTGTGTCCGTGAGCCTGCTGACCAACTCACTGGAAGCTACCGACGTACCCGCCGTGCATGGCGGCTATGCGCCCTATCGCAAGGCGCTGCTGGAACATGACGTAAAACTCTTCGAGCTGCGCCGCCAACCCGGCGACACGGGAAGCAGCGGCAGCGGCCCGCATCTGTTCAAGAAAAGCTCGTTCCTCACCAGTTCCGACTCAAGCCTGCACAGCAAGGCGATGATTTTTGATCGGCAGAAGATCTTTGTCGGCTCGTTCAATTTCGACCCGCGCTCGGTGCTGTGGAACACCGAAGTAGGCGTGCTGGTCGACAGCCCGCAACTGGCCGAAGAACTGCGCGAACTGACCCTGCAAGGCATGGCCCCGAACCTGAGCTACGAGGTGAAACTGGAAAACGGGCAAGTGGTATGGGTGACCGAAGACAACGGCCAGATGCATACCCTGCACAAGGAGCCAGGCGGCTGGTGGCGCCGCCTGAACTCCTGGGTCAGCAAGGCCATTGGCCTGGAAAAGATGCTCTAAGCGGCAATGGGTTGTTTGCCGCCGAATGCATTGCTTCTCAACGACAGAATCACCAACCCGAATGCCCCGACCGCCATCATCAACGGCAAGGCATGGCCACTGACCCACTGGCTACCGGCACCGGCAGCCAGCGGCCCGAGCAGGCAACCGATGCCCCAGAGCTGAGCCACATGAGCATTGGCGCGCACCAGCGCATCATCGCGATAACGCTCGCCAATCAGAATCAGCGACAGAGTAAACAAACCACCCGCACTGGCGCCAAACAGCACCCACAGTGGCCAGATCAGCACTGTATCGATCAGCAACGGGATCAACAGGCTGGAAACCAGCAAGGCAATCGCGCAGCCCGAGAACAGGGCACGACGCGATACACGGTCAGCCAGCAGGCCGATCGGCAATTGCAGCAACGCATCCCCGACCACCACAGTGCTCACCATCATCAAGGCGATTTCCGGCGTGAAGCCTTCGCGCAGACAGTAAACCGGCAAGAGCGTCAGGATCAGCGCCTCGAACGCGGCAAACAGAGAAACCGCCCAGGCGATGGCCGGCATGCCCCGGCAAAAGCCGAGCAAATCCCGAAACGTCACCGAGCAGGCTTCGGTACTCGGCGCTCCGCTGCGCCCGAGCAACAGCAAGGGTGAACTGACCAGCAGCGCCACGCCGATCCAGAAACCATAATCGGCCTCGGTGCCGATCACGCCCAGCAACAGCGGCCCGGCCAGTTGGCTCAAGGCATAGCAACTGCCATACAGAGCGACCAGACGCCCACGCAAACGCTCGATCACCAACTGGTTGATCCAGCTCTCGCCCAGAATGAAGACGATGGTCAGGATCACGCCCAGCATCAGGCGCAAGACCAGCCAGACCTCGTAATAAGGCAGCAGCGCCAGCAGACCGACCGAGAATGCACCGGCCCACAGACACAGACGCATCAGGTTCGCCGTGCCGAAGTGTGAGGCCAGTCGGCTCGCAAGCCCCGCGCCCAGCAGCACCCCGATGGCAGGCATCGCCGCCATGATCCCGATGGCAAACGTGCCATAGCCCCAGCTTTCCAGCCGCAATGACACCAGCGGCATGCTGACGCCCACCGCCAGGCCGACACTCAGGACCGAGGCCAGCACAGCGAAATAAGTACCCCAACGCATTTCCCTGCTCCGACGGGTCAAGAAGTGTTCAATACAACCGGAAAACCTGGACCTGTGGGAGCGAATTCATTCGCGAATGAATTCGCTCCCACAGATTAAAGCCTTACAAAACCGTGTTTACAGCTTGATCCAGGTTGATTTCAGTTCGGTGTATTTATCGAACGCATGCAGCGACTTGTCGCGGCCATTGCCCGATTGCTTGAAGCCTCCGAACGGAGCGGTCATGTCGCCACCATCGTACTGATTGACCCACACGCTACCGGCCCGCAATGCTCTGGCTGTCAGGTGCGCCTTGGACAAGTCAGACGTCCATACCGCCGCAGCCAGACCATATTGCGTGTCGTTGGCGATCTGAATGGCTTCTTCAGCGCTGTCGAAGGTCAGGACGGACAGAACCGGACCGAAGATTTCTTCCTGGGCGATTTTCATCGCATTGTTCACGCCATCGAAAATGGTCGGCTCGACATACGTACCGCCCGTTTCCTCCAGAATGCGCTTGCCGCCTGCGACCAGCTTGGCGCCATCGGCGTGTCCGGCCTCGATGTACGACAGCACCGTATTCATCTGCTGGGTATCGACCAGAGCACCGACTGTCGTCGCCGGGTCCAGCGGATTGCCTGGCTTCCAGGCCTTGAGAGCCTCGATCACCAGCGGCAGGAAGCGATCCTTGATGGAGCGCTCGACCAACAGCCGCGAACCGGCCGTACAGACTTCACCCTGGTTGAAGGCAATGGCGCTGGCAGCCGCTTCGGCGGCGGCCTGCAAGTCCGGCGCATCGGCAAAGACGATATTCGGGCTCTTGCCGCCAGCCTCAAGCCAGACGCGCTTCATGTTCGACTCGCCCGAATAGACCAGCAATTGCTTGGCGATCTTGGTCGAACCGGTAAACACCACGGTATCCACATCCATATGCAGGGCCAGAGCCTTGCCAACGGTATGACCATGCCCCGGCAGGACATTGAGCACGCCAGCCGGAATACCGGCTTCAATCGCCAGTTGCGCGATGCGGATGGCGGTCAGCGGCGACTTTTCGGAAGGCTTGAGAATCACCGAGTTACCGGTGGACAGCGCAGGCCCCAGCTTCCAGCAGGCCATCAGCAACGGGAAGTTCCACGGCACAATGGCCGCCACAACACCCACAGGCTCGCGGGTTACCAGGCCCAACTGGTCATGAGGCGTGGCGGCGACTTCGTCGTACAGTTTGTCGATGGCCTCGCCACTCCAGCTCAGCGCCTGGGCTGCACCCGGAATGTCGATATTGAAGGAGTCGCTGATCGGCTTGCCCATGTCCAGGGTTTCAAGCAGGGCGAGTTCTTCAACGTGTTTTTTCAGCAGGCCCGCGAAACGGATCATCGTGGCCTTGCGCTTGGTCGGTGCAAGACGCGACCACGCACCGGAATTGAATACGCTACGGGCACTGTCTACGGCACGCTGGGCGTCGGCGGCATCGCAACTGGCGACTTTGGCCAGTAAACGGCCATCAACCGGGCTCAGGCAATCAAAGGTAGCGGCTGAAGCGGAAGCTGTATATTCGCCATGGATGAAGGCGCGGCCTTCTATCTTTAAATCCTGGGCACGTTTTTCCCAGTCAGCATGAGTCAGGGTGGTCATACGCATGTCCTCCTTTTGATGGTAGTGGCGTGGCTGTAGAACATTAAGGACTCGATCCCGAGCCTGCGAGTTCAGCCCGAAGCATTCGCCACCCTAAACCAGCGATCTCGCAAATCCAATATATTTGACAAAAATAGCCACTTTTGGCCGTATATGTTGATTTTATTCAACGACCATTTTAAACGTCACGGCACTTATCAAGGCTGCGCGTTATCCAAGCAGCATCACTTCTCAGCGCCAGGTGAACACATGAGCATCGAAAACATTGTCGATTTCAGCGAAGCCGGTACGACTGCGGAGCACTATCGCCCTGCCCCCGAAAAAGTCTTCAAGGGTGATCCGCAGCAGACGATCTACAACCACTACAACAGCCCGTGCGGACAGATGAATGCCGGCGTATGGGAAGGGACACCTGGGCAATGGCGGGTCAATTACACCGAACATGAGTATTGCGAGATCGTGCAGGGTGTTTCAGTACTGCGTGACGAGGAAGGCCGCGCCAAGACCTTGCGGGCAGGAGACCGGTTCGTGATCCCGGCAGGCTTCAGGGGGACTTGGGAAGTACTGGAAACATGCCGCAAGATTTACGTCGTGTTTGAGGCCAAAGATATAAATAAGTAACGCTTGGGGCGCGTCTGGATCCATGAATCTAGGGGCGTCCATTCCGGACATTCTTCATAAAGGACTATGAAAATGACTAACGAACAAATCACCCAGACCCTTCAATACCTGATCGGCACCCGCTACATACCGACTATCAAGGCCTACATCAGCGAGCTGACCGGCCGTGCCCGGGTTCTGGGTCCTGACGATTTCAGCACCAGGGAATTCGATCTGAACCGCGTCCAGGTAAACACAGATCAGGCAGGTCTGATTTCGAGCTTCACATTTGGCTGATACCACCAAATGACAGACACAAAAAAGCCCGCATTGCTGCGGGCTTTTTTGCAGGAGACAGAATCAATTACTTGATTTTGCCTTCTTTGTAGATCACGTGCTTACGTACAACCGGATCGAATTTTTTGATTTCGATCTTGTCGGGAGTAGTGCGCTTGTTCTTGTCGGTAGTGTAGAAGTGACCAGTACCGGCGCTCGAGATCAAACGAATCAATTCACGCATGATTATCTCCTTAGATTTTGCCGTCGCGGCGCAGATCAGCAAGCACAGCTTCGATGCCACGCTTGTCGATGATACGCATGCCTTTGGCAGATACGCGCAGACGGACAAAACGCTTCTCGCCTTCAACCCAGAAGCGATGATGCTGCAGGTTTGGCAGGAAACGACGACGGGTTTTGTTGTTTGCGTGGGAAATGTTATTCCCGGTTACTGGACCCTTACCAGTAACTTGACAGACTCTCGACATGCCTCAGCCCTCTAAAACCACATGCCCAACCCGGCATGGGTTGGCCGCTTAATCTCTCAGTCATTTGGCGCCAGGCGCCGCGTTTCTTTAAGGGTCTTACCGGCTACACCTACAGTGAAGGAACCGGGCCCCTAGAAAAGAGCGCTGCTTTATACCAGAAACCCTTTGAGGCAACAACAAGCAATGTACTTTGCGCCTCAGGAATATGTATTCGCAAGCCCTGCGCTCAAGCTATACGGGCACGCAGGCAAATTGACCGCTCGTCGCGCTGTGACGATTGTTCTGAGCAGGCACATGGTCTAGGGTAAGGCGCTCACCAGACTGCGCCGGCAGATGGACCCTTTCTGATTACAGGAATATCGCCATGCGTCTTGCTGCAATACCCTTTTTGCTCGCCCCGCTGCTCTTCCCGGTCATGACTCAGGCAGCGAGTCTTGTGGTCTGCACCGAAGCCAGCCCCGAAGGCTTCGATGTCGTGCAGTACAACTCACTGACAACCACCAACGCTTCGGCCGATGTGCTGATGAACCGTCTGGTGGATTTCGATGCCAAGAGCGGCAAGCTGGTACCGAGCCTGGCGCAGGAGTGGACAGTCTCAAGCGACGGGCTGACCTACGATTTCAAACTGCGCTCCGGAGTGAAATTCCATAGCACCGCCTATTTCACCCCGACCCGCGAACTCAGCGCGGAAGACGTAGTGTTCAGCTTCAAGCGCATGCTCGACCCGCAGAACCCCTGGCACAAGATTGCCCAGAGCGGCTTCCCGCATGCGCAGTCCATGCAACTGCCTGCACTGATCAAGAATATCGAATCGCCGGACGCCCATACCGTGCGCTTTACCCTGAACCATGCCGACTCGACCTTTCTGGCGACCTTGAGCATGGGGTTTGCGTCGATCTACTCGGCTGAATACACCGACCAGCTGTTGAAAGCCGGCACACCGGAAAAACTCAACAACCAGCCTATCGGCACCGGCCCTTTCGTATTCAAGCGCTTCCAGAAAGACGCCGTGGTGCGCTACGAAGCCAACAAGGATTACTTCGCGGGCAAGCCTGAAAGCGACACGCTGATTTACGCCATCACGCCGGATGCCAATGTGCGCCTGCAGAAGATCCGCCGTGATGAATGCCAGATCGCGCTTTCACCCAAGCCGCTGGATATCCCGGAGGCCAGCAAAGACCCGGCGCTCAAGGTGGAAAAGAACGAAGCCTTCATGACAGCGTTCGTGGCGATCAACAGCCAGCACGCACCGTTCGACAAACCGGAAGTGCGTCAGGCTGTAAATCTGGCCTTCGACAAGGCGAACTACCTGAAAGCCGTGTTTGAAGACACCGCAGAAATCGCCAACGGCCCTTACCCGCCCAACACCTGGAGCTACGCCAAAGAGCTGCCGGGTTATCCACATGATGTCGCCAAGGCCAAGGAGTTGCTGGCCAAGGCCGGACTGAAGGATGGCTTCAAGACCACCATCTGGACTCGCCCTTCCAGCAGTCTTCTGAACCCCAACCCAAGCCTGGGTGCGCAGTTGCTGCAAGCGGACCTGAAACAGATCGGCATCGATGCCCAGATCAAGGTCATCGAGTGGGGCGAGCTGATTCGTCGCGCCAAGGCAGGCGAGCATGACTTGCTGTTCATGGGCTGGGCAGGCGACAACGGCGACCCGGATAACTTCCTGACGCCGCAGTTCTCCTGTGCCGCCGTGCAGTCGGGCACCAACTTTGCCCGCTACTGCGACAAGACCCTGGACAAGCTGATCAGCGACGGCAAATCCACCAGCGATCAGGCGCAGCGCAGCAAGCTGTATCAACAGGCCCAGGCGCAGATCCAGCAGCAGGCACTGTGGCTGCCACTGGCCCACCCGACCGCCGCCACCCTGACCCGCAAGGACGTTACCGGCTATGAAGTCAGCCCGTTCGGGCGTCAGGACTTTTACAAGGTGAAGGTGAAGTAAGCGCTCTGTGAAACTTCGCGAATGAATTCGCTCCTACGCAGACTGTGTGGGAGCGAATCGGGCGGCGCTCCGCTCATTCGCGAAAGGCCTACACCAAACCCATTTCCACCATCGACAGCGGTTCTCCATCGCCGATGATCACATGGTCCAGCACCCGCACATCGATCAGCGCCAGCGCCTGTTTCAGGCGCTTGGTCAGTTCGATGTCGGAATGGCTGGGGTCGGTGACGCCCGAAGGGTGGTTATGGCACAGGATTACGCTGGCGGCATTGTGGACCATGGCACGTTTGACGACCTGTCGCGGATGCACATACGCCGCGTTGATCGTCCCGTGAAACAGGGTCTCGAACGTCAGGACACGATTCTTGCTGTCGAGAAACAGGCAGCCGAAGACTTCATGCTGTTCCTGCCGAAGTATGGCCTTGAGATACCTGCGCACTTGCAGCGGGCTTTCCAGGATTGAATCACGACGCAATGTTTCGGCCATGTGCCGACGCGCCATCTCCATCACCGCCTGCAACTGGGCAAACTTCGCTGGCCCAAGCCCCAGATGCGAGCTGAACATGCTCAGGTCGCTTTCCAGCAGCGCTCTCAGACTGCCAAATTGATTCAACAGATGACGCGCCAGATCTACAGCGCTTTTTCCGGCCACGCCGGTACGTAAAAAGATGGCTAACAACTCGGCGTCGGAAAGGCTTTGCGCCCCCGATGCCAATAAACGCTCACGCGGGCGTTCGGACACAGGCCAATTGCGAATACTCATAGCACCTCCATGTGTGTGGCGCCGCTGTTCCGGTGCGGTCGCTGTGCTATCTTAGCCCATCTTTTTTGCGCGGCGACCTGGCCTGGGGAGGCGTCATCGCTGTCGCGTATTCAATCGACCAAAAAGGCAGGCCTATGCAGCGGCTGTATCGAAAACGCATCGTTCTGGGCGTCGGCGGCGGCATCGCGGCCTACAAGAGCGCCGAACTGGTTCGCCGGTTGCGCGACCACGGCGCAGAAGTGCGTGTCGTCATGACCAAAGGTGGCGCCGAGTTCATCACGCCCCTGACCATGCAGGCCCTTTCCGGGCACCCCGTACACATGGATCTGCTGGACCCGGCGGCCGAGGCCGCGATGGGCCATATCGAGCTGGCCAAGTGGGCCGACCTGATCCTCGTCGCTCCGGCCACTGCCGACCTGATAGCCCGTCTGTCACAAGGCATTGCCAATGACCTGCTGACCACCATCGTCCTGGCGACCGACGCAACGGTCGCCATTGCCCCGGCCATGAACCAGGCCATGTGGCGCGACGAGTCGGTGCAGGCCAATACCCGCCTGCTGGAAGACCGCGGCTTTCGCGTCTTCGGCCCGGCATCCGGCAGCCAGGCCTGTGGCGACGTGGGTTTCGGGCGCATGCTCGAAGCCAACGATCTGGCCCAGTGCGCCGCCGACTGCTTCCAGCGCCTGACCCTGACCGGCAAGCATGTCCTGATCACCGCAGGCCCGACCCAGGAAAACATCGACCCAGTGCGTTACATCACCAACCACAGCTCCGGCAAGATGGGCTTTGCCCTGGCCGAAGCCGCCGTGGAAGCGGGTGCCCGTGTCACGCTGATTACCGGCCCGGTCAACCTGCAAACGCCGGATCGCGTATCGCGTATCGATGTGGTCAGCGCCCGCGACATGCTGGCCGCCTGTGAAGCTGCGATCCCCTGCGACTTGTTCATCGCCTCCGCAGCCGTGGCCGACTACCGCCCGGAAGTCATCGCGCCACACAAACTCAAGAAAGATCCTACCAACGGCGACGGCCTTCTGCTCCAGATGGTCCGCAACCCGGACATCCTGGCCACCATCGCCACCCGCCCGGATCGCCCTTTCAGTGTCGGCTTCGCCGCCGAGACCGAACACCTGCTCGACTATGCTGCACGCAAGCTCAAGGACAAGAACCTCGACCTGATCGTCGCCAACGATGTTGCCAACCCCAGCATCGGCTTCAACAGCGAGGAAAACGCCTGCAGCGTGATCGACCGGGCGTTGCACGCAACGCTTTTCGCCCAGACCAGCAAGGCCAAGATTGCCCGCCAGCTGATCACTTTTATCGCAGAACGCATGAATCAGGTTTAACTACGAATGCACGCTCTACAAGCAAAGATCCTCGACCCTCGCATCGGCAACGAATTCCCGCTCCCGGCCTACGCCACCCCAGGTTCGGCCGGCCTGGACCTGCGCGCCATGCTCAAGGAGGAAACCATCCTCGAACCTGGCCAGACGCTGCTGATCCCCACCGGCCTGTCGATCTACATCGGCGATCCGGGTCTGGCAGCCATGATCCTGCCGCGCTCGGGCCTGGGCCACAAACACGGCATAGTGCTGGGTAATCTGGTTGGCCTGATCGACTCCGATTATCAGGGCGAACTGATGGTTTCCTGCTGGAACCGTGGGCAGACCGCATTCAAGATTTCCATCGGCGAACGCATCGCCCAACTGGTGCTGGTACCGGTGGTTCAGGCCCGCTTCGAGCTGGTCGAAGAGTTCGATGAAAGCCAGCGTGGCGCTGGTGGTTTCGGTCACTCCGGCAGCCACTGATCGCTCGCGGCTCAGGAAGATCACCCCGTTTCAGGACGAATCGCAGGAGAGGTCGGGTGAAAGGCAGTCAAAACGTGTCAAAGCAGTCTGTAACCGCCACGAACCCGCCTCCGGCTGCAAGCCTGCAAGGCTTGTTTCCCGGCCTCCTCCTTGCCGTCGCAGGCTTGCTGTGCTCAGCGGTGCTGATCTGGTTTGCGCTGTTGAGCAACCCCCAGCAACAAAACCCGCTGACCCAAGCCTGGGGAAGCAGCCAGGCCTCGGCCGTCAATCTGGCCCTCAAGCAGATGAACGCCGACACCCAGGCTGCCGCCTCCAACGACGCTCTCGTACAAGCCCTGCAAAGCAAGGACACTGCTGCGCTGGCGGCACTGCAACACCAGCTCAGGTACTGGGATGGCCTGGTCGGCGCCCGAATCGATCCCAAAGGCCTGAATGACGTCGATCCACAAGGCTCATTGCCAGTGAGCTTTGCGACTCTGGATATGCTGAACGACGCCGCCCAGGGCCAGACCGCACCTCCCGAAGCCCGCAAGCTGGGCGAGCGCTGGGTGATCTACAGCGCAGCACCGGTGCGGGCCAGCCCGACACAACCGGTCATTGGCACCCTGTTGCTGGCGTTCGATCCACAACGCTTGCTCAACGCACTGCCGGTCATGCCTGACGAGGCCGGAAAAATCGTTCTGAGCCAGCAATTCGGCACAGGGCAAGAGCAGGTTTTCCTGCAGCGCGGCGAAGCAGACAACGGCAAGCCGTTGAGCTTCGATACCGGTCATGCCAACTGGAAACTCGAATTCACCCCTGGCTCATCACTGCAATCTTCACCTTCCCTGCTGCTTCTGTCAGTGGCGGCAATCATTGCTCTGGCTGGCGTATTACTGGGGCTGCACTTTAATGAAAGGGCTCTGCAACGGCGTATTTGCGAGGATGCACGGCAACTGAATCAGCTGCTTCAAGAACTCTCGGACGGAAAAACCGTCAAACCCTTCGGTTTGAGCCTTGAGGCACTCAACAGTCTGGCTCAGGCCCTTGCCCGCTTTTCGCCTCGCGGCCAGCCACAGCCGGTCGTGAACGAGGAGTCGGACGCCGCAAGCAGTACGAGAAACAGTGTTTCGACCCCATTCACAGCACCTGACGCCCAATGGACAGATCCGCTGTTTCAAGATACCGATATTCTTGATATCGACCTTCTCGACGAAAACCAGGACTTCCTGAGATCGGAGCATCCCCCAGTTATGAGCAGCCAAGAATCCACGGCACCTAAACTTCCCGACAATATTTTCCGCGCCTATGACATCCGCGGCGTGGTCGGGGATACCCTCAATGCTGAAACGGCTTATTGGATCGGTCGCGCCATAGGCTCCGAAAGCCTGGCCCAGAACGAGCCGAACGTCAGCGTTGGACGCGACGGACGTCTTTCAGGTCCTGAACTGGTGCAACAACTGATTCAAGGCCTGCACGACAGCGGCTGCCACGTCAGCGATGTCGGCCTGGTGCCAACCCCTGCGCTTTACTATGCGGCCAATGTGCTGGCTGGCAAGACCGGCGTCATGTTGACCGGCAGCCACAACCCCAAGGACTACAACGGCTTCAAGATCGTCATTGCTGGCGACACCTTGGCCAACGAGCAGATCCAGGCGCTGCACGAACGCATCAAGACCAACAACCTGACTTCCCAGAAAGGCAGCATCACCAAGGTCGACATCCTTGATCGCTACTTCCAGCAGATCAAGAACGACATCGTGCTGGCTCGCAAACTGAAAGTCGTGGTCGACTGCGGCAACGGCGCAGCCGGTGTGATCGCCCCGCAACTGATCGAAGCCCTGGGCTGTGAAGTGATCTCCCTGTTCGCGGAAGTCGACGGCAACTTCCCCAACCACCACCCGGACCCGGGCAAGCTGGAAAACCTCGAAGACCTGATCGCCAAGGTCAAGGAAACAGGTGCAGACCTGGGCCTGGCCTTCGACGGCGACGGCGACCGTGTGGGCGTGGTGACCAACAAAGGCAATGTGGTCTACCCCGACCGCCTGCTGATGCTCTTCGCTCTGGACGTGCTGAAACGCAATCCGGGCGCCGATATCATTTTCGACGTGAAATGCACCCGCCGCCTGACCCCGCTGATCAGCGAGCATGGTGGTCGTCCGGTCATGTGGAAAACCGGCCACTCCCTGATCAAGAAAGAGATGAAAAAGAGCGGTGCGCTGCTCGCTGGCGAGATGAGCGGCCATATCTTCTTCAAGGAGCGCTGGTTCGGTTTCGACGACGGTATCTACAGTGCTGCACGCCTGCTGGAAATCCTCAGCCAGGAATCCCAGAGCGCCGAAGACCTGTTCGAGACCTTCCCGAACGACATTTCTACGCCTGAGATCAACATTAAGGTGACCGATGTCACCAAGTTCAGCATCATTGAGGCCCTTGAGAAAGACGCCCAGTGGGGCGACGCTAAACTGACCAGCATCGACGGTGTGCGCGTGGACTATCCGAACGGCTGGGGCCTGGTACGTGCTTCCAATACTACGCCAGTGCTGGTATTGCGCTTCGAGGCTGAAACCGAAGCCGAATTGCAGCGTATCAAGGATGTTTTCCACGCCGAGATCAAGAAAGTTGCACCGGATCTCAAACTTCCGTTCTGATTGTTTTTTCCTTTTGACTGGAGCCCTGAATGACCCTCGACCGTGATGCCGCCTCTAATGTAGCCAAGGTTCTATCCGAAGCGCTGCCTTACATTCGCCGCTTCGTCGGCAAGACGCTGGTAATCAAGTACGGCGGCAACGCCATGGAGAGCGAGGAGCTGAAAACCGGCTTCGCGCGCGACATCGTGCTGATGAAAGCGGTAGGCATCAACCCGGTGGTCGTTCACGGCGGCGGCCCTCAGATCGGTGATCTGCTCAAGCGCCTGTCCATCGAGAGTCACTTCATCGATGGCATGCGCGTCACCGATGCCCAGACCATGGACGTGGTGGAAATGGTCCTGGGCGGCCAGGTCAACAAGGACATCGTCAACCTGATCAACCGTCATGGCGGCAGCGCGATTGGCCTGACCGGCAAGGACGCTGAACTGATTCGTGCGCGCAAGCTCACCGTCAGCCGCCAGACACCGGAAATGACCAAGCCTGAAATCATCGACATCGGCCATGTAGGCGAAGTCGTGGGCGTCAACACCGAACTGCTGAACATGCTGGTCAAAGGCGACTTCATCCCGGTCATCGCACCTATCGGTGTCGGCCCGGACGGCGAGTCCTACAACATCAACGCCGACCTGGTTGCCGGCAAGGTTGCAGAAGCCCTCAAGGCCGAAAAACTGATGCTGCTGACCAACATCGCCGGCCTGATGGACAAGCAAGGTGAAGTCCTCACCGGCCTGACCACCGAGCAGGTAGACAGCCTGATCGCCGACGGCACCATCTACGGCGGCATGCTGCCCAAGATCCGCTGCGCACTGGAAGCAGTCCAGGGCGGCGTTCACAGCTCGCACATCATCGACGGCCGCGTACCCAACGCCGTCCTGCTGGAAATCTTCACCGACAGCGGCGTCGGCACGTTGATTACCAATCGCAAGCGTCACTGATTGCGATAAGAAGCGCCCAAAGCCCTGCCAGCTTTTGTTGGCGGGGCTTTTTTACAGGTGTCATGAATTCGGTGCTTCGTGGTCCCGTCGCCGGCAAGCCGCCTCCCACAGACGACACCGCTCTGACTTGGCAACGCTTAACGCAGACAGAGCGAATGAATTCGCTTACCTGATCAACACTCCTCTACAAATCCTCATTCCCGATCGACTTGAAGACTCGCAAGTTACTCTCCTGCCCACCAATGCTCTGATTGACGCTACGGATCAGATTGGCCATGTCCGCCGCGGCTACCCGCAGATCCACGTCTGGCATATGCAGGATGTAGTTTGTCATCACATAAGCATCGTTGATCGCGTGCACCGAAGACAGGGACTGGAGCGGCCCCAGCGGTGCAACGATGCCTGCGGCCCGAAATTGTTCTTCATACTCGATCACCGATTTGAAAGGTAAACCTTTACACAAGTCATCGGTCCCCAGGTACTTGTGAGTGCATTCGTGGATGAGCGTGTCGACCAGATCTTCCATCCGCGTACTCATTACTTTGTTGAACCGGAGATTGACGTCGTTGGAGTTGTGATACCCCGCTGGATTTGTGTTTAGGCAACCGTTAGTCGACGGTCCGCCGAACAGAATGTGAGACAGCGGTTTTGTTACGTAAGCAACCACCCCAGGCCCGGAGGGCTTTAGCCAGTGATAGCCAAACTCCGCCAAACGCAGGCCAGGCGAACGCATACCAGCCAACAATTGCTGCAACTTCAGGTTCAGAGCTTCCAGAGCCTCAAAAACCTGAGGGACCGAACTCAGGCGAAAGTGAACTACCAAATGCCGATAGAAGTCCGGATGTAGCATCTGCACCGACTCTTCGTCGTCAAAGCCTGAGTGTTGCGCCTCTCTGACCACATGAAGGGCGATTACCGCTCTCTCGACAGCTTCGTGAACGGCTGCACGTGCCAGACGCATGGCTTCAGACAATTTGCTTAGCGCAGGGGGCGTAATCTCGTTGATGGCGATAATGTTCAGGCCGCCGATCTTATATTCCACTGCCATGTGTGCTCCGGACCGGATGAGAGTAAGGACGATTGTGCATGACCATCCGTACGAACGGCCAGTTGATACTAGCCTCCGCCCCAGGTCGCCCAATAGAGGCGTATACCTGGAGTGACGCTTATCCGCCCCCGAACTCACGTCCAGGCACCTGATCGCAAGATGCCTCTCTTTCTCTTGAGTGAAACTTCCGAGACAATCTCGACCGCTTGCGCCTGTCTATTTCGGTAACTAGTCTGCGTCGGTCGCTGAAACTCAGCGATCGGGTTTAGCAGCCCGTTCTTATCAGGCGTACAGCGCTCCCATTACCCAAGGTGCTTTTGCGGCCCTGCGTTATGGTGGCCGTGCGTGGGGCATCTTCGGGTGCGCCGGGTTCCTGATAACCGGTCTGCTAACCCGCGCATGGCTACCACCCACTCGTTTAGCAGCGAGGGTGTTGGCTTCTTTTAATTATCAGGAGTTACACCATGGTTAAAAAACTTGTTCCCGACCCGCCTGTTTTTGGGCTGTCCTCCCCGGACAACACCATCGACTGCCATGAAACCCAACTGGCCCATGTCTCAGACCTTTTGCGCTGCGCGGGTGCGACGGCCTATGAAGGTGGCGATGCGTTGAATGGCCAGCAGCGAGACCTGATTATGGCTTCAATGCACTTGATCAGTCAGGCTCAGGGGGTGATTGACCAGATGCTTGATACCCCCGTCTCCAACAGACGAAGTTGAAACATCTTCGCGAATGAATTCGCCCCTACTCGAACCCTGTAGGAGCAATTCATTCGCGAAAACGCCAGACACCACCTTATCTGAGCAACTTCTCCACCCGAGCCCGATCCTCGGCAAAGCTTGCCTCGGCCTGGACGCGGGATGTCTGGTAGCGGGTGATGTCGGCCTGAATACGCTGTTGCTGCTCCTGCACATCGTTCAACTGGTCGATGAGGGCCTGGGGAATCGGGCGGCCGGCGCGTTCCAGGTCGGCGGCCTGGCTTTGCATGTTGCGTTGCTGGGCGGTAAGGCCCTGGATATTGCCTTGGGCCACGCCAATCAACGCATCCAGCTCGGCCAGTTTGCGGGCCTTGACGCGGTCCACCTCTTCGACGCTGCTGTAGAGGCTCAGCAATTGCGCATCGGCGCTGGCCTGAACCTTGTCGGCTTCGGCCTGCCGGATCTGTTCGGCGGTGGGTGCGGGCGGTACGACCTGCACCACTCGCCCCCGGGCGTTGAGCACTTCGTAGCCTTTGGCGACATACTCCGGCGGCACGCCCTGACGATCCAGTACGGTCACGCCGCGGCTGTCGATGTAGCGATAGAACAGAACGTCAGCCGTATCCGCAGCCAGAGCCGCCACGGGCGCCAGTACGCCCAATGACAGCAAAAGCCCCAGCGCATTCAGCAAACGCATGTCGAATCCCGATCACAGCCAGCGACAGCCATACACTCCCCTTGTCAGATTCCGTATTGCGCCCTGTAGGCTTCAACCGCAGGCAAGTGCTGCTTGAGCTGCGGATCGTCTGCAAGGAATTGTAGAACCTGATTGAGGGATACGATGCTCACGACCGGAATCCCGAAGTCACGCTCGACTTCCTGGATGGCCGAAAGCTCGCCATTGCCGCGTTCCTGACGATTGAGTGCGATCAGAACACCGGCCGCAGTTGCGTCCTGGCCCTTGATGATCTGCATGACCTCGCGAATCGCGGTGCCGGCGGTGATCACGTCGTCGATGATCAGCACGTTACCGGTCAACGGTGCGCCAACCAGGCTGCCGCCTTCGCCGTGTGCCTTGGCCTCTTTGCGGTTGAAACACCAGGGCAGATCCATGCCGTGATGTTCAGCCAAAGCCACGGCTGTCGCGGCCGCCAGAGGAATACCCTTGTAGGCCGGCCCGAACAGGACGTCGAAGGAAATGCCACTGTCGACCACCGCTGCGGCATAGAAACGCCCCAGCTGAGACAGGGCCGAACCGCTGTTGAACAGACCGGCATTGAAGAAATACGGACTGGTGCGCCCGGACTTGAGAGTGAACTCACCGAAGCGCAAAACGCCGCGATCGATGGCAAAACGAATGAAATCGCGTTGATACGCTTGCATGAAAAAAGCCCCGAATACCACGGATTTAGCTAAATAGGTAGAGCTCGGGTATCATACACGCACGTGATTTTTGGGGCCATTTATGCGGATCATCAGTGTGAACGTGAATGGCATTCAGGCTGCAGTCGAGCGTGGTTTGCTCAGTTGGCTGCAAGCTCAGAATGCCGACGTCATCTGTCTACAGGACACCCGCGCCTCCACCTTTGAACTGGATGATCCAGCCTTCCAACTGGATGGCTACTTCCTCTATGCCTGCGAAGCCGAAGTTCCAGCCCAGGGTGGTGTGGCGCTGTATTCGCGGTTGCAACCGAAGGCGGTAATCAGCGGCCTGGGCTTTGAAACAGCCGACCGCTACGGGCGTTACCTGCAAGCAGATTTCGATAAAGTCAGTATTGCAACCCTGCTTTTCCCGTCGGGAATGAACGGGGACGAAGACTTGAATCAGAAATTCAAGCTCATGGACGACTTCGCCAAGTACATGGACAAGCAACGCCGCAAGCGTCGCGAGTACATCTACTGCGGCTCGTTCTATGTGGCGCAGCAGAAGCTCGACATCAAGAACTGGCGTGACAGCCAGCAATCTCCTGGTTTCCTGGCACCGGAACGCGCCTGGATGGACGAGATTGTCGGCACCATGGGTTATGTCGACGCTCTGCGTGAAGTCAACCGTGAAGGCGATCAGTACAGCTGGTGGCCCGACAGTGAGCAGGCCGAGATGCTGAATCTGGGCTGGCGCTTCGACTATCAGATCCTGACACCGGGTCTGCGTCGTTTCGTGCGCAGCGCCCGCTTGCCGCGTCAGCCACGCTTCTCGCAGCATGCGCCGCTGATCGTGGACTACGACTGGACCCTGACGATCTGACCCGGACCATCCGGCCCCATGAGAATCAGGCCTTTGCCGGTCGATAGAGAAAATGCCCGTATCGCAAGGTACGGGCATTTTTCTTGCGCGTTATAACGCTCTGCGCCCAGAACGCCCGCGTGCAGTTTCAATTCCGATCTATAGTAGTGACTTCAGTTTGGCTAAAACCTGTTGTGCAGGAATGGCAGGTCTCGCCGAAAGCATGAACACATGGCTATGTAATTCATCAGGACCAGCCATCCCAGACCGGAATCCAGACATGAATGCACCGAAAGAATCCGTCATCATCACAGGCATCACGGGCCAGGATGGCGCTTATCTGACTCAATTGCTGTTGGAAAAGGGCTACAAGGTTTACGGCACTTATCGCCGTACCAGCTCAGTCACCTTCTGGCGTCTTGAAGAGCTTGGAGTCACTAACCATCCCAACCTGCACCTCGTCGAGCATGACCTTACGGATCTGAGCGCAAGCATTCGCCTCCTGCAAAAAGCCGAACCCACACAAATCTACAACCTTGCGGCCCAGAGTTTTGTGGGTGTTTCCTTCGACCAGCCGCTGACTACAGCCGAAATTACCGGGCTGGGCGCCGTCAACCTGCTGGAAGCCATCCGCATCGTCAACCCGAAGATCCGCTTCTATCAGGCCTCGACCTCGGAGATGTTCGGCAAGGTGCAGCAGGTCCCACAAACCGAAGACACCTCGTTCTACCCTCGCAGCCCTTATGGCGTGGCGAAGCTTTATGCGCACTGGATGACGATCAACTATCGCGAGTCCTACGGCATCTTTGGTTCGAGCGGCATTCTGTTCAACCACGAGTCGCCGCTGCGCGGTAAAGAATTCGTGACCCGCAAGATTACCGATGCCGTGGCGCGGATTTCCCTGGGCATGCAGGACGTGCTGGAACTGGGGAACATGGACGCCAAACGCGACTGGGGCTTCGCCAAGGAATATGTAGAAGGCATGTGGCGCATGTTGCAGGCTGACGAGCCGGACACCTTCGTACTGGCCACCAATCGCACTGAAACCGTTCGTGACTTCGTGTCGATGGCCTTCAAGGCCGTCGATATCCATCTGGACTGGAAAGGCAGTGCCGACAATGAGCACGGCATCGACACCCGCACCGGCAAGACCGTGATCCGGGTCAATCCGAAGTTCTATCGCCCGGCCGAGGTCGAGCTGTTGATCGGCAATCCTGAAAAAGCCAAGCGTGTGCTGGGCTGGCAAGCCAGTACCAACCTGGAACAACTCTGCCAGTTGATGGTGGAAACAGATCTGAAGCGCAACAAGAACGGCACATCGTTCTGATGTGATCCCGCGCCCCCGACTGCACAGGCATTCGGGGGCCAGGCAATCAACGAGCCTCTTTTACCTCGGCACGCCAGTAATCCAGAAGTGCTGCGAGGGTTTCCTTCAGATCGATACCGGGTTGCCAACCGATGGCATTGAGAATGGCGGAGTTATCGCCGACGGCGCTGGGAATATCCGAAGGACGCATCCGCTGCGGGTCTTCACCAACTTCGATATCTTTCGGGCTCATTGCCAGGAGCATGTCGAGCATCGTCTGAATCTTGCGCGGCTGGCCGCTGCAAATATTGAAACAGCGCGGATAGTCGCCGTCCCTGTCGGCCAATTGCAGTAACGCGACGTAGGCATTGCAGACATCGCGCACATCAAGAAAGTCGCGCTCGGCCTGCAGATTTCCCACCTTCAATAACGGCGGCTGTTCGCCAGCCTCGACAAGTGCGATCTGCCGGGCAAAGGATGCCGTGGCAAAGTCGGGCGATTGCTGTGCGCCGATATGATTGAAAGGGCGCACGATAATGCCCGGCTGGCCTTGCCGGAAGTATTCGTTGACTGCCGCTTCGGCGGCCAGCTTGCTGGCGGCGTAAGGGTTGAGTGGCTGACACGGGCTGCTTTCATTCAGGGGAATCGCCTGCTTGAAGCTGCCGCCGTAGACCTCCGAAGAGCTGACGAACAATACAAATGCCTTGGGCGCCTTGTTCTGTAAGGCCTGCAACAGGTTGACGCTGCCCATGACGTTGGTTTCCCAGGTCAGCAAAGGCTCCTTGAAGCTGGTCGGCACATGCGTAATGGCCGCCAGATGCACCACATGGGTAGGATCGGCTTCGGCAATGGCCTGTTCCAGAGCCTCGACATTGCGGATATCGCATTGCAGGAGCTGGTCGGCATGGGAGGGTGCGGGCGAGGTGTTTCCCACCAGGGCAATGACATGATGCCCGGCGTCTTGCAGGGTCTCGCATAAAATCTTCCCAACGAAACCGTTGGCGCCGGTAATCAGGATGCGCTGCATCTTGGGGGCTTCCTCAGTGACTTCTGGCAAGTAATGGAGTGTGAAAGGCAGACTTTGCTGCAAGCAGGCTAGCCCGAGTATCCAGCTTTGTCCTGCAATGGGCTTCGCGGGTCAGTATCAGAGGTTTTTTGGCTATCTAAGTTCAGCACATGCATTTTTCCCATACCGCCGTCCGCTCATTAGACGAAGGGCATTAAGCCTTCTACGCTTGGATTCGATAGCACTGAAATCCACTACTCTGGTGTCGCCCATGTTCAATACCAGCTTGAAAAAGGAATTACAGGCGCAACAAGCCGAGTTATCGATGTACCGACAGATGCAAAGGGGCATGGACGCCCGAATGGTGTCCATCACGGTGGATGCCAACTATCGCATTACTCACGCCAACACCAACTTTCTCAAGATGCTGGGTTATTCCGGCGAGCAATTGGTGGGGCGCAACATGGACCAGCTCATTCCGCCTTACGTCAAACAGCTCGACTGCTACCGCAACCTTGTGGCGGCGGTGCAAAAGGGCGAGTCGGCCTTCGACAATTACCGCTTTATCAGGGCTGACGGCAGCCTGGCGTGGATTCGCGCCATGTGGCAGCCGATTCTGGATGACAGCGGCAAACTCCTGGAGATCAAGTGCTATGGCTCGGACATCACCCAGACTGTCGAAACCGCAGCCGAGAACTCGGCCTTCATCCAGGCATTGCTGCGTTCCACCGCCGTGATCGAGTTCGATCTGGGTGGTCACGTGCTGGTCGCCAATGATCAGTTCATGCGAGGCATGGGTTACAACCTTGGACAGATCAAGGGCAAACACCACAGCATGTTTTGCGACACGCAAGAAAGTACATCAAGCCAGTACAAGGACTTCTGGGCCACGCTGAACCGCGGCGAATTCGTGGCCGGTCGCTTCAAGCGTATCGACAGCGCTGGCCGGGTGGTTTGGCTGGAGGCGACCTATAACCCGGTCCACGATGCCCAGGGCAAGCTCTACAAGGTCGTGAAATTCGCTACGGTGGTGACGGATCAGGTCCTGCGTGAAGAAGAGGTCAGCAAGGCAGCCAGTATCGCCTTTGAAATCTCTCAACAAACCGACGTCAGCGCCCAGCGAGGGGCAACAGTGGTCCAGAACACCGTTCAGACCATGCACCGGATCTCCGATGAACTGCAATCTGCCTCCTCGGGCATTGAGGCGCTGGGCAAGCAATCACTGCTGATCAGCTCCATCGTGCAGACCATCGGCGGTATCGCTCAACAAACCAACCTGCTGGCACTCAACGCCGCCATCGAAGCCGCAAGGGCTGGAGAGCAGGGCCGCGGGTTTGCGGTCGTGGCCGATGAGGTCCGCCAACTGGCAGGCCGAACCAGCGCGGCCACCGAAGAGATTGTCAGCGTCGTGCAGCAGAACCAGACACTGGCTGATGAAGCCGTGCGCGGTATGGCCAACAGCAGAGGGCAGGCAGAGCAGGGCCTGGCGCTGGCCAACGAGGCAGGCTCGGTGATTGTCGAAATCCAGGAGGGCGCCAAGCAGGTAGTCGGAGCAGTTGGGCAGTTTGCCAATCAACTGAAATAAGGTAGTAACAGAGTAACTCGATACAGAAACGGACTTGAGCCACAATGGCGCCCTTTAGTTCATGACGCTGCCCGCATGCCGACGCATCGGGCAGCCTGTCGAAGGAAAGTCCACCGATGACTCTGTTTTCCAGACAATGGCGTAAAGGTCTGGCGCTTGCTGCACCACTGACCCTTCTACTCACGGCCTGTGATGTTTCCGAGAAGCCCGCCAAGACCACACCACCTCATACCTCGTACAACAAGGCCACATGGGAAGCCCTGCCGGCTGTTACTGACAGTGACTTGCAGGCAGGCTTCGGCTCATGGCGCAGCGCATGTACTCGTCTCAAGGCCGATCCGGTCTGGGGCGGCACCTGTAGTGCGGCAGCCAGTCTGGCCGCAAATGCCAGCGCGACAGATATCCGCGGTTTCCTGCAAGCCAATCTGCAGGTCTACAGCCTGCGCAATGATGGCGGCAGCGCCGACGGTTTGATTACCGGCTACTACGAACCCATATACCCCGGCAGCCTGACCCAGACCGCACAGGCTTCGGTCCCGGTCTATGGAGTCCCCGACGATCTGATCGTGGTCAATCTGGACAGCATTTATCCAGAACTCAAGGGCAAGCGCCTGCGCGGTCGGCTTGAAGGGCGAGTGCTCAAGCCTTATGACGACGCAGCAACCATCAACGAGCAAGGGCTGAATGCGCCCGTGATCGCCTGGCTGACCAACCCGATGGATCTGCAATTCCTGCAGATTCAGGGTTCCGGACGGGTGAGCCTGCCAGACGGTACGCAAGCACGCCTGGCATACGCCGATCAGAACGGTCGTCCTTATCGCGCCATTGGCCGCTGGCTGGTGGAGCAGGGCGAGTTGAAAAAAGAAGACGTGACCATGGGCACCATCGCAGCCTGGGCCAAGGCCAATCCGCAGCGCATCCCGGAACTGCTGGCCAGTAACCCCAGTTACGTGTTCTTCACTCGCAATCCGGACAGCAACGAAGGGCCGCGAGGTTCACTGAACGTGCCGCTGACTGCAGGTTACAGCGTGGCCATCGACCGCAAGGTGATCCCGCTGGGCAGCCTGCTCTGGCTGTCGACCACACGTCCTGACGGCAGCAGTCTGGTTCGGCCAGTCGCGGCTCAGGACACCGGTGGTGCAATTGCCGGGGAAGTACGCGCCGACCTGTTCTGGGGCACGGGAGACGAAGCCGGGCATCTGGCCGGGGACATGAAGCAGAAAGGCAACATCTGGCTCTTGTGGCCCAAGGACAAAGCCCTGCCTCAGGATCCTGAGCCAGCGCAGAAGTAAGGCTCTGCGCAGCTCAACCGCCTCGGGCTATCCGAGGCGGTTATCCACCGTGAAATCCAGCTCCTTCGCCTTGGCCACAAGGGTCTTGAAGGACGAATGCTGCACATTGAGCAGATAGTTGGATTCACGCGGCACGATCACGCTGGGCACTGCCAGTGCCAGGCTTTGGCCGGAGTCCAGCCACGCATCGCCGAAGGATGCGGTCGAAGGCGGAGCAGGCTCCTCGCGCCAGTCCGGGGGAAGAATGTCGGGGCGCGCCTTGAGGATGCGATCCTTGGGAATCTGTAGTTCAAGCATGACGTAGTGCTGAACCATGCTGGAGTTATCCAGATGGACCAGCACTTCCAGCAATGCCAGTGACTCACTGCCAGCGCAGTACACGCAAGCCCGGCCCTTGCTGTTCCAGCGTCCACCGTAGAGCTTTGCGCCTTCGCCATCGAAAGCCTGGGCCAGCCATTTGCGTTTTACCAGACGGTAGACATGGATCACGCCACAACCCCGTGCTCAAGGCGGCCGATCAGGTCCAGTACGGCCTGGGCTTCGGCCGAAGTCGTGAGCATTTCCAGGGGCCGACGCTGGCCCAGTCCATAGACCGGCTTGGTCAGCCAGCGGCGGGTGGCTTCAATGTCGTCTTCAAACAAATCCAGCGCAGCCTTGTAAATGGCCGCCAGCCGAAACAGTCGGTCGCTTTCCTCTGCATTGAACTGACGCACTTTAAGGCGCCGTTGCAAGGTTGCAGGGGCGATCCCCAGGTGTTCGGCCAGAGTCGAGCGATTCAGGTCGGTGTAGTTGGCCAACCGCTCGAATACTTCGTAGGGCAACCCGGCACGCAGGGAGGTATACAACTGAGCGCCACGAGCAGGAACGCCCAGCTTTTGCCAGAAATCCTCGTCCTGAACCGGGGCAGGGTAATAGTCGCGAATAGCGAGTGGCATGACAGAATCCTTCCATCTACTGATAGTGACTAGCTATATCACTTGATCATTGATCTGTCATTCACACCACGGACAGACGGTTGAAAAACACCCGAATCAACAGGAAGTTCATGCTCTTTTTATTGGCGCAATATCCAGGAAAAAGCGTCAATAAATCATTATGTCATTGAGGTATATATCAGTTTCGTTGCCCTGCTATATTGAACCTGTGCTGTAGCGTAATCCCATGTGCGGCAAGGCTTGGTGCAATAAAGCATCATTGATTCATCAGGCTTTCACGAGCACAGTTATTGCATGAAAACCGGAAAGGGAACTATTGGGTTCAAGGATGTGTGTCGAGGTATCAAAAGGTTTTTTTATTGGCTCCGATCCGGCTCGTTTTCGTGAAGGCAATCGGACGTGTTGATACTCTGCTGCCGTCAGCCTGAAACTTTTGTAGTGAGAAACAATGAATGTCCATGATTCCGCTGCTGATTTGCGATGACTCCAACATGGCTCGCAAGCAACTGTTGCGAGCCTTGCCTGAGGACTGGGGTGTATCGGTCACGATGGCAACCAATGGACTTGAAGGGCTGGGTGCCGTTCGCAATGGATTGGGTCAGGTTGTATTGCTGGACCTGACGATGCCTGTGATGGATGGCTATCAGGCGTTGGCTGCCATCCGTGCAGAAAACCTTGAAGCCAAGGTCATTGTCGTCTCCGGCGACGTTCAGGATGAAGCCGTTCGGCGCGTCATGGAGCTGGGCGCGCTGGCCTTCCTGAAAAAGCCCGCCGACCCCGACGAACTCAAGCAGACCCTTGTACGACTGGGCCTGATGGGCGAACCGACAAAGGTGCCGACCGTCGTTCCTCCACTCAAGGATGGCGTCATCAGTTTCCAGGATGCCTTCCGGGAAACCATCAACGTCGCCATGGGCCGAGCGGCAGCTTTGCTTGCCAAGGTGCTGGGTGTGTTCGTGCAGTTGCCGGTCCCCAACGTCAACATGCTCGAAGTCGGTGAGCTGCATATGGCGCTGGCCGACGCCCACCGCGATCAACGCCTGACGGCGGTGTGCCAAGGCTATATCGGCGGCGGTATTTCCGGCGAAGCGCTGCTGATTTTCCATGACTCCGAACTCTCCGACATGTCTCAGCTCATGCAGCGCAGCTCGCCCGATTATTCGGACATGGAGATGCTGCTGGACCTGTCCACCGTCCTGATCGGCGCCTGTCTGAGCGGGATTGCCGAGCAGATCGACATCGCCTTTTCTCAGGGCCATCCACAGATTCTCGGAGCTCAGGGCGGGATCGATGACCTGATTCGCGTCAACAGCAAGCGCTGGAAGAAAACCCTCGCGGTGGAAATCAGTTACAGCGTCGAAGGCCATAACATCCATTTCGATCTGTTGATGCTGTTCACCGAAGACTCGGTCGAACTGCTTACGCGCAAACTTGCCTACATGATGAGCTGACCCCATGAGCCATATCGATATCAACGAGCTGCATTGGCTATTGGCCGTTACACAGAACATCGATGTCGGCATCGTGGTTCTGGATCGGGATTTCCGGGTGATGGTCTGGAATACCTTCATGGAGAACCGCTCCGGCGTGACACCGTACGAAGCGACCAGCAAGACCTTCTTCGAGCTGTTCCCCGAGGTCAACCAACAGTGGTTCAGCAAGAAGGTCGAGAATGTCGTGACCCTCGGCACGCCCGCCTTCACGATCTGGGAGCAGCGGCCTTATCTGGTGCGTTTCAAGAACTATCAGCCCATTACCGGGCAGGAAGAGTTCATGTACCAGAACACGACGATGTTTCCGCTGCGTGCGACCAACAACGAAATCAACCAGATCTGTCTGGTGATCTACGACGTGACGGATGTGGCCACCAACCGGCATCAGTTGCAGGCGGCGCTCAAGCAACTCTCCGACAGCAAGCCTGCAAACGGGTAAGCATCACAAGGACAAGGGCCGCCATCAGGCTGCGGCCCGCCTCCTGCTCGTGCTAGGATCGCGATTTTTCTGGTGACGTTCAGGGACATCATGCGACCTCAATCCACACTCACTGTTTTGCCTGTCGAGCACCCTCTGGTCGGGCGCGTCAGCCCGCCGGGCTCCAAATCGATCACCAACCGTGCGTTGCTGCTGGCTGGCCTGGCAAAAGGGACGAGTCGCCTGACCGGCGCCTTGAAGAGTGACGATACGCGCGTCATGTCCGAAGCCCTGCGCCTGATGGGCGTGCAGGTCGACGAGCCGGATGACAGCACCTTCGTGGTCACCAGCTCCGGCCACTGGCAGGCCCCGCAACAAGCGCTGTTCCTGGGCAATGCCGGCACCGCGACCCGTTTTCTGACGGCTGCACTGGCCAACTTCGAAGGTGAATTCATCGTCGATGGCGATGAGTACATGCGCAAGCGCCCGATTGGTCCGCTGGTCGATGCCTTGCAGCGCATGGGCGTGCAGGTCAGCGCACCGACCGGTTGCCCGCCAGTCACGATCAAGGGCCTGGGCGGCCTGTCCGCCGGGCGTATCGAAATCGACGGCAACCTTTCCAGCCAGTACGTCTCGGCCTTGCTGATGGCTGGCGCCTGCGGACAAGGCCCGATTGAAGTGGCCCTGACCGGCAGCGAAATCGGCGCACGCGGCTATGTGGACCTGACCCTGGCGGCGATGAAAGCCTTCGGCGCGGAAGTCGAGGCAATTGGCGATGCGGCCTGGAAAGTCTCGGCCACCGGTTATCAAGCCACGGATTTCCATATCGAGCCTGACGCTTCGGCGGCCACTTACCTGTGGGCGGCCCAAGTGCTGACCGAAGGCAAGATCGACCTGGGTGTCGCCACTGAAGAGTTCACCCAGCCCGATGCACTGGCCAGCCAGATCATCGACAGCTTCCCGAACATGCCGGCCGTGATCGACGGTTCGCAGATGCAGGACGCAATCCCGACGCTGGCGGTGCTGGCAGCGTTCAACAACCATCCTGTGCGCTTCGTGGGCCTGGCGAACCTGCGGGTCAAGGAATGCGACCGTATTTCCGCGCTGTCCCACGGGCTGTGCGCCATCGCACCGGGGCTGGCGGTAGAAGAGGGTGATGACCTGCTGGTGCATGCCAACCCGGCATTGAGCGGCCAGACCGTCGATGCGCTGATCGACACCCACTCCGACCATCGCATCGCCATGTGCTTCGCTCTGGCGGGCCTGAAAATCGCGGGTATCCGTATTCTCGATCCAGACTGTGTAGGCAAGACCTATCCCGGTTACTGGGCAGCGCTTGAGTCGCTGGGCGTGCAGATCGAACGCTAAAGCCCTTCGCGAATGAATTCGCTACACCGTGGGGAATTCATTCGCGAAAACGATACTTCGCTTCAGATCCCGAAGATTGGCTGCAACATCCGGGCAATCAGACCCTGGAAACGGAGCGGCGAGTCCGCAGCCAGTACGCAGATGCAATATTCATCTTTATTGGCCGTGGGCTGATGCTGGGTGTCGCTGTCCAGATCGGCGAGGTCTCCGGATCGGTATTCGCCCAGTTCATCGTGATACGAGCCCTGGAGCACAAGGGTCATTTCATTACTCTCGTGGCCATGCAACGGCATGCTGACGCCGGGGGCGATTCTCAGCAGCATGAGCTTGCCTTGCTCAAGCCCCTGGGCACGAACCCGCTGCACGCCGGGGAGCAGGGTTTTCCAGGGTTGCTCGCTCAAATACCGGCCAAAATGAGCGTGCAGAGAAACAGGCAGTAAATCCGCGCTCCGCTCTGGCGATACAACAGACTCGCGCTGTGGCAGGACAGCGGGCAGTTCATCCAGACGAGCAAGCATGGCTGCACGCCCCTTCAGTGGCTCCGCGACGCCACTGTGCTGCTGAATCAGCAAACCACCGATGCGTTCTGCATGGCGCAACCGTGTCCGGCATTCGGCGCACAGCTCAAGGTGAGCAGCGGTGACCAGAGAAATAGCCTGTGAAAGCGCACCCGAGGCGTAACTGACCAGGGTGGCCTCATCGGGGTGATGGACTGGGCTCATCATGACTCCTCGACTCTGGAGCGCAACTTCTGAAAGGCCAGACGCAGACACGACTTCACTGTCCCCAGAGGCATGCCGAGGCGTTGGGCGATCTCTCGATGGCTGAGCGCTTCAAAGTAGGACATCCGTAGAACCCTGGCCTGATCGGCAGGCAGGTTCTGGATGGCCATGTTCAGTTGTTGTTCCTGACGCTGGCTGTAATCGAGCGATCTGTCGGCGGGTGCCTCCAGAAGTTCGAGTTGCTCCAGCGAGTTCTGCACCACGACCCAGCCGCTGTCCTTGCGCACGCTGTCGATATAGAGGTTGCGCGCAATCCTGAACAGCCAGGTTCCGAGGCTGGCCTTGGCCGGATCAAAGGACTCGGCCTTGTGCCACAGCTTGAGCAGTACTTCCTGCACCAACTCTTCGGCCTGCCCGTCAGGCACCTTCAAGCCCGTCAGATAGCGCAACAGGCGAGGGGCGAAGTGATCGTAGATGCGCATGAAGCTGTCGCGGTCCTGACTACGGGCCACGGCGGTGACTTCATCGATCCAAAGTCGGGTTATGGGCAAGTCGCTGGGCGAGGGTGACACGTGACGGAAGGTCCTGATGCTGGCAATGCTGCTCATGATCCACCTTCTGGTCGCCGTTGTCTGGTATTGGTCGGGCTGCCTGTGTGTTACGCAACCTGGGCCAGAACGGATCACAAGATGAACTGCTGCGAAAAATATTTTTTACCTGGCGGCCATGATAGCTGTCTGCCACAGGCTGGTGGAACCTGCGGTGTAGAAAAGCATCGGGAGACCGAATCGGCTCAAAGGCGGGAAGTTTATTTCAAAGCCGTCTAAGCCACTATGATTTCTGACAGTGGCCGAGAACGCCCTATTCATTACCCTAGAAGGCAAGGACGTTACTTCAACTCATCCCCTTGAGGGGGTTCTCATGGACACCAACCTTCCACACCACTCAATGAAAAACCTTCTGTTACGGCTAAGCCTGCTGCTGATGTTTATCGTCGGTACAGGGCTGCTGATCACGCCTGGCCGTGCAGAAGCTATCAATCTGGCCGAATGCACAGGCACCCACACGGCAGAGTGGTCGCCTGGCCTGACCAACACGTCACAAACCATCAATGTTTCGACGAACAGCAACTGGACCGTCTGTGTACTTCCATTAGGCGTCAGCGCAGCATCTGCGCAGAGCTTTCAGGCGACCTTTTCCTGCCAGTCGTTTTTTCTGAAAACACCCACTATCACATGGGTCATCAACTGGAGCGATGGAACCACCAGCACCTACGCATTCACCGCACAGATAGAAAACTCCGGCAACTTGAATACTACGATCATCGGAGATGGCACGATCACCGACGGGCGTTACAAGGGGGCCAAAGCTCAAACCCTTTTCACGCTTGTGAACCTTAAGTCCATCTTGAACAACGACTGCAACCAGCCTTCGGGCGTTACCAAGGTGAGCGGTATTTCAAAACTGGTCATTTCACCTTTATAAGTGAACCCATGCACAAGAAGGTTGTGTGGCCGATCCCGCACAACCTTCCCTGCATCACTTCCCCGCCTTAAAGCACCACGCTGGGCAACCACAGCGAAATGGCAGGAATGTAGGTCACCATCATCAGCACCATGAACAACGCCAGATAGAACGGCAGCAGTGCCTTGACGGTGGCTTCGATGGAGACTTTGCCCACCGCCGCCCCGACGAACAGCACCGCGCCCACCGGCGGTGTAATCAGGCCGATTCCCAGATTGACCAGCATGATCATGCCGAAGTGAACCGGATCGACGCCGATGCCGGTAATCACGGGCAGCAGGATCGGAGTCAGAATCAGGATCAACGGTGCCATGTCCATCACCGTACCCAGCAACAGCAGCATGACGTTGATGCACATCAGGATCACGTAACGGTTATCCGACAAGGTCAGGAAGGCCGTGGTGATCTTCATGGGGATTTCCATCAGCGTCAGGATGTAACCGAAGCTGGCGGCAAAACCGATCAGGATCATGACGATGGAAATGGTCCGCACCGCCCGGTGCATCAGCTTGGGCAGGTCGCGCCACTTGTAGTCGCGGTAGATGAACATGGTGACGAAGAACGACCAGACCACGGCAACAGCCGCCGACTCGGTCGCAGTGAATATCCCGGTGAGGATCCCGCCCAGGATGATGACCATGGCCATCAGGCCCCAGAGCGCATCGGCAGCAATTTTAAGTGCCTGGCGCAGTGGAATGACTTCGCCCTTGGGGTAATTGCGTTTGCGCGCAAAGATCATGCACAGCACCATCAATACCGCGCTGAGCAGCAAGCCAGGCATGATCCCGGCCATGAACAGCGAAGCAATGGACACCGTGCCGCCAGCCGCCAGCGAATACAGCACCGAGTTATGGCTGGGCGGTGTCAGCAAGGCTTGCACCGAACCACTGACCGTCACGGCGGTGGAGAAGTCCCGCGGGTAGCCTTTGCGCTCCATTTCCGGAATCAGCACCGAACCGACCGAGGCGGTGTCAGCCACTGAGGAGCCCGAGATGGCGCCAAAGAAAGTCGAGGCGACGATGTTCACCAGCGACAGACCACCCCGCACGAAACCGACCAGTACACCGGCAAACGCGACCAGTCGTCGGGACATTCCGCCTTCGGCCATGATTGCACCAGCCAGCACGAAGAACGGAATCGCCAGCAGCGAAAACTTGTTCACGCCGCCTGCCACCTGAATCATCAGTGCATCGAAAGGAATCTCGATCCACCAGGCTCCAATAAGCGCCGAAAGGCCCAGTGCATAAGCGACCGGCATGCCCAGGAGAATCAGCGCGATGAAGCTTCCCAGCAATATAAAAGCGTCCATTCATGCAGCCTCTTCGCTTTCTTCCAACAGATCGAAGCGCACGGCACGGCGGTGGCTTTGATCGCCCAGAAACAGTTTTTCCAGCACGAAGATCAGGGTCAGAATTCCGCCAATGGGAATCGGCAGGTAGGAAATCCCCACGCGCAGGAAAGGCATATCACCGAGAAATTGATTCCAGGTCGTCGCGCAGAGCTTGAACCCCTTGGTGGTCATGAACACACACACCACCGCCATGAGGATTTGCACCAGGACCGCAGCGGCCTTGCGCAGTTGCGGCGACATGCGTTCAGTCGCCATCGCTACCGCCATGTGCGCACCGGCACGGTAACTGGCGGCTGCGCCGAAGAAGGTGAACACCACCATCAGCAGGATCGCGGTGGGCTCCGGCCAACTGGAACCACTGCCCAGTACGTAACGGGCGAAAATGCCCCAGGGGATGATCAGGCTCATCGTCAGCACCGACAGACCGGCAATTGCGATGCAGATCCGGTAAAGCACGTCGTTAATGCGCAGTAGCGTATTTTTCATTGGGCTCACCACAGCAGCAAGCGGGCTTTCGCCCGCTGCGCGGCATTATCGAATGGGCTTAGTTGGCGCCGACCTTGGGTGCGTCTGACTTGACGGCTTCGATACGGCTGATCAGGTCTTTGTACGGCGCACCATATTTGTCGCGTACAGGTTGCGTGGCATCGTAGAAAGCCTTCTTCTGCTCAGGCGTGAGAGTGATGAACTCCACACCGCTCGCCTTGAGTTTTGCCTCGGCTTCGGACGACTTCTTGTCCCACAGCACACGCTCTTCCATCTGGGCTTCACGGGCCAGTTTTTTCACCAGCGCCTGCTGATCGGGGTTGAGCTTTTCCCAGGTCGCCTTGGAGATCACCACAGGCTCGGGCAGGATCAGGTGCTCGGTCAGGGTGTAGAACTTGGCGTTCTGATAATGGTTGTGCTCCAGCAAGGTTGGCGGATTGTTCTCAGCGCCGTCGATTACGCCGGTCTGCAAGGCACTGAAGATTTCGCCCGTGGCCATGGCAATACCGTTGCCGCCCATGCCATTGATGGTGTCGATGAATACCGGATTGCCTTGCACCCGGATCTTCATGCCCTTGAGGTCGGAGATCTGACGCACCGGCTTCTTGGTGTACAGGTTGCGAGTACCGCCATCCATCCAGGCCAGGGCCACCAGGTTGAAGTTCGAGTTGGTGATCTTGTCGAGGATTTCCTGACCGATTTCACCGTCGATGATGGCGCGCATGTGTTCATGGTCGCGGAAGACAAACGGCAGGTTGAACACGTTGACGTCCGGTACCACCGGGCCAACGATGCCCAGGCTGACCCTGGCCATTTGTATGGCATTGGCCTGAACCTGCTCGATCACTTCTTTCTCCGAACCCAGCACGCCGCCGGCGAACATCTTGAAGCTGATATCGCCGTTGCTTTGTTCCTGAAGTTTCTTGCCCATGTTCTGTTCGGCCACCACGGGCGGGTAACCGGAAGGATGTACTTCGGCGAATTTGATCTTTATCTCCGCCAGGGCGGCGTTCGAGAAACAGAAAGCCAACGGTAATACGGTGAGGAGGAGCTTGCGTTTGAAATCCATGGAGTTCTCCGATTTTGTTGTTTTTGGTCGGTGCTACGGGGATTTTCAGTGTCAGCAGATCAGCCTTGGAATATCGGCTCCTCAAGTCCCGTAACGCCGGGCCTGAAGGCAAAGACGCCGCCAGCCAGAGGTTGGTCGCTGAGGTCGCCGCCAGGACGAATGGAAGTGATGAACAGGGTATCCAGCCCTGAACCGCCGAAGGCGCACATGGTTGGTTTTTTCACCGGCACGGTCACGGAGCGGTCGAGCTTGCCCTGCGGCGTGAACCGGTGGATCAGACCGGCATCGTTGGCGCAGATCCAGTAACAGCCATCGCTATCGACTGCCGCACCATCGGGGCGGCCCGGATAGTCGTTCATGTCCACAAACAGACGGCGGTCGTAGGGCGTGCCGCTGTCCGTGTCGTAATCGAACGTCCAGATTTTCTGCACGTTGGGGTGAGAGTCGGACAGGTACATCGTTTTACCGTCAGGGCTGAACCCTAGACCATTGGGAACGATATAGCCCTGCAATTGCGAATTCAGTTGCTGTTGCCCCGCGCTGTAGCGATACAAAGCCCCGGCAGACACGCCAGCGGCCATATCGAGCAGCATGGTGCCCGCCCAGAAACGGCCCTGACGGTCGCAGCGACCATCGTTGAAGCGCATGCCCGGCTGGCCATGCTCAACGCCTGCCAACAGGGTACTGGTCAGGTTCTCGCCTTCACCGGGCTGCAAGTGAAACAGGCCACTTTCCATCCCGGCGATCCAGCCGCCCTTGCTGTGGGCTGCAATGCAGGCCAGCATTTGCGGGGCTTTCCAGCTTTGGGTGAGGTTATCGGCAGCATTCCAGCGGTACAGGCGTCCGGCTGGAATGTCGACCCAGTAAAGCGCTTGCTCGCGAACACTCCAGACCGGGCTTTCACCCGTAGCGTTGCGGGCATCGAAGATCAGTTCAGCATCCATGGCGGTTCAGATCTCTATAGATAGTTACTCGTCGCCGAAAGGCCCTGCCGCAACAAAGGCGCCGCCCTGATAGACCATGGCCGGATCGTCGGCCGCCGGCATCGGCTGCGCCTCGACCTTGGCACGAAAGACTTCGGAGCTGTCCTTGGGGGAATATTCCAGATGGCTGGCCAGCCGGTTGTCCCACCACACGGTCTTGTTGTCCGACATCCCGTACACCACGGTATGCCCGACATTCGGCGTATACAGGGCGCGCTCCAGGAGTTGGGTCAGGTCGTCATAGCTGAGCCAGGTGCTCATCATCCGACGGTTTTGCGGTTCATCGAACGAAGAGCCGATGCGGATACTCACAGTTTCAATGCCGTAGCGATCGAAGTAGAAACTGGCCATGTCTTCGCCATAGGACTTGGACAGGCCGTAGTAACCGTCCGGGCGACGAGGGGCATGGGCATCGATGACCTGGTCTTGTTTGTAAAAACCGATGACATGGTTGGAGCTGGCGAAGATCACCCGTTTTACGCCATGGCGACGGGCGGCTTCGTAGATATGAAACACGCCGGCGATATTGGCGCCGAGGATTTCCTCGAAAGGACGTTCGACTGAAACGCCACCGAAATGCAGGATCGCATCGACGCCTTCCACCAGTTGGTGTACGGCCTGTTTGTCGGAGAGATCACATCTCTGGATTTCTTCACTACTATCAATGGCAGGTGCCAGCTCTGCGATATCCGAGAGTCGGAGCGTTTTCGCATAAGGGCGCAGGGTCTTGCGCAGCACCTTGCCCAGGCCTCCTGCCGCACCTGTAAGCAGGAGGCGATTGAAGGGATTTTGAGTGTGACGAGCTATGGTCATGAGAAATTCCTTGTTTGTTATTGTTATATGTTGTCGTACAACGTGAACGAGTATTTACACCAGAGGACGCTTTGTCAACGCATCGGCAACCAATAGCCGGACCGATGGAGGACGCAAATCAGTCAATTCATGTCAGAACCAGTGACTCCGCTGCATCACTCATGCACAGGCCTGTAATGAACACTTTCCAGCATCTCGATACCAACGTTGTCGGACGCGATTTTGCAGTCGGCGATATCCACGGACACTTCGCACGTCTGCAGGGGGTTCTTGATGAGATCGGTTTCGATACGGTCGTCGACCGTCTGTTCTGCGTGGGCAACCTGATTGATCGCGGCCCGCAAAGTTACTTGTCTATCGAATGGCTGGACAAGCCATGGTTCTTTGCCGTCCAGGGCAGCCACGAAGCATTGGCCATCGAGCATGTGGAAGGCGAGATGCTGGACTATCACAAGTATGTCGCCAATGGCGCGAGCTGGTTTCTGGAACTGTCCGATGAAAACCAGCTGCGTTTCGCCGAGCGTTTCGCCCAAATGCCCCTCGCGCTGGAAGTCGACACCCTGAACGGCCTGATAGGAATGGTGCATGCCTGTTGCCCGCTTCCCACCTGGGATCTGCTGCGTTCGGTCCTGCGCGAAGAACTTCCAGGGCTGTTGCAACTGCGCAGATCATGTCAGTGGTCGCATCTGCGCTCGGGAGGCGAGAGCGGCATCCCTGACCTGCGAGCACTGATCGTGGGGCACACCCTGGTGCCGAAAGCCGAAATCATGGGCAATGTCTTTCATATCGACACCGGTGGATGGCAGACCGATAGCATCGGTCACTTCACCATCATGGATCTCGATACGTTCTACATGCATAGCGGGAAATAAAGCAGCGCCCCCGATATTTCTCATGAAGACTTAGTGCAAACAGGAAGTTCATGTTTCACCCATGAAACAACAAGACGGTGTTTATTGATTAAACAATAAAAATATTAACCACCCATCGCCTAAAAAGGCCCGACACCCAAGGGCCTGCCACACTGCTTTTGCAGCAGTAAACGGCCACCCGCTCCCCAGGCCCTGAAAATGATCGACGATCCTGCAAAAGGACGCTCAAGTCATATTCATGGTAGTTCGCGTGTAAATGAAGGTTTGACGCCTCCCGCAACACTGAATGCTTCTGAAGCGATTTCAGAGGCGGTAGCCATCTTTGAAGAAAGCTCAGGACCACCGATATCCGGCACGGCGGGTGAAGAAACCCGTGAGCCACAGCAACAGGATCGTCCACAGGTTGCCATTCTGCTGTGTACTTTCAATGGCCAGCGCTTTTTGCCCCAACAACTGGAGTCCATAAAGAACCAGTGCAGGCCATCCTGGTTCATTGCTTTATCGGATGATGGTTCCAGCGATAACACGCTGGATATAGCGAGCCATTATCAAGCCTTGTGGGGTAAAGAAAAGATCAATGTGTGGCGCGGTCCAGGCCGAGGGTTCGCACGAAACTTCATGTCCATTACCCGCAACACTCCGCAAGCCGACTTTTATGCCTGGTGTGATCAGGACGATATCTGGGACGAAAACAAGTTGCAGGTGGCCGTCAGCTGGCTGCAAAGCGTGCCCCACGACGAACCGGCGATTTATCTGGGTCGCACCGAACTGATCAGCGAACAAGGCGAAGTACTTGGCTACTCGCCGCTGTTCACAAGGCCGCCGTCCTTCGCCAATGCTCTGGTGCAGAACATCGGCGGCGGCAACACCATGGTGTTCAACCATGCAGCCCGCTGCCTGATTCAGGATGCATCCGAACATCTGGCGTTATTGTCGCTGGATATCGTGTCCCATGACTGGTGGGCCTATCTGTTGGTCACAGGAGTAGGCGGGCACGTGCGCTACGACCCCAAGCCCTACGTTCGCTATCGCCAGCATGACGGTAATCTGGTGGGTTCCAACACGGGCTGGAGAGCCCGGATAGTACGTATTCGCCTGCTGCTGAAAGGGCGTTTCCGGGACTGGAACACCACCAATATTGCTGCGCTGGAAGCGGTCATCCTGTATCTGCCCAACGATAGCCGCGACTTGCTGGAACAACTCAAGGCGTTGCGTTCTCCCTCTCTTGCCGTACGCCTGGCAAGTCTCAGACGTACCGATCTTTACCGCCAGACAAGGCTGGGCAATCTGGGATTGCTGATGGCGGTCCTCATTAATGTGATGTGAATTGTCTCTTCGCGAATGAATTCCGGTTTACAGGAGCGAATTCATTCGCGAAAGAGCGCAATGGAGCCCGAATGCTCAACCCCCATCTGGTCCCCGCAGCAAGTCCTGTGGCACTCGTTCGCAGCCTCTGGCATCACCGCCAGCTCATTCTCACGATGACGCGGCGCGATGTGATTGGTCGTTACCGCGGCTCGGTCATGGGCATTGCATGGTCTTTTTTTAACCCCGTGCTCATGTTGGCGGTATACACCTTCGTATTCTCCGAAATATTCCAGGCACGCTGGACAGGTCAGGAAACAGGCAAGGGAACCTTTGCCATTCTGTTGTTCGTGGGAATGATTGTTCATGGTTTGTTTGCCGAGTGTGCCAACCGATCCACCTCGCTGATTATTTCCAACAACAACTATGTAAAGAAGGTGCTGTTCCCGCTGGAAATCCTGCCCGTGGTGACATTGGGCTCAGCAATCTTTCATACGCTGATCAGCCTGGTCGTCCTGTTGCTCGCGCAACTCCTCCTCACTCATACGCTGTACGCAACAGCCATTACCTTTCCGCTGGTCCTGCTGCCGTTGTTGATTGCGACGCTGGGGTTCAGTTGGCTCTTGGCTGCGCTGGGCGTTTACCTGAGGGATGTGGGGCAATTCATTGGCGTGCTGACCACCGTTCTGCTGTTCCTGTCCCCCGTGCTTTATCCGGTGGCGGCCTTGCCGGAGGCTTATCAACCCTGGCTGAAGCTCAACCCGCTGACCTACATCATCGAAGAAAGCCGCAATGTCCTGCTGTTCGGGCTCTGGCCGCAGTGGGACAGCCTTGCGCTGGCGATGCTGATCGGCTTCGGCTTCGCGGCGCTGGGCTTCGGGTTCTTTCAGAAAACTCGAAAAGGGTTTGCCGATGTCCTCTGATGAAATAGCCATCAGCGTACGCGATGTCTCCAAGTGTTTTTACACCTACGACAAGCCTGTGGACCGCTTGCTGCACTCGCTGATCCCAAGGATGCAGTCCATGCTGGGCCTGCCTGCCAGGACCTATGGCCGCGAGTTCTGGGCGCTGCGCAATATCGACTTTGAAGTCGCAAGAGGCGAAACGGTCGCCGTGGTCGGGCGCAACGGCTCTGGAAAATCGACCCTGTTGCAGATCATCTGCGGCACCTTGATTCCCACGGGCGGGGCAGTCGAAACACAGGGTCGGGTTGCAGCCCTGCTGGAACTGGGCTCCGGTTTCAATCCCGAGTTCACAGGCCGGGAAAACGTCTACCTGAACGCCTCGGTACTGGGCCTGGCGCGCGAAGAAGTCGATCAGCGCTTCAGTGCCATTGCCGACTTTGCCGACATCGGCGACTTCATGGATCAACAGGTCAAGACCTACTCCAGCGGGATGGCCGTACGCCTGGCGTTTGCGGTCCAGGCCCAGGTCGATCCACAGGTGTTGATTGTCGATGAAGCGCTGTCGGTCGGGGATGCGAAATTTCAGGCCAAATGCTTCGAGCGGCTACGGCAACTGAAGCAGAACGGTACCAGCATTCTGTTGGTCACCCATGCCAGCGAACAGGTCGTGACCCACTGCAACCGGGCGATCCTGCTCGACCGGGGCCATGTGGAAATGATCGGAGCATCACGCCCGGTCATCAACCGCTACATGGACCTGCTGTTCGGCCGCGACAGGCGCGTCGAGCAAGCTGCGCAGAAACAACAGGTTCCAGTCAATGACCGCAAGAGCGAACACGGGCCGCTCTTGCACTTCGATCACGACGCCTACAGCTCACGCACAGGCTTCAACCAGCATGAATATCGCTGGGGCGATGGTGCCGCCAGCCTTCAGGATTTTCACCTTGCGGCAAACGGCCTTGAGTTCCCTACCAGCATCGGGCCGGGCGACGAGGTCGTGCTGTACCTGGCCATCTGTTTCAACCACACGATCAGCAACCCCGTGCTGGGCTTCACAATAAAGACCAAGGAAGGAGTCACCGTCTATGGCACCAACTCTTACCTGCTGGGCAGCGCTTCCAGCCAGGACATATACAGCGCCGGATCACGGCTCAAGGCCTGTATGAAATTCACAAACCGACTGGCCAGTGGCGACTACTTCATCTCGATAGGCATCGCCTCCCGTGAAGGGGAAGACATCATTCCCCATGACCGCCGCTATGACTCCATTCACTTTGTTGTCGCTGCGACCACCACGCTGTTCGGCCTGGTCGATCTTGCCGTTACGATGGATTTCGACCAGGTAAACCACCCATGATCGAGCTTGAGAAAAGCGGTTACCGCCAGGACACAGACACCGGAGTATGGGCACGGCCCGATTATCAGGGGCTTGCTTACAATGACGGTGACGAAAGCGAAGAGCGCCTGGCACAGATCATACGAGACGCACAGGATTTGTCCGTGTTGTCCGGCGAGTTGGGCAGGCATTGCACGGACTGGGCATCGCTGTACCACCTGGGCCGTGCGCGTGGAAACATCCTGCGCCCTTTTGAACACATTCTGTCAGGCCAGATACTGGAAATAGGTGCTGGTTGCGGCGCCATCAGCCGATACCTGGGGGAGTGCGGCGCCAGCGTGCTGAGCCTGGAAGGCAGTGCGCGCCGGGCCAGGATAGCCGCGAGCCGCACACGGGATCTGAACAACGTCACAATCGTTGCCGAGCGCTTCGACCAGTTCAATCCACCGACTCGTTTCGATGTCATTACTCTGATCGGAGTCCTGGAATACGCCAGCATGTTCGGTCAGGAAACCGATGCAGCCCTGAGCATGCTCAAGCGAGTCAAAAGCTTGCTGAAACCCGATGGAGTGCTGCTGCTCGCCATTGAAAACCAGTTGGGCCTCAAGTACTTCGCCGGCGCACCGGAAGATCATCTCAATAGCCCGATGTACGGGATTGAAGGACGCTACCGCGACCACGACCCCGAGACGTTCGGCCGCAAGCGCTTGATGGCGTTGCTTGAGGAAGCAGGCTTCAGCCGCTCGGAGTTCCTGTTTCCGATGCCCGATTACAAACTGCCCAACTCCATCGTCACCCAGCGCGGCTTTGAACTGGACAGTTTCGATGCAGCAGCCCTGGCCTGGCAGAACGCCAGAAAAGACCCTCAACTGCCCGGCGCGCCCTTGTTCAATCTGGAGCGGGCATGGCCGGTGGTGGTCAGCAATGGCCTGGGCATGGAACTGGCCAACTCCTTTCTGATCGCGGCCTCATCCTTGCAGTCCAGTGTTGTGCCACCCGACATGCTGGCGGGTCATTACAACGTCAGCAGGAAACCTGGCTACTGCAAGCAAACGCTATTCATTGAAACCGATAGCGGCATCGAGGTTCGGCATGAGTCCTTGCGAGCAGAAACGGCAACGGGTGAAAAAAGCGCTTATCGACATGTGCTTTCGCACGTCGACAGGTACCGACGCGGGCAGGCATTGAGTCAGCAATTCCTCAATATCGCCAGCGCGCCCGACTGGACCCTCAAAGACTTCGGGGCGTTCATCTCGCTTTATATGGCAGTACTCGAAACGTTGCTTGAAGAGCAAGGCCATTCAAGGCACTCGAACACCCTTGATGCACAACTGCCAGGGCTGTTTATCGATGCCGTGCCTCACAATATTCTGCTCGACTCACAAGGCCGCCCGGCCCTGATCGATATCGAATGGGATGTTCAGGAGGGCGTACAGCTCGGGCATTTACTGATCCGCGCCCTATTGCTGCTGATTGCCAGCGCCCAGCCGTTCTGCCCCGGCGTCATGCCGCTGACCCGCCGTCAGTTCATCATTCACAGCCTGCGCCATGCGGGCCTGGAAATGACCCTGCCGGAGCTGGAAGCCTTCATCGAAAAGGAGGCGCAGTTCCAGGCATTCGTCAGCGGTATCAATGCCAGCTACTTCCTGAACTGGGAGCCCGAGCAGATCATCAATTCACGGGCAGCTCCCGTTGAATCCAAAGTCCTGGCCAAGCTGTATTACAGCGACGAGGCTGGCAACTTCAAAGAAGATTACGCGCTGAGCATTGAAGTCCTGCCCGGTCATCAACAGTTGCAGTTTCCCCTGCAAAACCTCAAGGCACGCCCCAAAAGACTCAGGCTCGACCCTGTAGACCGTCATATTTCCTTCTCTGTGGATAACTTGCGCATCCTCACGCCACGGGCCGAAATCTGGACCTGGGATGGCGAGGTTGCGTCCCTGCCGTCGGTGTCGGGCCTGATGGAAGTCGAGAGGTCCGGCTTGTCCGTGCTGTTTGTCTGCCTCGACGATGACCCTTACCTGGAACTGCCGGTAGACCTGTCGCAACTGAACGACCTGCATTCAATCGTCTTGAGGCTGGACCTGGTGCTGTACACCGACGAAGTGATCGCCCGGCGCATCAACCAGAATCGCAACTGGGCCAACCAGAATGAGTCTTCGCTACGAACCGCCGTTGAGCCGCTGCATGAACAGATGCAGACGCTGGCCCTGCGCATCAATGAGCTGGAAAGCACCACTTACCTGATCCAGCAGAATGTCGTCGACGGCAAACAACATACAGCCCAGACCGTAGAGCGCCTGCTCAATGATCACGCACACCTGACCAATGGCCGTGAGGCACTTATAGCCAGCCTGGAAAGTGCTCTGCTCAATCAGCAGATTGAAAAGGACACCCACATCCACGCTCTGAACCTGCGCATCCGCGAACTGGAAGGTTCCTATAGCCGCAGGCTGGCAACTCCGCTGCGCCACTCAGCCATCGCGGTGCATCGCCTGGCGCATATCTCGAAGCGCCTGCCGTCACTTGTTCGCCGGGGAGGCGGTTTAAAGAAAACCGCCAGACGGGCTGCCAATGTATTGCAGGAGCATGGCGTGCGGGGGTTACTGGCGCGGATGCGCTGGTTCCTGAGTGAACCGGGCGCGGAACCTGAAAAGGTCGAGATCGAACAGGCGCCAGACCGGCATGACTATGCAGCCTGGATCAGGCAGTACGACACACTCGATGACGATGATCGCCAGGAAATCGCCCGACACATCAGCACCTGGGAAAATCCGCCGCTGATTTCGGTCATTATGCCGGTCTTCGATCCTCCTCTGGACCTGCTGCGCGAAGCCCTCGATAGCGTAAGAAACCAGTTATATCCCCACTGGGAGCTGTGCATCGCCGATGATGCTTCCAGCAATCCCGCGGTGCAGGAGTTTCTGAAGCAGGCCGAGCAACAGAGCCCGAAGATCAACGTCATATTCCGCAGTGCGAACGGGCATATTTCAGAGGCCAGCAATTCGGCCCTCGATATCGCGCAGGGGCAATACATCGCCCTGATGGACAATGACGACCTGCTTCCCGAACACGCGCTGTATTGGGTGGCACGCAAGATCATCGAACACCCGGACGCCGGCCTCATTTATTCGGACGAAGACAAGATTGACCGACAGGGGCACCGCAGCGCGCCTTACTTCAAACCCGACTGGAACGAGTTTCTGTTTCGCTCGCAGAACATGCTGTCCCACCTGGGGGTCTATCGGCGCGATCTAGTCGAGCAGGTGGGTCGATTCCGGGTGAGCTTCGAGGGTTCGCAGGATTACGACCTGGCCTTGCGGTGTAGCGAAAAACTGTCCCGCGAGCAGATCATTCATATCAGTCGTGTGCTGTACCACTGGCGAATTCACGCCGGAAGCACCGCCATGGCTGCCGATGAAAAACCCTATGCAGTCCGTGCCGGCGTGAAAGCCCTCGATGAACATCTGGAACGTACCGGGCACAAAGGCTGGACAGAGTTGCTGCCCATGGGCATGTACCGTGTCCATTATCAACTGCCGCTGCACAAACCTCTGGTCAGCCTGATCATTCCAACCCGCAACGCAGGAGCACTGCTCAAACAATGCATCGATAGTATTCAGAACCTGACCACCTACAGCCCGTATGAAATCGTCGTGGTCGATAACGGCTCCGACGATCTCGAATCTCTGGCTTATTTTGAGCAGATCAGCGAACAACCGAACATGACGGTGCTCAGGGATGACGGCCCTTTCAACTATTCAGCCCTGAACAACAAGGCCGTCAAAATGGCTCGCGGCGAGCTGGTCGGTTTGATCAATAACGATATTGAAGTCATCACCCCCGAGTGGCTGGATGAAATGGTCGCACTGGCCATACAGCCGGAAGTCGGTGCCGTCGGCGCGCGCCTGTGGTTCCCTGATAACCGGCTGCAGCATGGCGGCGTCATTCTCGGTATTGGCGGTATAGCCAACCACTCGCATAAATTCCTGCCCAAGGGCGAATACGGTTATTTCGGGCGGGCGGTATTGATTCAGGAGTTCTCGGCCGTGACCGCAGCCTGCCTGGTTATCCGCAAATCCATATTTGAACAAGTCAACGGACTCAATGACGTGAATCTGAAAGTTGCCTTTAACGACGTCGATTTCTGCCTGCGGGTCAAAGAGGCCGGATACGTCAACGTATGGACACCTTTTGCCGAGTTATACCACCATGAATCGGCAACCCGTGGCTTTGAAGACTCACAGGAAAAACAGGAACGGTTCACCCAGGAAGTCGATTACATGATGACTCGCTGGCCAAATATAAAAATCGATTATGCCTACAACCCGAACCTGACACTGGAGCAAGTAGACTTCGGTCTGGCCTGGCCTTCACGTGTCGAGAAATGATGGGGGTCAGGGCAGTGGTTTGACAAGAAACCACGCCCAGCCTTTTTCAGCACGCTCCATTGATAACGAGGCGTTCTGACTCAACAAGGCACTCTCACTCTCAGGTGCCATGACTCGGCCCGCGCCAGTACGGTTGAAGTCCAGATGCTGCAGATTGACCAGCACCCTGACCACATCGGGAAACGGCACCGTTATCTGTAAATCCTCGACAGCAGGCTGGCCCAGAAAAATGAGGTGTTGATAGCGGTTATAAAGATTCACATCTCTCCCGGAGGGGTCCAGCCGCCTCCATACGGTGGTCTGGGGGTAATAAAAGACGCCATTGACCACTTGATTGCCAGAGGCCAATAAAAACATCGCCGGGATCTGTGAATTGAGCGTGAGAGTCGGAGCCTTCGTCTGCTGACTTTTCAGATAAAGAGGTGCAATGGAAAGGGGATTGAAGCTCAGTGTAATCGCCAGGGTCAGGCCCAGATTCAAACCCAGAAATGCATAGGGTTGCCCGCTCAAAAGAAAGTAGCTGCACGCCATGACCATGAGCATCAGACCGATGAAGATTGGCGCATTCGTGCCCGATAGCAGTGGCTCATCGAACTGGCGAACAGCCGCATAAACCAGAGCAGCCCACACCAATACGATGCCGCCTATCGCGATGTGATTGATCCCGCGTACTGAAAAGCTCTTGCGCACGGGGCGGATCATCAGGTGAGTCAGTATCAGGCAGGCCAGCGCCAAAGCAAGATCGGATCTTTTTGAAGGCACGTACGACAATAGCGAATAGCTGGAGAACGTGTGCCCTACGCCGATCAACATGTAGAACAAGATAAAACCGGTCATGGTCGCCACCGCAATTTCCAGGGCCGTCAGCACACGTTGCTTGGCACGCAGGATAAAAAGCGCTGCCAATGGCAGGAAAAAGTAGTGGAAAGAGGCCATCTCGCTCTGGTTGATAGGCCTGGACTCGGCATATTGCAGGGTCGTGATATTGGTGTAGCCCTTGAGCAGGAAACGCCAGGCCGTATCACCTCCTGCCTCGACATTTCTGTGGCCGGGGTAGACGGTGTGCATCATGGCTTCGATGGCCTCGCGAGCGCTCAGCCACCAACTACCCAAAAGAAAGCCTGCCACTAGCAATGCCAGAACCAGTGCCAACACGGACTCAAGGGTAATCGTCTTGTACAGCCGGTCGCGTATCGTGACTCCCACGGCCAGAGCAATGAACACATAGCCCACCGCTACCTGCCAGGGTGGATACAGCACCAGAACAAACCCGGCGATGGCCACACCCGCCAGCATGCCCAATGGCACCAGCGCCCAAAGCTTTCGAGGCTGCATAATTTTGAGCAGGCACAGGAAAGCGACACAGGGGAAAAAAACCGCATACGCAGGCCAGAACGACCACGCCACCACGTACGGCGCAGAAACGAACAGCAGACTGAATAAAAAGCTCTGCCTCCAGCGGCCGGGAGCGAGAGCATGCAGCACATGAGCAAGCGCCAGAAAGCAGCCAAACGCCGGAAACCACCAGTACCAGGCCAGCGCTCTTTTCAGATCAAAGACAAAGAATCCCCAGGTAGCCGGCTTGGCAAGCAATGAAAGATGGGCAACCGGCAGGCCTGTCATCCCCGCGACCAGCATGTTCTGGCCATCGAGCCCGAGATTGTGATTGACCACCGGATATCGGGGAACATGGTGATGCTGAGCAATGGCCATGGGGGTCAGTACCAGCCACTCATCACTTCGTATCGCTTGCTCATGCCCCCAGAGGAGCGTCATGTTCGCATCGATGAAAGGCGACTGCTGCAACCCCTTGTTCAGGGAAGAGCCTGTCAAACCCAGTATCGTGAACAGCATGAATACGATCAGGACACAGCCACTGAAAAGTGTGGGCTCGCGCAGATCGGTTTTCAGCCAGACCTTGACGCTGCGTCTGAGCCAGTCGGCCTTGATGAAACAGATCATCAGCCCCAACAAGGCAGCCACAACAATGAACTTGATCGCGACAACTTCCATCGTCTTCAGCTCCCCGGATTCATGACCAGACCGTGATTACGATGCCGATCATGATGGTGGCCACACCGATGAAATATTGAGTGTGGAACCGCTCACCGAATATGAAATGGCTAGCGATGGGCACAATGACAAAGGCCAGAGCCATCAACGGATAAATCCTGCCAAGGTCGGCCTTTTGTAAAACCCAGATCCAGGCAATGGTGGTGATGCCATACAAAGCCAGCGACAGGAAAAACCAGCCGAGCATGACCGGATCGTACAGGTCGCCGTTCTGGCGAAAGCTCTGCGCGGTGATCTTGAACAGTATCTGCCCGATGGAAATCCCCAGCACACAGGCCAGCGCCGCGAGATAAGTCGCCATGCTAAAGCTCCCGGGCGAGGAATTTTTTCTGCAGATGAATAGGGCGTTTGGGGACGGATTGAATATCGTAGCCAACAAAGGCCAATATGAACTGGATACCGACCAGTACTGGCAGCGCCGATAACATGACCGTTCCGGGCGAAGTTGCAATTCCCGTGCGCACGGAAATAGCCCAGTGAACGGCACCGAACACCGTCCCGAAAGTCAGTAGAAATATGCCTATAGGAAGCTCAAAGGACGCCAGCGACATATCGCGCAGGTAGTAGTTATAGAACAGACGCTTGAACATATTACGCAGGTGTTTACCCGTGAACTCTCCCAGGATCGAGGATATCTTGAGGTTACTGACTTCATCGCCATATCGGGCGCTCATCGGAATATCCACCACCACGGCGCGCAGCGTACCAAGACGAAACAGCATATCGGTCTCGAAAAAATAGCGAGGGCTGATCTTGCTCATCGGCAAATGCCGGGCAACATCGCTGTGAATCGCGGTATAACCATTGGTCGGGTCGAAAAGATCCCAATACCCTGATGACAGCTTGGTCATCAAGGAAAGTGTGGCATTTCCAAAAATACGCAGGCCGGGCATGCGGTTTATTTCTTCAAGGTTGAAGAAACGATTGCCCTTGGTGTAATCCGCCTCGCCTGTTTGTATCGGCGCGATAAAAGCCGGAATCAACGCCGTATTCATTTGTCCGTCGCCGTCCACCTTGACAATGATATCCATGCCATCCGCCAGCGCGGCGGCGTACCCCACCATGACTGTGCCTCCGACACCAAGATTGACAGAGTTGAATATCACCCTGACCCGGTGATCGGAACATCGCTGCTCGACTTCATCGCCGGAGCCCTCTGGACAACAATCATCCACAACATAAATTCGGCTGACGCTATCACCAATTCCGGCGATCACATCCAGTATGTGGTTTTTCACATTGAAACAAGGGATAACAACTGCCGTTTTGGGTAGACGAGTGATGATGTCATGTGTCGTCATGGAGTTTTCTGACCGTCGCGGAAGGGTTATCAGACACGGCTTATGCGCTACAGTTAAGTCCAACCCACTCAAGAATTCCATACTAAAAAGTGTCACGACTTGACGTAGCCGCCAACTTATAAATATTGAAACACTGTTAACTTATTTGACAGTAACACAGCCTTTACAAAGGCCCGATTATCCGTAACTCCCGACATTAACCTCCCACTATCACAGTTGATCCCCCCCATGAATACACCCACTGAAATCGATATTTCAGGACTAAGGTGTTACGACAAGATTGTCGATGATGTGACCTATAGCGTTCCACGCGGTATCACTCGAGAAACACGAGGCCGGGTCTGGATCGTTCGTGTCCTGAAAAATAAACATGTACTGGTCTCGGCGCGCTTCACCGATCTTCGCTTCGGTGGAACCCGCCGCGCTCTGGAAGCTGCAATCATTCACTTGATCCACAGTGGCCATGCCTGGCGACGTGACGATGTCCTGCAATTGACCGAACATGCCACTGCACACTGGCGTAAAAGGAGTGGTGCTGGTCTGTGTGCGGTCGCGTATGTCCCGAAAAAGGGGCCGGGGCGCGGGGAAACCTTTTTCCTGTCCACCTACAAAAGAGTCGCCAGTGGTCGGGGCCTGGGGAAGCTTCGCTCCAAACTGGTCGAAGTCCTGGAAAATGCCCATGAAATGGAAGAAGGTATTTCGACAATACCTTATTCCACTCAAAAGAAGATTCGTCAGGAGGTTGACCTGTTGTTCGACAGCGAGCAGTTTCAGGCCTTTCTTGAAGCCGGTAAAAGAAAGGCGGACCATATTGCCGTCACTGAATATATCGAGAAGCTGTCCAGGGACCCGGAACCCTAGGCTCTGATTCAGTTCATGACGCCTGAATGTGTATCCTGTTTGTATCTACTTGTTGAACCACTCGACTATCAATGCTCTATTTTACCTTTTGTTTACACTCATCATATTGAGTCACCTGTATCAGGGCGAAGATAATCAGTCGGCATTGATGCCCTCTCACATCAATCACTTTTCGTTATTAATCCTGATGCCGCGATTCATCGTATTCGTTACATCATTCCGTTGGATTGATTACAGGCGCTGCACCCGTTATCGATACCCGAAATAAACAGGAAAGTTGATTATGTTAAAACTGACCTTCAAGGCCAGTACCGACCTGGACGCTACACAATTGCGCTGCTACAACAGGGTCGTTGATGGCATCACCCATAGCGTGCCACGAGGGATAAGTCGTGAAGTACGTGGCAACGCCTGGGTCGTGAAAGTCATCAAGAACAAACAGAATGTATTGCTGGCGCGCTTTACGGATGCGTCTTTCGGTGGGACGCGCAAGGCACTGGAAAGCGCCATCATCCACCTGACGCACAGCGGTCATGCCTGGCAGGCGAGTGACGTCCTGCAACTGGACGAGCGCGCCACCGTGCATTGGCGCAAGCGGAGTGGCGTTGGTCTGTGTGCGGTCGCCTACGTGATGAGCAACAAGCCAGGCCGTGGGGAAACCTTTTTCATCTCGACCTACAAGCGGGTCGAAAGCGGCAGGGGCATGGAAAAGCTACGCGCCAAACTGATCGAGACCCGGACGTGCTCTTATGAAACCGAGCACGAGGTTTCGCCCTTGCCCGAGGCGGTCCGGCAAGAATTGCATCTTGATGTCGACACGCTGTTGCGCAGCGACCGCTTCCAGACGTTTCTTGATGCAGGGAAACGCAAGGCCGATCAAATCGCCGTCAATCAATACGTAGAGGCAATCAGCCGGCACGGATAAGGAGCGCCCCAAGACCCTCAGGCCTTGGGGCACGCTCTGTCAGACCCGGAAGCGGCTGACCATTGTCTGCAACTGAACGCCCAGGCGAGCCAGCTCGACGCTGGAAGCAGCCGTTTCTTCACTGGCCGAAGCGGTCTGCTCGGAAACATCGCGCACGTTGATAATGCTGCGAGTGATTTCCTCGGCCACGGCACTCTGTTGCTCAGCGGCAGCCGCAATCTGCTGGTTCATGGACTGGATGCTGGAGACGGTCTGGGTGATGCTGCCCAGCGATGCACCCGCCTTGCGACTGAGGGTGACACTGTTGGCCGTCAGCTCACGGCTGCTGAGCATGATGCTCGACACCTGGCGGGTACCGTTTTGCAGACCGGCCACCAACGTCTCGATCTCTTCGGTCGACTGCTGGGTGCGCTGCGCCAGACCACGTACTTCGTCAGCCACCACTGCGAACCCGCGACCCGCTTCACCGGCCCGTGCCGCCTCGATGGCCGCATTGAGAGCCAGCAGGTTAGTCTGTTCGGCAACGGCCTTGATCACATCCATGACCTTACCGATCTTGTCGCTTTCCTGCTCCAGTTCGTTCATCGCTTCAGCCGAGCGTCCCACTTCTGAGGCCAGACGTTCGATCTGCGCAATCGCCTCACCCACCACCCTGTCGCCATCGCGGGCTTCACGGTCTGCACTGGATGCCGCTTGCGAAGCCTGTTCGGCGTTGTGGGCAACTTCCTGAACGGTAGCCGACATTTCATTCATGGCCGTGGCCACTTGATCGGTCTCGACTTTCTGATTGTTGACCCCGGCGCTGGTCTGCTCGGTCACGGCCGACAGCTCTTCAGCAGCACTGGCAATCTGGGTCACGCCATCGCGGATACCGACAATCAGGTCGCGCAGGGTAGCGCTCATGCGCTGTACACCCTGTTGCAACACGCCCAGCTCATCGCGGCGTGTGACTGCAATGTTGCGCGACAGATCACCCGACGCGATGCGCTCTACTTCGGCCAGCGTGTCCTGCAAAGGAGCTGTGATCTGGCGGGTGATAATCAGTGCCGCCAGAATGCCCAGAACCAGAGCCAGCACGGTGCCGCCGATCTGCATGTTGCGTGCATGGTCACTGTCTTCAGCGCCCCGAACGGCCTGGAGTTGATACAGCGCTTCACTGACCTTGGCCATCGCTACGCCTTGCTCGGTGTTTTCCTTACGGGCCGCGCTGATAGCAGCATTGGCCGCCTTGAAGTTATCCACAGCCTGGCGATAGCTGACGATCGCGCTTTCCAGTTGCTTGAACTCTTCAACATAGCTGCCATTGAACGCAGCCCTGAGCGGCTCCATCCCCTGCAAGGCAGTATCGAGCTGACGGTATGCGTTCTTTTCAGTGGTTTCGGTAGGTTTGCCGGTGTAGCCACGCACTTCATAGCGGATCAGGGCCAGATTTTCCTTGGCTTTCAGAATCGCTTGATAGCGCCCGAAACGGCGCTCGTCATCCGGCGACATGCCGACCACGTCGTCGATGATCCTGCCGATGATTTCTGCGCCTTTGACAGCGTGGACACCCATGGTTTTACGCAGGGCCGCATCGGAGCGATAAGCCTCGCGCATCCGGTCATACGACTGCTGATACTCAGCAGTGAGCTTGCCCATCTCCTGAAGCCTTTCCTGGTTGCCCGGATAGGTAAAAAGCGCCAGCAGCGAGTTGTGCTTTTCCTTGAGGCGATTCAAAAGGCCCTGAGCGACATCACCCATCTTTTCATCGCCGTCCTCAGTGACGTACTGCAAGCGTCTGAGGCGCAGCTCACTCATTTCTGCATTGAGATTCATGATGTCGGCGACGCGCTCGCTACGCTCGATCAGGCTGCCCAGACCACCCCAGCCCGTCAGCGCCAGGAGACAAGTCAGAATGAGTACTGCGCCAAAGCCCAGGGCGAGTTTCAATTTGACACTGATGTTCGCAAACCATGTATTCATGACATTCCTTCGATTTCCTGAACGCTCGCCAGGGCGATTTAAACCGCGACCAGTTGTCCAGTAAGTGGGCCGGATCGAACTAATAAATTGATACAGATGATTACATGAATAACAGAAAGAATGGCTCATGGCCATTCATTAGTGCATGAGATTTATTCACGCTGGCGCGCGAAAAGGCTTGAGATAGAGCATTCGGGCTCAGAAAAAACAGAGCCCGGCAAAGGCCGGGCTCGAAGGTGACGCACTAGGAATCAGACGCGGAAGTGGCTGACCATCATCTGCAACTGCCCGCCCAGGCGAGCCAGCTCGACGCTGGACGCTGCGGTTTCTTCACTGGCCGAAGCGGTCTGCTCGGAAACGTCACGCACATTGATAATGCTGCGGCTGATTTCCTCGGCCACGGCGCTTTGCTCTTCGGCGGCGGCAGCAATCTGCTGGTTCATCGCCTGAATGTTGGACACGGTCTGGGTAATGTTGCCCAGCGATGCGCCCGCCTTGCGGCTGAGTGAAACACTGCTGGCGGTCAGCTCGCGACTGCTGAGCATGATGCTCGACACCTGACGAGTACCATTCTGCAGACCTGCCACCAGGTTTTCGATTTCCTCGGTCGACTGCTGGGTACGCTGCGCCAGGCCACGAACTTCGTCGGCAACCACCGCAAAACCACGACCCGCCTCACCAGCCCGCGCAGCCTCGATGGCCGCGTTGAGGGCCAGCAGGTTAGTCTGTTCGGCAACGGCCTTGATCACGTCCATGACCTTGCCGATCTTGTCGCTTTCCTGTTCCAGCTCGCTCATGGCGTCAGCCGAGCGGCCTACTTCGGCAGCCAGTTTTTCGATCTGGGCAATCGCTTCACCCACCACCTTGTCACCATCGCGGGCTTCACGGTCGGCATTGGAAGCGGCGTGCGAAGCCTGTTCGGCGTTGCGGGCAACTTCCTGAACAGTGGCCGACATTTCATGCATGGCCGTGGCCACCTGATCAGTCTCGACTTTCTGGCTGTTGACCCCGGCGCTGGTCTGCTCGGTCACGGCCGACAGCTCTTCGGCAGCACTGGCAATCTGAGTCACGCCATCACGAATACCGGTAATGAGATCACGCAGCGTGGAACCCATGCGCTGGATACCTTGTTGCAGCACACCCAACTCGTCGCGACGGGTCACCACAATGTTCTGCGACAAGTCGCCCGAAGCGATGCGGTCCACAACGTCCATGGTTTCCTGAAGAGGACGGGTGATCTGACGGGTGATGAGAACCGCGGCCAGAATGCCCAGGAACAGCGCCAGCACGGTGCAGCCGATCTGCATGTTACGGGCCTGCGCACTTTCCATATCGCGACGATCCAGCTGAAGCTGATACATGTCTTCGCTGATCTTGACGATGTCCTGACCTTGTACGGTCATTTCCTTACGCGCCTGCGAAATATCGTTATTCGCCGTCTTGAAACCCTGAAGCGCAGTGCGATAACTGGCCAGAGAAGCCTCCAGTTGCTTCAGGAGATCACCATGGGTGTCACTGAAGTTGGCTTTGAGCGGAGTCAGCCCCTTGATCGCGTCGTCCAGCTGGTTAACGGCTTTCTGTTCGTTTTCAGGTGTGATGTCAGCGGCATAGCCACGAACTTCATAACGCACCTGCATCAAGTCTTCCCTGGTATTGATGATGAGCTCGTACTGGTTGAAACGGGTTTCATCGGCAGGGTCCAGCTTTTTGACGTCGGCCAGGATCTGCTCGATCAGGGCTGCGCCCTTGACGGCATGTACACCCATCTCAGTACGCATGGCAATGCTGGTCCTGTAGCCATTGCGCATGTTGTTCAGGGATTTCTGGTAATCACTGATCACCACACCCAGCTTCTCAAGCAGCCTTACGTTTTCAGGGCTTTTGAAGGACTTGAGCAGTTTCTCCTGATAGCCCTTGAAGCCATCAAGCGACACTTGAACGGTTTCGGCGACCTTCTCGTCCCCGTTGGCGACCATATATTGCAGGCGCGTCACCCGCAGCTTGGTCAGCTGGGAGTTGAGCGAAGTGATGTCGCTCATCCAGTTACTGCGATCAATCAGACTGCTGAGGCTGGTCCAGCCAGTCAGGGCAAGAATGGCAGTAAAAACAAGTACTAGACCGAACCCAAGGGCCAGTTTCATATTTACGCTGATGTTTGCAAACCAGCTATTCATCGACTTTCTCCAGGATCGTCTAGTTTCAAATTATGGCCGCTGGAAAGTTGTTTTTTTAGGCCGCAGCAAAGGCAATACGTAATGTCACTATCGGCAGATCACAGCTGACCTGAAATAAAAAACAGAGAAAGTTGAAAAAAAACCTCTGGGCTTTCACGAAGCTTTCATTCGCTGCAGCCCACAGTTATAAAGGCATGCAGAGAATGACATTCGTCATACCCTGTCATAAAAAAGACGCCATAAATCTGTCTATAATGGATCCAAAAAAGACCAGCATTGCCGTATGGGTATATAGTACTTTAGCCATAGCGAATAGAACGCCTCTATAAAAACAAATTACCCGAACATCAAAACCTATTGTTTCTGCCGAGATTTATAGTAATGAGCTTGAAGTTCCGTCATAAAATCCTGTTAGCCGCATCGGGTGTCGTGGTATTGGCATTCGCACTATTCACTTTCTATAACGATTATCTGCAACGTACGACCATTCGTCAGAATCTTGAGACGTCTGTAGGACAAGCAGGGGAGTTGGCCGCCAGCAGTGTTCAGAACTGGCTGAGCGGGCGCATTCTCGTTCTGGAAAACCTCGCTCAGAACGTTGCCTTCCAAGGTGTAGGGACTGACCTGAGCGGGCTGGTGTCCCAATCCTCGCTGGTATCCACCTTCCAGTTCACCTATGTCGGTGACAGCAAGGGCACATTCACCCAGCGGCCCAATGTCGAAATGCCGGCGGGTTACGACCCACGCCAACGGCCCTGGTACAAATCGACCATCGAAGCCGGCAAGAGCATCCTGAGTGCGCCTTATCTGGCGTCGGTGGGCGGCCTGGTGGTCACCATCGCCAGCCCGATCAAATCAGGCGGCCAGGTTTCCGGCGTGGCCGGTGGCGACCTGAGCCTCGATACGCTGGTCAAGATCATCAATTCCGTCGAGTTCGGCGGTATCGGTTACGCCTTTCTGGTCAGCGGTGACGGTCAGGTCATCGTCAGCCCGGACAAGGATCAGGTGCTGAAGAACCTCAAGGACATCTATCCGGGCCAGACACTGACTCTGGACAAGCGCCTGCGTGAAGTGACCCTCAATGGCCAGGATCGTATCCTGTCCTTTACCCCGATCACCGGCTTGCCATCGGCCGACTGGTATATCGGCCTGAGCATCGACCGCAACAAGGCCTATGCGCCCCTGAGTCAGTTCCGTAGCTCTGCACTGGTCGCGGTACTCATTGCGGTGGCGGTGATTGCATTGCTACTGAGCCTGCTGATCCGTGCGCTGATGCGCCCACTGACCGACATGGGCCGTGCAATGCAGGACATCGCCCAAGGGGAAGGCGACCTGACTCGTCGTCTGCGTATCCAGGGCCAGGATGAATTCGCCGAACTGGGCGGCTCCTTCAACCAGTTTGTCGAGCGCGTACACGCATCCATTGCTGAAGTGTCGTCCGCAACCGTGCAGGTCCATGACCTGTCGCGGCGTGTGGTGGAGTCGTCCAACGCCTCGATCACAGGCTTCGATGAGCAAAGCGCCCGCACCAACAGCGTGGCCGCAGCGATCAACCAGCTGGGCGCCGCCACTCAGGAAATTGCACGCAATGCGTCCGATGCATCGACCCAGGCCAGCGAAGCCCGTGAACAGGCTGAAGACGGCCGGATTGTGGTGGAAAAAACCATAAACGCCATGAGCGAGCTGTCGAGCAAGATCAGCGACTCCTGCTCCAAGATCGAAACCCTCAATGCCAGCACCGACAACATCGGGCACATTCTGGACGTCATCAAAGGCATCTCGCAGCAGACCAACCTGCTGGCACTCAACGCAGCAATCGAGGCAGCACGTGCCGGTGATGCCGGACGCGGTTTTGCCGTGGTGGCCGATGAAGTGCGCAACCTGGCACATCGCACCCAGGTTTCCGCCGATGAGATCCACAAGATGATCGGCGAGCTGCAAAGCGGTTCTCAGCAAGCCGTCTTGAACATGAACGAGAGCCAGACATCCAGCCAGGACAGCGTGGAGGTTGCCAATCAGGCAGGTAACCGTCTGCGCGATGTAACCCGGCGCATCGGTGAAATCGACGGCATGAACCAGTCGGTTGCAGCGGCTACTGAAGAACAGACCGCCGTGGTGGAAACCCTGAACGTGGACATCAGCCAGATCAACACCCTCAACCAACAGGGCGTGTCCAACCTCAATGAAACCCTCAAGGATTGCGCGGCGCTTTCACAACAGGCCGGGCGTTTGAAGCAACTGGTGGACAGCTTCAAGATCTGATGAGGCCAGCCACGTCAGCCGCCTCCTGTGCAGGAAGCGGCTGACGGGTTTCAGACAGGATCGTTACTTCAGCGCACGCCAGGTGAACGGATAACGATATTCCTGGCCTTCGTTGGCCTTGATCGCAGCAATGATCGTCAGCACCAGAGCGCCGACACCGATCAGCATCAATAGCGGAAATCCGATAACCACGATCACCAGCAACATGCTGACAGCCATGGCAATCGAAACCGTGATCTGGAAGTTCAGCGCTTCCTTGCCCTGTGAATCCAGGAACGGATCAGAGTCCTTCTTGAGCTGCCAGACAATCAGCGGCCCAAGCAGATTGCCGAACGGAAAGATAAACCCGCCGAAAGCCGCCAGGTGACAGAACATTGCCCACTGACGAACATCCCGAGCAGGTTTTGGAAACTGGCTGTCACTCATATGCGGCTCCTTTCATTGCGCATCAGTCGGCCAGTGCGGCACGCTGCAATTCGAACAACTCGGTCATGCCTTTCTGGGCCAGCGCCAGCATTGCGTTCAGCTCTTCGGGCTGGAATGGCGCGCCTTCGGCAGTACCCTGAACCTCGATGAAACCACCGGCGCTGGTCATGACCACGTTCAGGTCGGTCTCGGCGGCGGAGTCTTCCAGATAGTCCAGATCGAGCACTGGCTCGCCCTGATACATGCCGACCGACACGGCAGCGATCATCTGCTTGAGCGGGTCACCGCCCTTGAGGCCGCCGCGCTTCTTGATCACTTTCAGGGCATCGACCAGGGCAACCATGGAGCCGGTGATGGATGCAGTACGAGTACCGCCATCGGCCTGAATCACGTCGCAGTCGACATACAGGGTCACGTCGCCCAGCTTGGACATGTCCAGCGAAGCACGCAGCGAGCGGCCGATCAGACGCTGGATCTCCAGAGTACGCCCGCCTTGCTTGCCACGGCTGGCTTCGCGCTGGTTACGCTCGCCGGTCGCACGCGGCAGCATGCCGTACTCGGCGGTCAACCAGCCCTGGCCCTGACCTTTAAGGAAGCGTGGTACGCCATTTTCGACGCTGACCGTGCAGATCACCTTGGTGTCACCGAACTCCACCAGCACAGAACCTTCGGCGTGTTTGGTGTAGTTGCGGGTGATGCGGATCGGACGGAGCTGATCGGCAGCGCGACCACTTGGACGTTTCATCTGGGATACCTGTACTGGGACGGAAAACTGCCGAGCATTATAGAGGTCACAGCCCAAGCTGGGCATATCTAAAAGTCGCAATACCGATACCGGATAGTTCAAAGGCTCTGGGACCGGGCTTTCAAGCCTCGACCACTGGAAAGAACGGAGCCTTGCATCGCTTGTCACATTCACGGATTGGGAGCCTGAGCTGCACTGCGCTACAATCCTGCGCCTTTGCAGCCTGTCGGCTTTTACGACTTCCGTGACCGCGCTCATGGACCGAACCAAGAGGTACTTCCTATGGTGCACAGCATGACGGCCTTTGCCCGAGTCGAACAGGCCGGCGCTCAAGGCACATTGAGTTGGGAACTACGCTCGGTCAATCATCGCTACCTTGAACCTCACCTGCGTCTGCCGGAATCCTTCCGCGACCTGGAGGGCGCAATCCGCGAGGCCCTGCGCCAGGGTTTGTCACGTGGCAAGGTCGAATGCACCTTGCGCTTCGTTGAGGAAAACGCGGGCAAACCGCTGCAAGTGGACCGCGAGCGCGCCGGACAACTGATTGCTGCTGCCGAAGTCGTCGCCGGCCTGATCAAGCAGCCTGCGGCCCTCAACCCTCTTGAGGTCCTGGCCTGGCCTGGCGTTCTGGTGGCCGACGCCTCGGACCCGCAAGCCCTCAACAATGAAGCCCTGAAACTCTTCAACGAAGCCCTGACCGAACTGAAGAACGGTCGCGGCCGCGAAGGTGCGGATCTGGCCAGGCTGCTCGATGAGCGCCTGACGTCCATCACCCAGGAAGTCGCCACCCTGCGCACTCTGGTGCCACAGATGCTGGCCGCTCAGCGGCAGAAAGTCCTGGATCGCTTTGCCGACATGAAGGCAGAGCTTGATCCCCAGCGCCTGGAGCAGGAAATGGTCCTGCTGGCGCAGAAAAGCGATGTCGCGGAAGAGCTCGATCGCCTGAGCACGCACGTCACGGAAGTGCGCCGCGTGCTCAAGACCGGCGGACAGGCGGGTCGTCGCCTGGACTTCCTGATGCAGGAGCTCAACCGCGAAGCCAACACACTAGGCTCCAAGGCCTTCGACCCACGCAGCACACAGGCTGCCGTCAACCTCAAGGTGTTGATCGAGCAGATGCGTGAACAAGTGCAGAATATTGAGTAAGGCTGAACCTGACATGACCCACAGTACCGGTACCCTGTACATCATTTCCGCTCCGTCCGGCGCAGGCAAGACCAGTCTGGTCAAGGCTCTGATCGACGACTCGGAGCAGCAGATCCGCGTTTCGGTTTCGCACACCACCCGCGCCATGCGCCCCGGTGAAGTCGATGGCGTGAATTATCACTTCGTTGATCGCGCCGAATTCCAGCGCATGATCGACCACGGTGATTTCCTGGAGCAGGCCGAAGTCTTCGGAAACCTCTACGGCACGTCGCAGAGCCATCTGCAGCAGACACTGGACGAAGGCCATGACCTGATTCTGGAAATCGACTGGCAAGGCGCCCAGCAGGTTCGCAAGCAGATGCCTCATGCACGCTCGATCTTCATCCTGCCGCCAACCCAGCAGGCACTGCGCCAGCGCCTGACCAACCGTGGCCAGGACAGCGACGAGATCATCGACGCACGTATGCGCGAAGCGGTCAGCGAAATGAGTCACTACAAGGAATATGAGGCCATCGTGGTCAACGATGACTTCGCCCATGCACTGGAAGACCTGAAAGCGATTTTCCGCGCCAACCGGCTCAGCCTGCAGCATCAGGAAGAGAAATACAGCCAGTTATTCAAAGAGTTACTGGCCTGAACCGACCTTGCGGGCAAGCGCTGACGCCTGCCCGCAACGCTCACCCTTCGGCGTGCCGCTTGAAGCTTGTGGCTAACCGCTTGTAAACTACCGAGTCCGCTCGCCCATCCGGGCACCGCGCATACGCATTTGCTACGAGGAATACCCATGGCCCGCGTGACTGTTGAAGACTGCCTGGAACACGTCGATAACCGCTTCGAGCTGGTCATGCTCGCTACCAAGCGTTCGCGTCAGCTCGCTACTGGCGGCAAGGAGCCCAAGCTGGCTTGGGAAAACGACAAGCCTACCGTCGTCGCTCTGCGTGAAATCGCAGCTGGCCTGATGGACTACTCTGTCATCGCAGAAGCTGAAATCGTTGAAGATGAACCATTGTTCGCAGCGTTCGAGGACGAGTCCAGCGAGGCCGTCTAAGCCTATGCCGGGGCGATGTGGTACGACGCAGTGTAAAAGCCACGAGCAAGGAGTAACGCCTTGCCGAGCATAGACGCACTCGCCGACCGCCTTTCGGCCTATCTTGGCAAGGACCAGGTCAATCTGGTCCGCCGAGCGTATTACTACGCCGAACAAGCCCACGACGGCCAACGCCGTCGTAGCGGCGAAGCTTATGTGACGCACCCGCTTGCGGTTGCGAGCATCCTTGCCGACATGCACATGGACCATCAGAGCCTGATGGCCGCGATGCTGCATGACGTGATTGAAGACACCGGTATCGCCAAGGAAGCACTCTGCTTGCAGTTTGGCGAAACCGTGGCCGAGCTCGTCGACGGGGTCAGCAAGCTGACCCAGATGAACTTCGAGACCAAAGCCGAAGCCCAGGCTGAAAACTTCCAGAAGATGGCCATGGCCATGGCACGCGACATTCGCGTGATCCTGGTCAAGCTCGCCGACCGTCTGCACAACATGCGTACGCTGGAAGTCCTGTCCGGCGAGAAGCGCCGTCGCATCGCCAAGGAAACCCTCGAAATCTATGCCCCGATCGCCAACCGGCTGGGCATGCATAGCGTTCGTATCGAGTTCGAGGACCTGGGTTTCAAGGCCATGTATCCCATGCGCTCTTCGCGCATCAACCAGGCGGTCAAGCGCGCCCGGGGCAATCGCAAGGAGCTGGTCAACAAGATCGAAGAGTCCCTGAGCCATTGCCTTGCAGTGGACGGGATCGAAGGCGAAGTCAGCGGACGCCAGAAACATCTCTATGGCATCTACAAGAAGATGCGCGGCAAGCGTCGCGCCTTCAACGAGATCATGGATGTCTACGCATTCCGCATCATCGTCGACAAGGTCGACACCTGCTATCGCGTGCTGGGCGCTGTACACAATCTGTACAAGCCACTGCCCGGTCGCTTCAAGGATTACATCGCAATTCCCAAAGCCAACGGCTATCAGTCGTTGCACACCACCCTGTTCGGCATGCATGGCGTACCCATCGAAATCCAGATCCGCACCCGCGAAATGGAAGAGATGGCCAATAACGGCATTGCCGCACACTGGCTGTACAAATCCACCGACGACGAGCAGCCCAAGGGCACCCACGCCCGCGCCCGTCAGTGGGTCAAAGGTGTACTGGAGATGCAGCAACGTGCTGGCAACTCCCTGGAATTCATCGAAAGCGTGAAGATCGACCTGTTCCCGGACGAGGTCTACGTCTTCACGCCAAAAGGCCGGATCATGGAGCTGCCCAAAGGCTCCACGGCAGTGGACTTCGCCTACGCAGTCCACACCGACGTCGGCAACAGCTGTATAGCCTGCCGGATCAACCGCAGGCTGGCACCGCTTTCCGAACCGCTGCAAAGCGGCTCGACCGTCGAAATCGTCAGCGCACCGGGCGCACGCCCGAACCCTGCATGGCTCAACTTCGTCGTCACCGGCAAGGCCCGCACCCATATTCGTCACGCCCTGAAGCTGCAACGCCGCTCCGAGTCCATCAGCCTGGGCGAACGCCTGCTGAACAAGGTGCTCAACGGCTTCGAGTGTACGCTGGACAAGATCGCGCCCGAGCGCATCCAGCTGGTTCTGACCGAATACCGCGTCGAAGTCCTGGAAGACCTGCTCGAAGACATCGGCCTGGGCAATCGCATGGCCTATGTGGTCGCCCGCCGCCTGCTGGGTGAAGGCGAACAACTGCCAAGCCCGGAAGGCCCGCTGGCGATTCGCGGGACCGAAGGCCTGGTGCTCAGTTATGCCAAGTGCTGCACGCCGATCCCTGGCGACCCGATTGTCGGGCACCTGTCCGCAGGCAAGGGCATGGTTGTACACCTGGACAACTGCCGCAATATCAGTGAAATCCGCCACAACGCGGAAAAATGCATCCAGCTGTCCTGGGCCAAGGACGTCACTGGCGAATTCAATGTCGAGTTGCGTGTGGAGCTGGAACACCAGCGCGGCCTGATTGCCCTGCTGGCCAGCAGCGTCAACGCCGCCGACGGCAACATCGAAAAGATCAGCATGGACGAACGCGATGGCCGTATCAGCGTGGTCCAACTGGTCGTCAGCGTTCACGACCGCGTGCACCTGGCTCGCGTGATCAAGAAACTACGCGCCCTGACCGGGGTGACACGTATCACCCGCATGCGCGCATAGCCAACCCATCATCAGGAGTTCTTCATGACCAAGACTGTCATCACCAGCGACAAGGCACCTGCGGCCATCGGCACTTACTCCCAGGCGATCAAGGCTGGCAATACCGTCTACATGTCCGGACAGATCCCGCTGGACCCGAAAAGCATGGAGCTGGTCGAAGGCATCGAAGCCCAGATCGTTCAGGTCTTCGAGAACCTCAAGTCTGTCGCTGAAGCCGCCGGTGGCTCCTTCAAGGACATCGTCAAGCTGAACATCTTCCTGACCGATCTGGGCCACTTCGCCAAGGTCAACGAGATCATGGGCAAATACTTCGAGCAGCCTTACCCGGCCCGTGCAGCCATCGGCGTTGCCGCACTGCCACGTGGCGCTCAGGTCGAAATGGACGCGATTCTCGTCATCGAATAAATCATTCCAGCGGGGCGCCAGCCGCTCCGCTTCCCCTGCAAAGGAAGGACTCCGCTATGCGCTCCGCGCTCGCCATCTCACTGCTGGCTGCCATCCTGACTGGCTGCGCCAGCCACGCCGACCGCAACCCTGACGGTACCTGGATCAATCAGAACGCCATCGACGCTGCCGTCAAAGGCGGCAACCTGCGCGAAGCACTGCTTGCCAACGGCCCGAACCTGGAATGGCAGGTGAACACCAAGGCCAATCAGGCCATCTATTCCAATGGTTTCGAGCTGGGCGAAGGCAAGATTGCCAGCGCTGCCGACGGCAAGCTGCACATCGACTTCTACGGCAACTTCTCTGAAGACCTGACCGTCAAGGGCGACCAGTTGATCCAGGCTGCCAGCGAATCAGGTCCGGAGCAGCATTTCGAGAAGCCCGAAAACCCGGCCCCGGAAGGCGCACCTTCTGGCAGCAGCTTTGAAAAAGCCCTGTACGGCGCTTACATGGGCGGCAAATGGACCATCGTCAGTGGCGATGGCCAAGGCAGCACCGTGCAGTTCCTGCCGGACGGCAGCGTGCAGGGTCTTCCCGAAAATGACCGCTACGCCCTGTGTCTGGCGGGCGATTGCGCAGCCATGAGCGGCGAATTCGACAGCATGTGGCTGGAAAAGAACGAACAAGGCAACCCGTGGATCTTTGCCCGCAAAGGCAAGCAACTGGAAATATTCCAGGCACTCAACACGGCTGGCGCTGGCGAGATGCCTCAACTGCGCCCAGGCCAGCGTCACTGGCTGCTCGAACAGCAGTGATGCAGTGAAGACGGGCCCGCTCATCAAGATGACCGGGCCCGCCTCGCATTACCCGAGCAACGCCGCATACCCCGCACGATAATCCGTATACTTCGGCGCCCAACCCAGCGCCCGCGCTCTGGCATTGCTGCATCGCTTGCTGCCCACGCGCTGCACGCTGACATCTTCGGACCATTCGGTCACACCCAGATATTCGCGAATCCAGGCCACTACATCGGCCAGCGCCGCCGGATCGTCATCGACGCCAAGATAGCAATCCTCAAGCGCCACCCCGCGCGCATCGGCCTGAAGCAGAAAAGCCAGCAAACCCGCTGCGTCGTCAGCATGAATGCGATTGGCATAGACCGGCGGGTCGACCCGCACACTATGGCCCTGACGAACACGATTGGAGAGATCGTTGCGACCGGGGCCGTAGATCCCCGTCAAACGCACGACCGTGGCAGGCCAGCCGCTGTTGAGGGCGACCTGTTCGGCCTCCAGCATCACCGTGCCGGAAAAACCCGAGGGCTCGGTTGCCGAGGCCTCATCGACCCATTCGCCATGCTGCTGCCCGTAAACACCGCTGCTGGAGACAAACACAACCCGCCTGGGCTGCTGACCGTGCTGCTTCATCCAGTGCAACACATGAGACAAGCCCTCGACATAGGCGCGTCGGTAGCCGTATTCGTCCCTTTGCGTGGGTGTGGCGCAATAAACCAGATAATCGATAGTATCCGTCGGCCAGTCCTGCGGCTCCAGCCAGTCGAACAGATCGCCCTTTACCGGAATCACGCCTTCAGGCAACTGTGATGTATCACGCCGCAAGCCATGGACGCGCCATTCGAGAGGCAGCAATCGAGTGGCCAGACGAGCGCCTATATCGCCGCAACCGGCGATCAAAAGGGATGGTGCAGACACCTGATACCTCCACATGACAACGAATAAGGCCAAAAAATAATCAGGAATAAAGCAGCCTGATGTTATTTATTGAAAAAAAGATACATTATTACTTCTGCTAACAAGAACGATTTGCAATAATACCCGTCCATTTGTTCCCGCACTCCCGTCGAGCCTATAACGCGACGTCCCGGAACAACCATTATTTCCATTTCAGGTCAGGCCAGCATGACACGCATTCAATCACCCGCTTCGCCAACCAAGCTACCTCGCCTGCCGCGTGCATGGCGTGGTGTGGCTGCCCTTGTGTTGAGCCTGATGCTCGCACCTGTCGCTCTCGCTGACCAATCGGCACCGGCCGCTCAGGCACCTCAAGCCGCTGCCGCTGCTCCAGCCGCCACCGCGCCTGCAACCCAGCCAGAAGCCGTTGCACCTGTCGACACCCTGGAGCCTGTCGTTGAAGAAGCCGGCCTGGGCATGGCTCACGATCTGTCGCCATGGGGCATGTACCAGAACGCCGACATCGTCGTCAAAGCGGTCATGATCGGTCTGGTCATCGCTTCGATCATTACCTGGACCATCTGGATCGCCAAGGGTTTCGAGCTGCTGGGCGCCAAGCGTCGTCTGCGCGTTGAAATCGCTGGCCTGAAAAAGGCCCGCTCCCTGAGCGACGCCAGCCAGAGCGCCAACAAGGAGGGCACCCTGGCTCACCTGCTGGTCCATGACGCACTGGAAGAAATGCGCCTCTCTGCCAACAGCCGCGAGCGCGAAGGTATCAAGGAGCGTGTCAGCTTCCGTCTGGAGCGTCTGGTTGCTGCCTGTGGCCGCAATATGAGCAACGGCACCGGCATGCTCGCCACCATCGGTTCGACGGCTCCCTTCGTCGGTCTGTTCGGTACCGTGTGGGGCATCATGAACAGCTTCATCGGCATCGCCAAGACCCAGACCACCAACCTGGCAGTGGTTGCACCCGGCATCGCCGAAGCCCTGCTGGCAACAGCACTGGGTCTGGTTGCAGCGATTCCGGCAGTCGTTATCTACAACGTCTTCGCCCGCTCCATCGCTGGCTACAAGGCTCAGGTTTCGGACGCTTCCGCCCAGGTTCTGCTGCTGGTCAGCCGCGACCTGGATCACCTGCCGGAAAGCGATCGCAACCAACAGCAACCGCACATGGTAAAGGTGGGCTAAGACGTGGGCCTGCATCTTAACGAAGGCGGCGATGATCTCGCCGAGAACCATGAAATCAACGTGACGCCGTTCATCGACGTCATGCTGGTGCTGCTGATCATCTTCATGGTCGCGGCACCGCTGGCAACGGTAGACATCAAGGTCGACCTGCCAGCCTCTACCGCAACACCGCAACCAAGGCCCGAGAAGCCGATCTTCCTCAGCGTCAAGACTGACAAGAGCCTGTATCTGGGCGAAGAGAAAGTCGCTCGCGAGCAGATTGGTCAGGTGCTGGATGCCAGAACCAAGGGCAAGAAAGACACCACCATCTTCTTCCAGGCCGACAAAGGCGTGGATTACGGCGATCTGATGGAAGTCATGAACACCCTGCGCGGTGCTGGCTACCTGAAAGTCGGTTTGGTTGGCCTTGAGACGGTTGGTAAAAAATGATCACTACGCGCCAAAAACTGACGCGCTATAGCGGTAGTCTGTTGTTGGTGCTGGCTGTGCATGCCATCGCGGTCATCGTCGCACTCCGGTGGCCGGCATCACAGGCTATCGAGCTGCCACCGGCCGCCATGATGGTCGAACTGGCACCGTTGCCCGAGCCCGCACCGCCACCACCGCCCAAGGTCGTTCAGCCGCCGCAACCTCCAGCGCCGGAAGAGGAAATTCCTCTGCCTGAACTGGTCGAGGCGCCAAAGCCGGAAATCGCGGTTCCCAAGAAAGTGGAAAAGCCCAAGCCAAAACCGCAGCCGCCAAAGCCGCAGAAGAAGCCTGAGCCACCGCAGGAAAAGCCTGCCGATGAAAAGCCGGTGGACACGCCGCCAACAACGGCCCCTCCTGCAAAATCGGCTGCACCGACGCCGCCTAGCCCGCCGTCTCCACCCAGCACGGCATTGCCAAGCTGGCAGAGCGACCTGCTGAGGCACTTGAGCAAGTACAAGAAGTACCCTGAAGATGCTCGCCGTCGCGGCATGCAAGGGGTCGCCCGTCTGCGCTTCGTGGTCGATGCGGAAGGCAACGTCCTTTCCTACTCGATTGCCAGCACTTCAGGCAGTCCGGCACTGGACCGAGCCACCATGGAGATGATCCGTCGTGCTCAACCGTTGCCTAAACCGCCAGCGGAAACACTGAACAACGGCACGATCGAAATCCTGGCACCTTTCGTTTATTCCCTGGATAAACGCTGAATAACACTTTTGTTACTCATGAGTGCTTCTGATAACGTGCGTCTATCGATTGCACCCGCTATGCTGGGTCCGCAACTTCATGGACGCACGTTATGACCCTTACAGAATTGCGCTATATCGTTACGCTTGCTCAGGAACAGCACTTCGGCCACGCTGCCGAACGCTGTCACGTCAGCCAGCCCACGCTCTCGGTGGGCGTGAAAAAGCTTGAAGATGAACTTGGTGTGCTGATTTTCGAGCGCAGCAAGAGTGCTGTACGTCTAACGCCTGTCGGTGAAGGCATCGTTGCCCAGGCCCAGAAGGTACTGGAACAGGCACAAGGCATCCGCGAGCTGGCACAGGCGGGCAAGAATCAGCTGACAGCACCACTCAAGGTCGGCGCGATCTACACCGTTGGCCCCTACCTGTTTCCGCATCTGATTCCGCAACTGCACCGGGTCGCCCCGCAAATGCCGTTGTACATCGAAGAGAACTTCACTCACGTGCTGCGCGACAAACTGCGCAACGGTGAGCTGGACGCGGTCATCATCGCCTTGCCATTCAACGAAGCCGATGTGTTGACCCTGCCACTCTACGACGAGCCCTTCTCGGTTCTGATGCCAGCCAACCATCCATGGACCCAGAAAGAGTCCATCGATGCCTCGGCATTGAACGACAAGAGCCTGCTGTTGCTAGGTGAAGGTCACTGCTTCCGCGATCAGGTCCTGGAAGCCTGCCCGACGCTGACCAAAGGCGGCGAAGGTGCCAAGCACACGACGGTGGAATCCAGCTCTCTGGAAACCATTCGCCATATGGTCGCTTCCGGTCTCGGGATCTCGATCCTGCCGCTGTCGGCCGTGGACAGCCATCACTATGCACCCGGCGTGATCGAGGTTCGCCCACTGACAGCACCTGTACCTTTCCGTACGGTCGCTATCGCATGGCGCGCCAGTTTCCCGAGGCCCAAGGCAATCGAGATTCTTGCTGACTCTGTACGCCTGTGTTCCGTGGCTCGTCCAAAAACAGAAGCAAGCTAGGCAGAGAAAAATGAGCGAGCTTTCCAAAGTCTCGGTCACGGCGCTCAAGGGTGTCGGCGAGGCCATGGCTGAAAAGCTGGCAAAGGTGGGCCTGGAAAACCTGCAGGATGTGTTGTTTCACCTGCCGCTGCGCTATCAGGACCGGACCCGTGTTGTCCCTATCGGCGCTCTACGCCCCGGCCAGGATGCGGTGATCGAAGGCGTGGTCAGCGGCGCCGATGTGGTCATGGGCAAACGCCGCAGCCTGCTGGTGCGACTGGGTGACGGAACAGGCGTTGTCAGCCTGCGCTTCTATCACTTCAGCAACGCCCAGAAGGAAGGCATGAAGCGCGGGACTCACCTGCGCTGCTTTGGCGAAGCCAGACCCGGCGCATCAGGCCTGGAGATCTATCACCCGGAATACCGGGCACTGACCGGTGATGAACCCGCTCCCGTGGAGCAGACGCTCACCCCGATCTATCCGACCACCGAAGGCCTGACCCAGCAACGCCTGCGCCAACTCTGCCAGCAAAGCCTGGCAATGCTCGGCCCCAAAAGCCTGCCGGACTGGCTGCCCGAAGAGCTGGCCCGCGACTATCAACTGGCTCCGCTGGACGATGCGATTCGCTACCTGCACCACCCGCCCGCCGATGCCGATATCGAAGAACTCTCGCTGGGCCATCACTGGGCGCAACACCGCCTGGCCTTTGAAGAGTTGCTGACCCATCAGCTTTCCCAGCAACGCCTGCGTGAAAGCCTGCGCGCGCAACATGCACCGGCTCTGCCGCTGGCAAAAAAGCTGCCGAAACAGTTTCTGGCCAACCTCGGCTTTCCGCCCACCGGCGCACAGCAGCGCGTGGGCAAGGAAGTCGCCTACGACCTCAGCCAGCCGGAACCCATGCTGCGCCTGATTCAGGGCGATGTGGGCGCGGGCAAGACCGTGGTCGCCGCACTGGCGGCCCTGCAAGCGCTGGAAGCCGGTTATCAGGTGGCCTTGATGGCGCCCACCGAAATCCTCGCAGAGCAGCACTACATCAACTTTCAGCGCTGGCTTGAACCTCTGGGCGTCGGAGTCGCGTGGCTGGCCGGCAAGCTCAAGGGCAAGGCACGCGCCACCTCGCTGGAACAGATCGCCAGCGGCACACCCATGGTGGTGGGCACTCATGCACTGTTCCAGGACGAAGTGCAGTTCAAGAATCTGGCGCTGGTCATCATCGACGAACAACACCGTTTCGGCGTCCAGCAGCGTCTGGCCCTGCGCAAGAAAGGCGTTGGCGGCATGATGTGCCCACATCAATTGATCATGACCGCGACTCCCATTCCGCGCACCCTGGCCATGAGCGCCTACGCGGATCTGGATACCTCGATCCTTGACGAACTGCCTCCGGGCCGTACACCGGTCAACACCGTGCTGGTGGCCGACAGCCGTCGCATCGAAGTCATCGAACGAGTACGCGCAGCCTGTGCAGAAGGTCGCCAGGCCTACTGGGTCTGTACGCTGATCGAAGAGTCCGAAGAGCTGACCTGCAAGGCCGCCGAGACGTCATTCGAGGAGCTGAGCAGCGCATTGGGCGAGCTTCGTGTCGGGCTGATCCACGGGCGCATGAAGCCTGCGGAAAAAGCCGCCATCATGGCCGAGTTCAAACAGGGCGCTCTGCAATTGCTGGTGGCGACGACAGTCATTGAAGTCGGCGTCGATGTTCCCAATGCCAGCCTGATGATCATCGAAAACCCAGAACGCCTCGGGCTCGCTCAACTGCACCAGTTGCGCGGGCGTGTCGGACGCGGCAGCGCCGTCAGCCATTGTGTACTGCTCTACCATCCGCCGCTTTCACAAGTCGGCCGTCAACGCCTGGGCATCATGCGTGAAACAAATGACGGTTTCGTCATCGCCGAAAAGGATCTGGAATTGCGTGGTCCGGGAGAAATGCTAGGAACCCGACAAACGGGCCTCCTGCAGTTCAAGGTGGCTGATCTAATGCGTGATGCCGATTTGCTACCTGCCGTGCGAGATGCGGCCCACGCGCTTTTGGAGCGTTGGCCACAGCATGTCAGCCCCTTGCTCGAACGCTGGTTGAGGCATGGTCAGCAGTACGGTCAGGTGTGACGCAGGCAACGCTTTGGGAAGCCCATGCGGCCCAAAACAAATAAGGTAGTTATACTGCCGGCAATGTAGGAATACGGACAAAGACCATGACAGAAGTTGCCCACGTCGATGACTCTCACCAAGCCCCGTCGGTAATCCGGCAACTGCTTGAAAAACTGGCCATCCGCTATAACGAAGTCGTGGATGACGCGAGCCTGCCAGCATCGCGCAAAGTCCAGGCCGCGTTGGTCGAAGACGCTGTTGGCGCACTGCTGATTCTGTTCCCGCAAAGCCAGTTGCTGGACCTCAACCGGATCACCGAGCTGACGGGCCGCCAATTGACAGCCGTCCCGCATGATCGCCTCCTGCGCATGCTCGCCAAACACAATCTGCATGCCCTGCCAGGTCTTCCAGCCCTGACCAGTTCTCCTTGCCTTTATGACGACCGTCTCCTGCAAGAGCCCGCGCTACTGATTGGCTCAGGCGAACCGGGCGTGCTGCTCGAAATCAACAGCGAAGACTTCAAAGGCATGCTGAGCAAGGCCAGTGCGGCGCATTTTGGCGAACTGCTGAGCGGCATCCACCCCAACCTTGATCGTCCCGATGACGATCGCGAGGAAATCAACCAGGCCATGCATGCCTTCACGGCACGGCGCATCCAGCAACGTCTGGAAGCAACCCTGGAAATTCCGCCTCTGGCTGGCACGGCGCAGAAGATCATCAAGCTGCGTGTCGACCCCGATGCAACTATCGATGACATTACCGGCGTGGTTGAAACCGACCCGGCACTGGCCGCACAGGTCGTGAGCTGGGCTGCTTCGCCTTACTACGCATCGACAGGCAAGATCCGCTCGGTCGAAGACGCCATCGTCCGCGTGCTGGGTTTCGATCTGGTCATCAACCTCGCGTTGGGCCTGGCGTTGGGCAAGACCCTGAGCCTGCCCAAGGATCATCCGCAGCAGACGACGCCTTACTGGCAGCAGTCGATCTACACAGCCGCTGTCATCGAGGGCCTGACCCGCGCCATCCCGCGCGCCAAACGCCCAGAAGGCGGCCTGACCTATCTGGCCGGCTTGCTGCACAACTTCGGCTACCTGCTGCTGGCCCACGTGTTCCCGCCTCACTTCTCGCTGATCTGCCGTCAGCTTGAGGTCAACCCGCACCTGCATCACAGCTATGTAGAGCATCATTTGCTGGGCATCAGCCGCGAGCAGATCGGTGCCTGGCTGATGCGTTACTGGGACATGCCGGACGAACTGTCCACCGCATTGCGCTTCCAGCATGACCCTTACTACGCGGGCAAGCATTGTGAATATGCCAACCTGATTTATCTGGCTGTGCGCTTGTTGCGCACCAACGGCATCGGCTCAGGCCCACAGCAGGAAATCCCGGACGAGTTGTTCGAGCGCCTGGGCCTGACCCGGGAAAAGGCCAACGAATCTGTCAGAAAGGTTCTGGAAGCCGAAGTCATGCTGCGTGAGCTGGCGTCTCAGTTCGCCCAGTGATCGGCCTTTTCGCGAATGAATTTGCTCCTGTGCAGACTATGAGGGAGCAAATTTATTCGCGAATCCTGTTCAACATTGAAAGGTAAGTGAAAGCTTCTGCAATTAGGATCACCTCACCACCGGCAAAAGACCGGCTAGCCAGGAAACGTGCTCAACGCACTTTCAGGCCCAATTAACAAAAATAAATGGTGATTCCGATGTTTGCTCCGACCCCGATCTACACCCTCCTTGCGCCTCCTCTCCACGTATTGCCCCTGCTGAGCTGATTTCGTTCGATTCATCGTTCCGTAGCCGTATTACGTCTGGAGAATTCCTATGTTGACTTTCCTTGGCTTCGCCATGGTTATTGCGTTCATGTACCTGATCATGAGCAAACGCATGACTGCGCTGATTGCCCTGATTATCGTACCGATCATTTTTGCCCTGTTTGGCGGCTTCGGCCCGCAGATTGGCCCGATGATGCTGGCTGGCATCACCAAGCTGGCGCCAACCGGCGTCATGCTGATGTTCGCAATTCTCTACTTCGCCCTGATGATCGACTCGGGCCTGTTCGACCCGGCCGTGCGCAAGATCCTGAAAATGGTGAAAGGCGACCCGATGCGCATTTCGGTCGGCACTGCCGTACTGGCGCTGGTGGTTTCCCTGGACGGTGACGGCGCGACCACTTACATGATCTGCGTCGCAGCCATGCTGCCGCTCTACAGCCGTGTCGGCATGAGCCCGCGCATCATGGCTGGCCTGATCATTCTGGCTGGCGGCGTGATGAACATGACGCCATGGGGCGGCCCGACCGCTCGCGCAGCCAGCGCCCTGCATGTCGATGCCTCGGATATTTTCGTACCGATGATCCCTGCCATGCTGGCCGGTGTGGTCGCGATCCTGGTCATTGCCTACTTCTACGGCAAACGTGAACGTGCCCGTCTGGGTGAACTGCATCTGCAAGGCGATGAAATCGATCACAGCGAAATCAGTGTTTCGCAGTTCCCGGATGCCCGTCGTCCGAAAATGATCTGGTTCAACGGTGCCCTGACGCTGGCGCTGATGGTCGCCCTGATGATGAGCCTGCTGCCTCTGCCAGTGCTGTTCATGATCGCGTTCAGTATCGCGATGATCATCAACTACCCGAAACTTCAGGACCAGAAGGACCGCGTTGCAGCCCACGCTGGCAGTGTTCTGTCCGTCGTCGGCCTGATCTTCGCCGCCGGTATCTTCACCGGCATCCTGACCGGCACCGGCATGGTCGACGCCATGTCGAAAAGCCTGCTGGCTGTGATCCCGGAAGCGATGGGGCCTTACCTGGCGGTCATCACTGCACTGGCGAGCATGCCGTTCACCTTCTTCATGTCCAACGATGCGTTCTACTTCGGCGTACTGCCGGTGCTCTCTGAAGCAGCAGCCCACTACGGCATCACCCCGGTGGAAATGGCTCGCGCCTCGATCGTCGGCCAACCGGTTCACCTGCTCAGCCCACTGGTTCCATCGACCTATCTGCTGGTTGCACTGGCCGGTATCGACTTTGGCGATCACCAGCGCTTCACACTGAAATGGGCGATCCTGGTCTGCATCTGCATCCTGATCGCTGCACTGCTGATGGGTATTTTCCCGCTGGTCAGCAGCGTTTAATCAAGCCGTGCTCCCCGCCGCCAACCTGACCGTTGGCGGCGGGCACCAGTCAGAAAAGACATATTCCTGGTCGCTGTCCTGATAGCGACGTCAATACACTGATTTATGACAGTTTTATTTCAATAGATCAGTGCCTATGCGATGCTGGCGCCAAGGCCAAAGGCCGACTAAAAGCTTTAGTAGAGCGTCATAAAAAATTTCCGCTCGCTACACGCTGCACCTTCAATCCTTTGCCCTGAATGGGGCACGTCTCAGGGGGCTTTCAGTATGCTGACCCTGCTCGATTTGTTATCCGCCGTCGCCCTGCTGATCTGGGGCACGCATATCGTGCGCACCGGTATTCTTCGCGTGTATGGCGCACAGTTGCGCCGCGTCCTCAGCCAGAACATGTCCAAACGACCTCTCGCGTTTATCGCGGGCATTCTGGTCACCGCATTGGTGCAGAGCAGCAACGCCACCGCCATGCTGGTGACTTCGTTCGTGGGCCAGGGCCTGATGACGCTGACTCCCGCGCTGGCGATCATGCTCGGGGCCGATGTGGGAACGGCACTGATGTCCCGCGTGCTGACCCTGGACCTCTCCTGGCTTTCGCCGCTGCTGATTTTCCTCGGGGTGATTTTCTTTCTGTCGCGCAAACAGACACGAGCAGGGCAATTGGGCCGGGTCGCCATCGGGCTGGGTCTGATCGTACTGGCATTGCAACTGATCGTCAGCGCGACCACGCCCATCACCCAGGCCTCCGGGGTAAAAGTGCTGTTCGCCTCACTGACCGGCGACCTGATGCTCGATGCACTGGTCGGCGCCCTGTTCGCGCTGATCTCCTACTCCAGCCTTGCGGCAGTATTGCTGACTGCCACGTTGGCAGGTGCCGATGTCATTGGCTTGCCGGTCGCTATCGGCCTGGTGATCGGTGCCAATATCGGCAGCGGGCTGCTGGCTTTCCTCAGTACCAGCATGCAAAACGTCGCCGGTCGGCAAGTCGCCCTGGGCAGCCTGCTTTACAAGTTGCTGGGCCTTTTGCTGATCATTCCGGTGCTCGACCCGCTGGTACACTGGCTCTCTTCTCTGGGCTTCAGCCCTCAGGAACTGGTCATCGGTTTTCACCTGATCTACAACACCGCGCGTTGCCTGCTGATGTTGCCCACGGTTGGCCCGATGGCGCGCCTGTGCGCCGCACTGCTGCCCTATCAGGCAGAAACCAACGGCCCGGCCAAGGCAAAGCATCTGGACCTTGCCGCGTTGTCGACACCCAGCCTGGCATTGGCCAATGCCGTGCGTGAAACCTTGCGCATGGGAGACCTGATCGAAAGCATGCTGGGCTCGATGCTCGCGGTACTGCGCGGCACACAAACGGCCGTCACTCAGGAAATGCGCCGCCTGAACGATGATGTGGAAGCGCTCTATAGCGCGATCAAGCTGTATCTGGCCCAGATGCCTCGCGAGGAACTGGGCGAGCACGATAATCGTCGCTGGGCAGAGATCATCGAGCTGACCATCAATCTGGAACTGGCCAGCGACCTCATCGAGCGCATGCTGCGCAAGATCCAGCAGCAGAAGACCTCACAGCGGCGCTCGTTCTCGGAAGTCGGGCTGGAAGAACTGGCCGATCTGCATATCCAGCTGCAATCCAACCTGCGTCTTGGCCTGTCGGTCTTTCTCAGTTCGGATGAAGAGAGCGCCCGCCAGTTGCTAAGGGAAAAGCGCCGTTTCAGAGCGCTGGAGCGGCGTCTGGCGCATGCCCATGTCAGCCGCCTGCAACGCAAGGTCGTACAAAGCATCGAAACCAGTTCGCTGCATCTTGAACTCATCGCTGACATGAAACGCCTTAACTCGCTATTCTGCAGCAGTGCCTATGCCGTGCTGGGAACAGCCGATACTGGAGCCTTGTCGAGCGAGAGCATTCAAGAGCAATCGGTGTGAACGTACCAGGCAGAGCGAAGTCTGTTAAACATACCGGCCCGCAAGGAAAGCTGCTTTATGCGTTGCCTGCTGTTTGCTTGTCTGCTTCTGAGTTCTCTCCCTTCGCTGGCCCTTGATCGTCTTCAGGTCGAGGGCTACCTGTTACCCAACGGCCTGCAAGTGCTGCTCAAGCCGGGCTATGAAAAGGGCCATGTGGCGATTCGGCTGGTGGTCGGCATCGGCTTCGATGACTTCGCCTGTCAGGACAAGGAACTGCCGCATCTGCTGGAGCATTTGCTGTTCAGCGGCACAGACGACAGCGGCGAAGGCGGGCTTGAAGAGCGTATGCAGGCGCTGGGTGGCGAGTGGAATGCGTTCACCAGCAACACCGACACCACTTTCGTGATCGAAGCACCAGCCCGCAATCAGCGCAAGATTCTGGATCTCTTGCTGGAGGTTCTGACCAACACCGAACTGCTGCAAAGCCGTTTCGATGAGGTCAAACGCATCGTCGAGCGCGAAGATGGCGGTCACTTTTCCCACCTGCAGCGCCTGCTTGATCGCCGCGAATCGGGCACCGGTGCCAGCAACCAGTTGGCGATAGAGCTGGGGCTCAAATGCGCCGAGCGTCCAGAGGTCAATGACATTACCCTCAAGCAGGTCGAAGATGTCTTCGCGAGCTGGTACGCCCCCAACAACATGACACTGATCGTTGTCGGCGATCTCGACAGGCTGCTGCCCAGCTATCTGGAACGCACTTACGGGCAGCTCAACCCGACTGACCCCATCGAGCACCCGCCGCTGGCCGAAAGCAATGGCGCAGCCCAGGCTTCGCGCACTCTGATCCGGGGCTTGCTGGGCGAGGGCGCACGCCTGCACCTGACCTTCACCGAACCGCAGCTCGAAAAGCAACACGACGAAACCTGGGAACTGGTCGAGGCCTATCTGGACTGGGCGCTCTATGCAGAACTGCGCCTCAAGCACGGCTTGTCCTATGGCCCATCGGTTGATCGTGAGGTCTTTGGGGAAGTCGGCTTCATGAGCCTGAATGCCGACCTTGAGCGCGAGGACATCCATGAAGCCGAGCAAAGCATTCGCACCCTGCTTGCGCGCCTGAAAAAAGAAGGCATGCAACCTTCCACCTTCGCCCGTCTGCAACAAGCCGCCATCGCCAGACAGGCATGGGCCGTACAGGGCAACAGTGCGCTGGCCGATTACTACTGGAGCGCACTCAATGATTACGAAGACGGACGCTTTGCAGACCCGGCCAAACGCATCAAGAGCGTGAGCCTGGACACCGCCAATCAGGCCCTGCGCCAACTGTTGGCCAAGCCCGGTTATTGGCGGGTCGAAAAGTCATTGCTCAGTTATGACGATTTGTATGGGTTGGCTGCGGTGGTTGCCGGGATGATCGGGTTGTTGGTGTTCTGGCGGGTACGCAAGCGTATTCGCAAGTGAGTTCGCTTCGACCCCTTCATATCCCCCGTCGCGGCCAAGGCCCCTCCCACAATCTGTAAGGGACGGTATTTACACGCACCTTGGCATTGATATGCTGCCGGGGTTTTTGAAGCCAATGAAAGTGAACTGCCCAAATGCCTGACTGGAACTCCTACGTAACGCGCACGCTCGGTCTGATACGGCGCTATCCGAGGGTGATTGCGGCAGGTGGTTTCATCTCCGGGATCGCCAGTTTCATTCTGGTGGACCGTCAGGCCGGGCTGGCGACCTGGATTGCGGTGGTCATGCTGATCAGCTGGCTATGGCTGATGATCGAAAACAGCATGGTGCGGCTGTTCAGCAAGACGTTCGGTCGGGAAATACCTCAGGGCCTGCTGCGTTACGGCACGCAGTTGATTCATCAGGAAAGCCTGTTCTTCGTGCTGCCGTTCTTCTTCATCACCACCACCTGGAACAGCGGACAACTGGTGTTCACCGCCTTGCTGGGGGCCGCGGGGCTTATCTCGATCATCGATCCGCTGTACTACAAATGGCTGGCACCGCGCCGCTGGCTGTTCATGGCGCTGCACACGCTGACGCTGTTCGCGGCACTGCTCACGGCATTGCCCATCATCCTTAACCTGACCACTGCAGAAAGCTACAAACTGGCGCTGGGCACGGCCATGCTGCTGTCATTCCCCAGCCTGGCCTCAAGCTTCCCGATCAATACCTGGCGACGCGGTGTGGCGGTGGTCGCTCTGATCCTGGCCGTCGGCAGTGCAGGCTGGCTGTTACGCTCCTGGGTTCCGCCCGCAACCTTGTGGCTGACTGAAGTCGCCGTGAGCACCAACTTCGATAACAAGAACCGCACACCGGGCGAGAGCATCAGCCAGATAAGCGCCGCGCAGCTACGCCGCGATGGTTTGTATGCCTACACCGCCATCAACGCACCTCGCGGCCTTGAGGAGCGCATTTACCATGTATGGCGACGTAATGGCGAAGAAGTGGATCGTATCGCGCTGGATATTCATGGCGGACGCAAGGAAGGCTATCGTGCCTGGACCCACAAACAGAACTTCCCTCAGGACGTTGTCGGGCGTTGGCAGGTCCGGGTGTTGACCGAAGACGGACAAATGATCGGCGTGCTGCGCTTTGAAGTGACCGATACCGATCAACCGGCAGTCACCAAACCGACAGGCAGGCTGATCAAGCTCAAGCCGGGCGGCGACCAGGAAGAAAGCGCTCCGCAAGCGGAACAGCCCCCCGCTCAGAAGGAAGAGCCCAAGCCCGCGCCGGAACCGGAACAGCCTGCTTCAGAGCCCGCGCCCGAGAAGCCGGCTGCACAATGACGGTCAGGTAGCGGTCGCACCAAAGAACCAGTAGCAGACGAAAATGGCCGCGACGACACCCGAGAACTCGGCCAGCAGTGCGCAACCCACCGCATGGCGCACTCGCTGGATACCGACCGCGCCGAAATACACCGCCAATACATAGAACGTGGTTTCCGTGCTGCCCTGAATCGTGGCGGCAGCCAGCGCAGCGAAGCTGTCCACGCCCTGAGTCTGCATGGTTTCGATCAACAAGGCCCGCGCAGCACTGCCGGAAAAGGGTTTGACCATGGCGGTCGGCAGGGCATCGACAAAGCGCGTATCCCAGCCCAGCCACTCCACCAGATGGCGGATGCCTTCCAGACCGAAGTCCAGCGCACCCGAAGCGCGCAGCACACCTACCGCACACAGCATCGCAACCAGATAAGGCAGCAGGTTTTTGGCAACATCGAACCCTTCCTTGGCACCCTCGACAAACGCCTCATAGACCTGCACCTTGCGCAGCGCACCAATGATCATGAACAACATGATCAGGCCGAACAGCGTCAGGTTGCCGAGAATGGAGGACAGACCGGCCAGCGCCGCCGCCGACAGCGTGCCCAGGAAAGCCATGAAACCACCGAGCAGCAAGGCGCCCGGAATCAGATAGGCAAGCACCACCGGGTCCCACAGACGCAGACGTTGCATGAACGCCACCGACAGCAGACCCACGATAGTCGACACGCTGGTCGCCAGCAGAATCGGCAGGAATACCAGCGTCGGGTCCGGCGCGCCTTGCTGGGCGCGGTACATGAAAATGGTTACGGGCAGCAAAGTCAGGGACGAAGCGTTGAGCACCAGAAACAGGATCTGCGCGTTGCTGGCAGCCGTCTGGCTGGGGTTCAACTCCTGTAGAGAACGCATCGCCTTGAGCCCGATAGGCGTAGCGGCGTTATCCAGGCCCAGAGCATTGGCAGCAAAGTTGAGGGTAATCAGGCCCAGCGCGGGATGGCCCGGCGGCACTTCGGGCATCAGGCGCAGAAACAGCGGGCCAAGCACCTTGGCCAGCCAGTCGACAATCCCGGCCTTCTCGGCAATGCGCAGAAAGCCCAGCCAGAGCGTGAGGGTGCCGAACAGCAGAACCATCACCTCGACCGAGAGCTTGGCCATCGCAAAAATGCTTTCGACCATCGCGGCAAAAATACCGGCGTTGCCTCCAATCAGCCATTGCCCCATGGCGGATACGCACGCAACGATAAAAAAACCAAGCCACAGGCCATTGAGCATCGGATATGTCCCTCACAAGATGCGGCGATGATAGCGGCGGGGCGAGCTGGAGGGAAATCGGGAGCCGCAGATACGACAAACCCCGGAAAGTCCGGGGTTTGTCGGTGTAACCGATCAGCGATCAGTCAGCGAGCTGAGCAGCAGGAACCGGGTCCTTGCTGCGCCAGTGCGGCAGGGAGTTCCAGTAGCGCTGGCCCTTGGCTTCGTCGTACATGCCTTCCCAACGAGCGATAACCAGTACCGCCAGGGCATTACCGATCACGTTCAGTGCGGTACGCGCCATGTCCATGATGCGGTCGACACCGGCGATGAACGCCAGACCTTCCAGCGGAATGCCCGCGCTGCCCAGAGTGGCCAGCAGCACCACGAACGATACGCCCGGCACGCCAGCGATGCCTTTGGAGGTGACCATCAGGGTCAGCACCAGCATCATCTGTGCGCCAACCGACAGGTCGATGCCGTACAGCTGGGCAATGAAGATTGCCGCGATGCTCTGGTACAGGGTCGAACCGTCGAGGTTGAACGAGTAACCGGTCGGTACCACGAAGCTGCAAATGGCTTTCGGCGCGCCGTAGGCTTCCATCTTCTGGATCACACGCGGCAGGACCGTTTCGGAACTGGCGGTGGAGTAAGCCAGGATCAGCTCGTCCTTGAAGATGCGGATCAGCTTCATGATCGAGAAGCCGAACATGCGGGCGATCAGGCCCAGGACCACGAAAGCGAAGAAGGCGATGGCCACGTAAACCAGGATCACCAGCTTGGCCAGCGGCAGCAGGGAAGCGAAACCGAAGTTGGCGACTGTCACCGAGATCAGAGCGAATACGCCAATCGGGGCGTAGTTCATGATCATGTGAGTGACTTTGAACATGGTTTCCGAGACGCCCTGGAACATCTTCACCAGCGGCTCACGCACCTCGGCTTGCAGGCTGGAAAGACCCAGGCCGAACAGAACCGAGAAGAAGATGATCGGCAACATTTCGCCACGCGCCATGGCAGCAAAGATGTTGGAAGGGATCAGGTTGAGGATCGTCGCGATGAATGCGTGATCGTGCTGAACCTCGGCAGTGGTCTGCTGATACTTCGAGATATCGACCGTGCCCAGGGTGCTCATGTCGATACCAGCGCCCGGCTGGAACATGTTGGCCAGAACCAGGCCGACAAGAATCGCAATGGTGGTGACGACTTCGAAGTAAATGATGGTCTTGAGACCGATGCGACCCAGCTTCTTCGCGTCGCCCACACCGGCAATACCGACGATCAGCGATGCAATCACGATCGGGATCACGATCATTTTGATAAGACGAATGAAGATATCGCCTGCTGGTTGCAGGATATTACTGATCCACCAGGCCTTCTCGGCACTGAAGTGGTTGAGCAACGCACCGAGGGCAATCCCCAGTACCAGTCCAATCAGAATCTGCCATGCCAGACTCAGCTTTGCCTTCTTCATTCAATTACCCTTGTTTTTAGTGGCTTGGACATACCCGTAACCGACATGCTGAAACTGCTTTTTCCACAGCAATGCCGAAGCCGAAACGTCCAGAGAAGGTCACCGCAAACGAGCATCAAAGCTCTATAGCAGGCGAAAAAAGGCGCAACTATTCCCATGGCACGGGGGTACGTCTAATGCCATAAACGACTACCTCATGCCGAATCGGCATACAAAAACGACCATTCGTATCTAATAACGACACAAAAAAGTTGTCCCTATTGCCCCCACAAGTGGCTAGAACGTCGCCTCCAGCCTGGCAAGGAGAATTGGCAGCGACTGCATGGCCGAGGGAAAACGGGGCCGTATCCTTACAAGAAATATTGGATCGACGGTCATCCCGGCTCACTGAAAGACGCTGATCCGTCCCATGAATCCACCGCCTGAGGACATACATTCAGCAACATATTTGGCGACTGGGTGAGTGCGCAAGAAGTTGCGCACTGAACTGTGGATAACCCTGTGCATACTTTTATGCAGGGCTTTTAATTCAAGACTTACAGACGATTGCGCAAAAAGTTGCGCAGTAGTGCGCAACTTCTTGCGCACTTTATCCCTGTTTTTTAAAGAAAATCGGGCATGGGTAGCGCTGAAATTTCCTAACCACTTGATACATAAGAGCCTTACCAAAACTGGCATGTCTTTTGATGGGAAAAGGCACCCCGACAGGCCTTTTTGCCCTTTCGGGAGGAGGAGATTCACTCACAGTTTTCAGGCATGGATAGCCAGAAAAGCGATCCGTGCTCGTTGCAGCCCAGCACGAGGAACAAGGGATGTTCTCATCGGCCAACCAGCCCCAATTCACGCTGACCCTCGAAGGTACAGACTTTCAGGTTCTGGCCTTTGAAGGCCGTGAAGCGCTCAACACACCCTTCGCATTTGAACTGGAACTGGTCAGCGAAAAAGCCTCGCTGGACCTCGAAGGGCTGCTGCACAAACTTGCCTTCCTGCAACTGTCGCCCTCAGGCACCGGCATTCACGGCCTGGTGTACAGCATCGCCCAAGGCGAGGCCGGCAAGCGCCTGACTCGCTACCGGATCAGCCTGCGCCCGAAGCTGGCTTACCTGGAACACCGCATCAATCAGCGCATCTTCCAGCAAATGACGGTGCCACAGATCATCACCCAGGTACTGGAAGAGCACGGCATTCTGGCCAGCGATCACCAGTTTCATCTGAGTACGGAATACCCCGAGCGGGTGTACTGCGTGCAATACGACGAGTCCGACCTGCAATTCATCCAGCGCTTGTGTGAGGAAGAGGGGATTCACTACCACTTCCAGCACAGCAGCAGTGCCCACACGCTGGTGTTCGGCGACGACCAGACGGTGTTCCCCAAGCTGGCCCCGGTGGCCTACCAGCAGGACAGCGGCCTGGTGGCCGATACCCCGGTCATCAAGCGCTTCGAGCTGCGCCTGACGACCCGCACCAGTCGCACCACCCGGCGTGACTACGACTTCACCAAGCCGCGTATCGAGCTGGAAAGCGATGCCAAAAGCGAAGCCCAGCCAGATCTGGAGGATTACGACTACCCAGGCCGCTTCACCGATCGCCAGCGCGGCAAGCATCTGGCCAACCGGGCGCTGGAGCGCCATCGCAGCGATTACCGCATGGCCGAGGGCCGCAGCGACCAGCCGCTGCTGGTCAGCGGGCACTTCCTGTCGTTGACCGAACATACCAACGCGGCCTGGAACGATCTGTGGCTGCTCACCGAGATTGTCCACGAGGGCAAACAGCCGCAGGTCCTGGAAGAGTCGGTGACCAGCGACACCACCCACCTCAAGGACGATTTTCACCAGGGCTATCGCAACCGCTTCACGGCCACCCCATGGGACGTGCCATACCGCCCGCCACTGGATCACCCCAAGCCGCAGGTGCTGGGCACCCAGCGCGCGGTAGTCACAGGCCCGGAGGGCGAAGAGATCTTCTGCGACCAGTATGGCCGGGTGAAGGTGCAGTTCTTCTGGGACCGCGAAGGTGAGCACGACGACAAGACCAGTTGCTGGATGCGCGTGGCGTCAAACTGGGCCAGCCAGAACTTCGGCTCGATCAATCTGCCGCGCATCGGCATGGAAGTACTGATCACCTTTCTGGAAGGCGACCCCGACCAGCCGCTGCTCACCGGCTGCCTGTACCACGGCGTCAACCTGCCGCCCTACAAGCTGCCCGATTTCAAGACTCTGGCCACGGTCAAGAGCAAGGAATACAAGGGCAGCCGCGCCAACGAACTGCGTATCGACGACACCACCAGCGAGATCAGCATTGCACTGCGCAGCGACCATGGTGCCAGTGCGATCAACCTCGGCTACCTGACCCATCCACGCCCGTCTGGCGGCAAGCCACGCGGCGAAGGCTTCGAGCTGCGTACCGACCGCCATGGCGCGGTGCGGGCGGCGGCAGGGTTGCTGATCACAACCGAACCACGCCCCAACGAATCGAAACACCACAAGGATCTGCCCGAAACGGCCGAACGACTGGCCACCGCCAGTGAGCAGCAGGACGGCCTGGGCGCCCAGGCTCGCGAAGTGCAGGCTCAGGAAACTGGCGATCAGGACGATGTGGCCAAAGCGCTGCATGCTCAGCACCAAGGCATTCTGGGCAGCGGCCCGGCGAACATGAGCGCCAATGAGTTTCCGGAATTCACAGAACCGCATCTGGTGCTGGCAAGCCCGGCCGGCATCGCCTTGTCCACGCCGCGCTCCAGCCATATCGCCACTGGCGAACACCTGGCCCTGAGCAGCACCGGACACACCAGCCTGTCCATCGGCAAACGCCTGCTGGCCAGCGCCAGCCAGGGCATGCGGCTGTTCGTGCAGAACCTGGGCTGGCGACTGGTGGCCGTCTCCGGCGACATCGACGTCAAGGCCCTCAAGGACAGCATCAACCTGCTGGCCAAGCTCAATATCACCGCCAATGCCGACCGCATCACCATCACTGCCAAGACCGAGCTGGTGATTCAGGGCGGCGGCAGCGCCACCACCTACAACGCGGGCGGCATCACCCACGCCACACCCGGCCCCTACACCGCGCACGCGGCGAACTTTGCCTACACCGGGGCCAAGAGTCTGGCGGGCGTCTTCCCCGAACCACCAAAACCGGGCCAGGGCACGCTGGAGTTGTTCAACCAGTACGCGGGATTGCAGGGCATCAAAGGGGGAGACTTCGAGGTTATCGATGCATTGGGCAAGAGCCTCAAGGGCAGCCTCGACGCCAAGGGCTTTGCCACGGTTTCGGGCGCAGCACCGGGGCCAGCACAAGTGAAGTTCGGGCCGGACCCGGCGGATACCTGGAGTGACGGCAGCTACATCGGCAAACCTGAATGGCCAGCGGAGCAGCCGGAAAGCGACAGCGCGCCGTCGTCCATTCAGGCAATGGTAGCCAGTGTGCTGCCGAGCGAAGGCAAGGCTGCCGAGCTGCTGGACAGCGGCAAGGCGCTGGCCAAGGGCGGGATGGACATGGCCAGCAGTGGAATGGCCGCCGTCCAGAAAGGCATGGGCGTGGTGCAATCCGCGCAAGGAGCCCTGCAGACCGCCCAGCAAGCCAAGAGCGTATTGCAGGCCGGCGCGTCAGGCCTTCCGCAACTGGCCAACCTGGCTGGCACCGCCGTGCCGAGTGCGGCGTCGGTATTGGGCAATGCGAGCAAGTTGGCGCAATTGCCCACGCTACCGGCAATGCCCAAGCTGCCGAGCTTGCCGAGCCTCACGCCTCCCTCGATTCCCCTGAAAACCCCCGATCTTCTGGCGGGTGAGATGCTGTCATGACGACTGAAACTACAGCGGTAGCAAAACGTGAAGCGCAGGTGGCAGTCGCGCCGCTCAATACCCTCGACCTGCAAGACGTGGGACGCGGTGCGGCGGTCTTCGATGCCTGGTTGCAGGAAGTCAGCGGCGGCATCGTGACCCTGGAGCGGATCAAGAACACCGCCGGGGCCTTGCCGGTGGTGGGCAACATCATGGCGCTGGTCGATGCGCTGAGCGATATCGTCACTCTGACCAAGAGCCAGAAACGCGAAATGCTCGACTGGGTAAGCCTGGGCATCAACCTGATCGGCGTGTTGCCAGCGCCACCCACCATGGCTGCGGCGCGCATGAGCCTGCGCCCGACACTGTTTCTGGTGCGCCAGGAACTGCGCCACAGCGCCAAGCTGGTGATGGGCGATGCCCTGATCGAGATTCTGATCGGGCACCTGAACGCCACCATCGTCGGCACCATCGATGACTTCGTCAAACAGGCCGAACCCAAGCTGGCAGCGATCCTCAAGGACGCAGGCAAGCTGGGCGAAGACGTGATCGGCGAAATCGCCAAGGGCCTGGAAGCCGTGGCCAACGGCACCCTCGACGCCAAGGGCGACCTCAAGGCTGCCAACGCCCAGCTCAGCATGGCGGGCGATCAACTGCTCAATGACCCCAAAGCCGCAATCGGCAATATCTTTGGCGGGCTGTTCAGTGCCTACAAGGCGGCAGGCAAAGGTGTCGCCAACAGCGCGGCAAAAAACCTGCTGCCCGACGAAGCCAGGAAACGGGTACTGACCGAAACCGCCGGCCTCAAGGCCATGGGCCCGGAACTGAGCGCCCAGCTAAGCCGCCTGAGCGATCCCCGAGCCTTGCACTCCATTGGCTGGCTGCTGCAAATGCTGGCGACCTCGGTTGCTTCCTGGCGCAAGCGTCAGTTGCGTGGCCAGAGCGCCAGCGTCAAATCGGGCACCACCAGCCAGGCAACAAAGCAAGCGGGCGAAGGAGAAATGGGCGCGCAGGAAAAACAGGCACCCGCCACTGGCAATCCCCAGTGCCAGAAAAACGGGGTCTGTGCCGTTACAGACAAAAGCATCAGCTTCGCCCTCGGCTCCGAAACCTTCAGCCACACCGACTTCAGCCTGCCCGGCCCCTTCCCGATTCACTGGGCGCGCCTCTATAACTCGCGTTTGTCGGCCTACGATCAGGGCATCATGGGCGCACGCTGGATCAGCGAGCTCACTACCCGTTTCGACCGGGTCGACGACGGGCTGATGTTCCACGACGCCGACGGCCGCAGCCATGCCTGCCCGCTGCCTGCGGTCGGCCTGTTCCATTACGACGCCATCGAAAACTTCACCCTGGTGCGCGCCAGCGAAGAGCAACTGGTGCTGTGTCGTGGCTTCGAGCGCAAGGAAACCTACCTGCGCCACGGCAGCCACTACCGACTCACCGGCGTCGAACTGCGCAACGGTGCCGGGGTGATGCTGCATTACGAGCATCGCCATGGCGACTCCAGCGTGCTGTCCGACATCCTGACCTATCAGGGTGGCGACATCAGCAAGGTACACCTGCACGTCGGCACGATGCTCGACGAACATGGCCGCCTGATCGGTCTGTGGGAAATCAAGGACGGCACGCCGCTGCGCCAACTGTGCCGCTACCAGTACGACGCTTATGGCGATCTGGTCCAGGCGCAGGATGAAAACGGTGCCGCCTGGCAGTATCACTACCAGTCGCACCTGATCATCCGCTACACCGACCGCACCGGACGCGGCATGAACCTGCAATGGGACGGCAACGGTGCCGACGCCCGAGCCGTACGCGAATGGGCCGACGACGGCAGTTTCGACACTCGCCTGGAGTGGGACGAAAACATCCGCCTGACCTACGTCACCGATGCCTTGGGCCATGAAACCTGGCACTACTACGACATCAAGGGCTACACCTACCGCATCCGCCACGCCGACGGGCGTTCGGAATGGCTGTTCCGTGACGAGGCCAAGAACGTCGTGCGCCACGTGCATGCCGACGGCAGCACCGACCGCTATCGCTACGACGAGCGCAGCAACCTGCTGCAACATATCCGCGCCGACGACACCGTGGTGCATTACGCCTACGACGATCAGGACCAGTTGATCAAGATCAGCGACGCCGAAGGCGGGCAGTGGCAGCGCGGCTACGATGATCACGGCAATCTGGTCGAAGCCATCGACCCGCTGGGCAACAAGACCGAATACGCCTACAACGACGCAGGTCTGCCCACGGCCATCAAGGACGCCCACGGCAATGAAAAGGTTCTGGCCTACAACGACGCCGGGCAACTCGTCGAATACACCGACTGCTCAGGCAAGAGCAGCGCCTGGGAATACAACGACCTGGGACAGATGGTCAGCTTTACCGATGCCGCGGGCAACACCACCGAGTACCAGTACAAGGCCGGGCACCTGGCGCTGATCATTCACCCGGACAAGACCGAAGAGCGTTTCGAGCGCGATGCCGAAGGCCGACTGCTGGCCCACGTCGATGCCCTGGAACGCTGCACCACCTGGAGTTACAGCGCAGCGGGCATGATTGCCGAACGCATCGATGCTGCCGAACAGACCCTGCGCTACCGCTGGGACCTGCTGGGTCGCCTGACCACCCTGGAAAACGAAAACGAGCGCCGCGCTCACTTCCACTACGACCCGGTAGGCCGTCTGCTGGACGAGTCCGGTTTCGATGGCCGGATCACCCGCTATCAGTACGACCCGGACACCGGCCGTCTGGCCCGCACCGTCAATGGCGAACGGGCCATCGACCTGAGCTTCGACCCCATGGGCCGCCTGATCGAACGCACGGCGCGCCTGGGCGAAAAGGCCCAGACCGAAACCTTTGCCTACGATGGCAACGGCAACCTGATCCTCGCCGATAACCCCGACAGCCGCCTGCAATGGTTCCACGACCCGGCGGGCAACCTGCTGCGCGAGCATCAGCACTATCTGGGGCTGGAAAAACCTCAGGTCGCGGTCTGGCAACATGAATACGACGTGCTCAACCAGCGCATCGCGACCACCCGCCCGGATGGGCATCGCGTCAGTTGGCTGACCTATGGCAGCGGTCACTTGCTGGGAATGCGTCTGGATGACCACGACCTGATCGGCTACGAACGCGACGACCTGCACCGCGAGATCGCCCGTCACCAAGGCAACCGCCTGCTGCAAACCCAGAGCTGGGACCCGGCCGGACGCTTGCAGGAACAACTGCTGGGCCGCTCCGACGACAAATCCACCCTGCTCAAACGTGAATATAAATACGACGCCGCCGGCCAGTTGACCGACATCAACGACAGCCGCCGTGGCCCGCTGGCCTATCGTTACGACCCGGTAGGCCGTCTGCTCAGCGCCACCAGCCGGTTGGGCGTGGAAACCTTTGCCTTCGACCCGGCAGGTAACCTGCTGGACGACACCGTCAACGAAATCCGCCGCCCGCTGGACCAGGACCCCAAGCGCAGCCAGTTGCTGGATAACCTGCTGCGCGAATACGCCGGCACTCATTACGAATACGACGAGCGCGGCAATCAGGTACTGCGCTGGCACAACGGCGCCTACAGCCGCCTGACCTGGGACCTGTTCGACCGGCTGGTGCATTTCGACGATGCGCGCCTGGCAGTGGACTACGCCTACGACGCCTTGGGTCGTCGGCTATACAAGCACTCGACTGCCCATACCCAACACCGCCCCGAAGCGGGCTCGCAATGGAACCGCAACGAACACGCCCGCAAGCAACGCGAACTGGGCTGCGGCTTCACCCTCTACGGCTGGGACGGCGACACCCTCGCCTGGGAAAGCAGCCCGGCACAACACGAAAGCGACACCGGCCGCACCGTGCATTACCTGTACGAACCCGGCAGCTTCGTGCCCGTCGCCCAGGCACTGCGCCAAAGCCCGATCAACCTGCTCGACCTGCCGGATTACAGCGGCCCCTACAACTTCGACGAAGACCCGCTCTGGCATCACACCGCGAAAGTCCAACCCTTCGACGCTCTGGCCTGGTACCAGTGCGACCACCTGGGCACACCACAGGAACTGACCGACCAGGACGGCAACATCGCCTGGAGCGCGCAGTACAAGGCATGGGGAGAAATCAAGGAACAACGCTCGGCCAGCGCCCAACAGCTCGGCCTGACCAACCCGATCCGCTTCCAGGGCCAGTACCACGATCATGAGACAGGACTGCACTACAACCGGTATCGGTACTATGATCCGAGGGTGGGGCGGTTTGTTAGCAAGGATCCGATTGGGTATGCGGGTGGGATAAACCTGTATGCGTATGCGCCGAATCCGGTGGAGTGGGTTGACAGGTTAGGTCTCAGCCCACGCTGCCGATATGACTCAAATATGAATCCATTAGAGAAAATGGCTCACAGTATACATGGCGAATCTATAAAACCCGGTGGATCGCCGAGGGCGTTCAACAGTGAAACAATTGCTGTAGCTGTTCTGGCTAGCCCCAATGGGGAGACTCAGACTGTGGCTGCATCCAGTCGTGGAAGAATGACAGGGGCTCAGAGGGCAAAGGCCGGTCTGTTGGGGGTCACACCTATTTCAGTGCCTAATGTCTCAGGCCCAGAGGGGCATGCTGAAGTTAATATCATCAACCGATATGCAGCGCAGAATGACATGAAGGTCGTTGATATTGCTGCAAGTCGCCCTATATGTTGCTCTTGTGAGGGAGCAATCCTTAATCATGGTGCAAACCCAGTTTCACCTGTTAAACGTAAAAGATAGTGGGGTTTTTAAATGAATAACTCAGAGAAGGTTTCTTTTTTTGTACTGCTGAGATCATTTGATCGATTTGGTGGCTTGCTTAAGGAGATGAAGGTCGATATTCCGAAAGATATCATCTTGTTTCTGGATAAGCTTTGGGCATGCCTTGCTTCAGACTCCAATAAAATAAATATCAAACCCACTGTTAAAATTATAGATTCTGCTGTTGTAGATGAGCAGGACGCAAGTACTGAAGAGGTATTTAAAAATCTCTACATGTACGCACTTTCTGATTTACTTATATTTTTCTCGGAGGGAGAGGAAAGCTTAAGTGCAGCGGAAAGCTCTATTGTAGATGCTTATGATTATATCGCGGCTCAAAATTTCTTACTCAATGAAAAGGGTGGAAAGGCTATGGCGTTGAGTGAAGATGACGAAAGGAAAATCAAAAACGACCCTCTTTATATGAAAGAGCTTGATGCTTTACGAGTAGATAGGGAGTTTGCTGAAAAAATTGGCGAGTGGGAGAGAGTATTAGAGTTTCGATGAATTCCCTGACACGGTTGGCATAAGTGGAGGTGTTTTTATGTTCAGGATAAATACGATGCGCATTGATGCCGTCAAGTAGGTATTAAAAGGAGTACTTAGTGAAAGACATCATCCGCCTGGGCGACGCCACCACTCACGGCGGAGTAGTCCTTGAAGCCTTCTCCCAAACCAACCTCAACGGCAAGCCCATTGCCGGTGTAGGCCATAAAGTCAGTTGTCCTCTGTGCAAAGGGATTTTCCCCATCGCCGAGGGCAGCAGTACTTATGCAGTGGATGGAACGTCCGTGGCCCTGGACGGCATGAAAACCGCTTGTGGCGCCAGCTTGATTGCCAGCGGACCGAAAGGGGCTGTAATCAGTTAGGCAGCGCCCATCAAACACAGAAATGAATTTTCCGTAGGAGCGAATTCATTCGCGAAGGGCCAGTACAGCGCATAAACATTCGCCGTCTGGAACCTTTTCGCGAATGAATTCGCTCCTGTTTTGGCTTTTACAACTTGGCTTTGACCGCCGCCAATCCATCTTTGTCATCGATGGTCTTCACGCCGTCGAGCCATTTATCGAGGACGGCGGGGTTGGCCTTGATCCAGGCTTTGGCGGCTTCGGCGTTGCTGACTTTCTTGTTCGCCACCTCGGCCATGATGCTGTTTTCCATGTCCAGGGTGAAGCTCAGGTTGGTCAGCAGCTTGCCCACATTCGGGCAGGCTTCGGCGTAGCCTTTGCGGGTCAGGGTGTAGACCGAACCGGTTTCACCAAAGTACTTCTCGCCGCCCTTGAGGTAGCGCATGCCTTTGATCTGCACGTTCATGGGGTGCGGCGTCCAGCCCAGGAAGGCGACGAAGGTCTTTCTCTTCACGTTGCGGTTCACTTCGGCCAGCATGGCCTGTTCGCTGGACTCCACCAGTTTCCAGTCGCCCAGCTCGAATTCGTTTTTCTTGATGATCTCCTGTAACGACAGGTTGGCCGGCGCGCCGGAGCCGATGCCGTAGATTTTCTTGCTGAACTTGTCGGCAAATTTGTTCAGGTCGGCGAAATCATGCACGCCGGCCTCCCAGACATAATCGGGCACGGCCAGGGTGAATTCGGTGCCTTCCAGGTTTTTGGCAAGCTGGGTGACATCGCCGGTGGCCACGAACTTGTCGTAGAAGCCTTGTTGCGCAGGCATCCAGTTACCCAGGAACACATCCAGTTGACCGTCCTTGAGACCGCCGAAGGCAATCGGCACCGCCAGCGTATCGACCTTGGCCTTGTAACCCAGGCCATCGAGCAGCAATCCGGTAATGGCGTTGGTGGCGGCAATGTCGCTCCAGCCGGGGTCGGCCATTTTTACCGTGCTGCAACTCTGATCAGCGGCATGCGCAGCCAGGCTGCTGAGCGTCATGACACCGACCGCAAGTGCTGTGGATAACTTTTTCATGCGTGTGACCCTTTTGGTTTTCTCGGTGATGGCAGGGTTCAAGGTTGCGGATAACGGGCCTTGCGCTCCAGATCGTCCAGATCAATATGGTTGCGCATGTACTGCTGACTGGCGTCGACCAGTGGCTGGTGATCCCAACTCTTCAGCTTGCCGATGGCCAGTGTGCTGGCGACAAAACGTCGCCGACGCTGGCTGGCGAGCACCTGATGGTGTATCGCCGGTATGTCCCATTTGGCGCGAGCTTCGGCCAGAAAATCAGTGAACAACTGTTGATGAACGGGCGACTGGCTCAGTTCTTCCTGTTCCTTTGGATCGTTGTCTACATCGAACAATAGGCACGGGTCCTGTTCCGAGTAGATGAATTTGTAGGCGCCCCGACGAATCATCATCAAGGGGCTGGTGGTGCCTTCAGCCATGTATTCGCCGAAAACCTCGTCATGCCCGCCTTCGCCTTGCAGATGCGGTAGCAACGAGCGGCCGTCAAGCGGCAGGCCGCTGTCCAGTTGGCCTTCAGCCAGATCAACGAAGGTCGGCAACAGGTCGGCGGTGGACACCGAAGCACTCACGCGACCCGCCTTGAAGTGGCCCGGCGCGTAGACCAGCAGCGGCACCCGCGCCGACATCTCGAACCAGTGCATTTTGTACCAGAGGCCACGCTCACCCAGCATGTCGCCATGGTCGCCCGAGAACACGATGATGGTGTCTTCGGCCAGGCCCGTTTCTTCGAGTGTTTGCAGCAGTTTGCCGACGTTGTCGTCGATATAGCTGCAAGCGCCGAAGTAGGCACGGCGGGCATCGCGGATCTTGTCCACAGGCAGCGGCTTGTCCCACAGGTCATAAACCTTGAGCAAACGTTGCGAGTGCGGGTCCAGCGTATCCTGATCCGCGTGGGCCACTGGCAGCGGAATCTCTTCGTCGCGATAAAGATCCCAGAACGGTTTGGGGATGGTGTACGGGTCGTGAGGATGGGTCATGGAAACCGTCAGGCAAAACGGCGCGTCGCCGTCCTGGCGAACATGATCGAACAGGTACTGGCGGGCCTTGAATACCACTTCCTCGTCGAAATCCAGTTGGTTGGTGCGCACACACGGCCCGGCCTGAAGCACCGACGACATGTTGTGATACCAACTGGGCCGCACATTCGGCTCGTCCCAGTTCACGGCCCAGCCATAATCGGCCGGATAGATATCGCTGGTCAGCCGCTCTTCGTAACCGTGCAACTGGTCCGGGCCGCAGAAATGCATCTTGCCCGAGAGCGCGGTCTTGTAGCCCAGGCCGCGCAGGTAGTGGGCATAAGTCGGGATGTCTGCGGGAAAATCCGCGGCGTTGTCATAGGCGCCGATCCGGCTCGGAAGCTGGCCGCTGACCAGGGTAAAACGCGAGGGCGCACACAGCGGACTGTTGCAGTAAGCGGAGTCGAACACCACGCCTTCTGCAGCCAGACGGCTCAGGTTTGGCACTTTGACGGGAGACGTTGCGTAGAACGGCAACATGGGCGCGGCCATTTGATCGGCCATGATGAACAGAATATTTTTGCGCTTCATGTAATCTCGGCATCCCATTGTCAGCAGTTATGCGAAAGTGTTGTATCGAGGATGAAGATCTCCGGTTTTACGGTAAAGCCCACACAAAACAATGCCTAGGATAAGCACAGCTTATGTTTGAAACCCTCGGTGACATGTCTCTGGATCTGCTGCGCGCCTTTGAAGCCGCAGCCCGCCTGCGCAGTTTCACGGCAGCGGCCATGGAGCTGGGCACGACCCAGCCTGCGATCAGCCAGCAGATAAAGCGCCTGGAAGAACAATTGGCGACCCGCCTGTTCGACCGTGTCTATCGCGGGATCGAGCTGACCGAGGCCGGAGAAATCCTGTTCGGCCATGTACAGAGCGGGTTGCAGTCCATGGACAGCGGTCTGGTTGCCATTACCGAGCAGCATCAGAACGAGGTGTTGCAGGTCGCGACTGACTTTGCATTCGCCGCCTACTGGCTGATGCCTCGTCTGCATCGCTTTCACAAACACCACCCGGATGTGGACGTCAGCCTTGTGACCAGCGAGCGCAGCCACAGCATGCTCAGCGCCGATATCGATGTGGCGGTGCTGTTCGGAGACGGGCGTTTCAAACAGGGTGAAAGCCGCTGGTTGTTCAGCGAAGAGGTTTTTCCGGTGTGCAGCCCACAGTTGCTTGCCGGCCGGGCAACCCCCTTGCCCAACGAAGTCTTGCGCGAATTCGCGCTGCTGCATTTACGCGGCGAGGGCAGTAACAACTGGTTCGACTGGGCCGGCGTGTTTCGGGAATTCAATATTCCCCAGGCCCCGGCCCCCGGCCAGTTGCGTTTCGACAATTACACGCTATTGATCCAGGCCGCCATTGCCGGGCAGGGTATTGCCATTGGCTGGCGGCATCTGGTCGATGATCTGCTCGATCAGGGCCTGTTGTGCCGCCCTGTTGCAGCCACGGCGATTTCCGCCTGTGGCTATTACGTGGTCCTGCCGCAGCGCAAGCGACGACTTCAGGTCGTGCAGCAGTTTGTCGACTGGCTGGCCAGTGAACAGGCCCTCAGTGGCGACTCATTGACCGGTAAACCACTACCGTCGATTGCGGTTTGATCCTTATCTGTGGATAACTGGGAGCAATCTTGAGTTAGGGAGGACTTGGTAATGCAGGATGTTCAGGGCTATCACGCTCATATTTATTTCGATGCACAGACCATCGGGCAGGCGCGGGCCTTGTGCGAAGCCGCCACTGAAAAGTTTGACATACAGATGGGGAGGGTCCACGAGCGACTGGTGGGGCCGCATCCGGATTGGAGTTGCCAATTGGCGTTCGGGCACTCGCAGTTTGCCGATGTAGTGTTGTGGCTGGCGCGCAATCGAAAAGATCTGGTGGTGTTTTTGCACCCCTTGACGGGCGATGAGCTCAAGGATCACACCGAACATGCCATCTGGATGGGAGAAATTCGGCCTCTGGATATCTCCATATTCAGGGCCTGAGACGCAGGTTCATGAAGGCACAGAGCTGTGTATAACCTGCTCCGCTATAAGCAGTGAAGATGTTCCAGGTCATGGAATGGTGACTTCCACTTCAGGCAAATGGCTTCAGCAGTGGTTTGTCGGTAATGTTTGAATCCAATAGCGCTATCCCGTGGAGATGTCATCACATGGACATTCGCACTCTGAAAAATCTCATGCAAGTCGCGCAGTGCGGTTCTCTGACCGCAGCTTCCGAAATCTGCTGCCTCAGTGTCCAGGCACTGGCCGCGCAGTTGAACAAGGTCGAAGCGCAATTTGGCTTCAAGCTTTTCAAGCGCTCCAACAAAGGGCTGACCCTGACCAGTGCGGGCCAGGAGCTTGAGCCCTACATGGAACAGGTGCTGGAAGCTTCCCGGCAACTGGACAACAAGGTTGCAGCGCTCAGTGTCTCGTCCTCAAGGATCCTGCGGGTGGCGCTCAACAGTACACTGTCGAGCGAGGTCAATCGCTGCATCGTGGCGCGCATGATCGAAGCGTTCGACGACTGCCAACTGGAGTTCAGCTACGCCGAGTCGGTGGAAAACCTGAGCAAGCTGAATCACGAAAGCTTCGATATGGCGGTGCTGATCGGGCCGCAGTCGATACGCCCCAGCGTTCTTCTGCCCTTTGTACAGGTCCAGGTCGTGGGCGTGCATTGCGGGCCGAAAGATACGCCGCTGTCTTCGCTCAATGAAAAACTCCAGGTTCGCCCCAGCAGCAGTTGCCCGTACTCCGACAGTTTCCAGCGCTTCATTGCTGGCGGCACGCCCAAGAAAGGCAAACCGCCGAGCATTGTGTACTCGGGCAGCGAAACGCTGACGCTTTCCTTGATCAGGCAGTTCGACGGCATTGGCCTGGTGTCCAGAAGTGTCGCCGAGCACAGTGGCCTGACCATCGTGCCGGGCTTCGAGGATTCGCTGGAGGTGCATCTGGTCGTGAACAATTCAAGCCTGTCGTGCCAGGCCTTGAATTACGTGGTCCACACTGCATTACAGGACAGCACTGATAATAATGTAGGCCGCCACACCCAGCGCCACACTGAGAAACAGATTCCTGCTCAGGTATGCGCATAACAGCGTCGGCAAGGCGGCAAGAAACTCGGGGCGATCAAGTTGCAGTTGCTGATTCCTGATCAGCAGCGGGGTCACGGTAATGGCAGCCACGATCGCCACAGGCAGGTATTCCAGTGCCTTGGCGATAAAGTCCGGCCAGTGCTCGGTATTGACCTGCAACGGCAAGGTGCGCGGCAGCAGTGTGACGGCGACCATCGACGCCACAACCAGAATCAGGAACGCTTGTTCAGACATAGACCTGCCCCGCAACCCAGAAGTGTGGCGATAAATACATTGAAGGCGGAGTCGCCCAGCAGGCTGAGCCCGCCCATGGTCACGACAGCCACCAGTGCTGCAATCAGCTTCTTGCGGGTATCACACAGCGAAACCAGCACGTACAGCATCATGGCACTCAGTGCGTAATCGAGCTTGTAGCTCACCAGATGCGCCGCATATTGGGCGCACAAGGCACCGAGCAGACCACCGGCGACCCATGAGGTGTGGCAGTAGAGATTGAAACCGATCAGATAACGGGCCGTGACAGGCTGGTCTTTGCCGAGACGGATGCTGTGGAAGGCGAACGACTCATCGGTCAGCTCCGCGCCATAGCAAAAACGCTCCAGACGGCTCAGTTTCAGGGTACGCAAGGCCTTGGCCATATAGACCGACATCAGCATGTGCCGGGCATTGATCAGAAACGTCGTAAGGATGATCGTGGGCAGCGAAGCGCCTGCGCTCAGCAGCGCCAGAGCCGCGAACTGCGAGGCACCGGCATAGACGAACAGACACATCGCAACCGGCAACCAGAGCGGAAAGCCCGCGTTGATCGCCATGAGCCCGAACACGAAGGCAACGGCAAAGTAGCCGGCCACGACAGGGCTCGCTTCAGCAAAAGCACGGGATTTCTGATTCTGGACAGGCAAGGTTTGATCGATCGATAGCTTGCTCAAAGGTCTTTCTCGCAAGTAATTTCGCCCTTGGGCTCATGAAAGCCCAGGCTATTCCAGAAATTACGCCCCACCAGATTATCGCCATCGACGAACAGGAACATGCGCCGCACATTGAGGCGCTTCATGTCCGTGGTTGCAGCATCCACCAGACACTGCCCGACACCCTGGCCGCGATATTCAGGGCTGACCGCCAGATGATTGATGGTCCCGCGAGTTCCCAGAACACCGCCCAGCACCGCGCCAACGACATCGCCTTTGGCATCTTCGGCCAGATAAGCAATGGTAGTCTCGCGGGTCAGGATACGCTGCAAGCATTTGGTGTCCTGCCACTGGCAGAACGCGACCTCTTTGAAAGAGCGGAAAAAGCTCTCCAGCAGCGCAGCATCCTGATAGGTCGCTCGCTTGAGAAGCGCAATTTCAGCAGGTTCGAGGTTTTCAGCGAACGATGTCAAAAGGCGTCCCCGGCAAGGAAAATGAAATAGCCATAATCTGCCGATAGGCCGTTTTATGCGGGTCGCGATTGCTCGCAGGCGTTACGTAGTGGCGCATTTCACGGTCGAGGAAGAAGGTGGTGTCCAGCACTTCATCGTAGGTGAGTGCTGCCAGTTGTTCTTCCTGGGCGTTGTACAGCCGGCTTTGCGCGCCCTCGACGTTCTGCTTGCCCCAGAAATGCACGCCGCTGAAAGGATAGCCATCGCAATGGATGCCTTCAGGAGTGATTTCAAGCGTCTTGCCCGGTTTGATTTCGATACGAATCTGGTGGATCTGGCATTGCCAGACCTTGTCGTGCAACTCCAGGGGCAGCACGTTTTTGTAGACCTCAAAGTCCAGGTCTATGAGGCTGCGTACAACCGGAGAGGCGATGACTTCTTCGGAAAAGTCCTGAAAATGCCGTTCCATGCCGCCAACGTAGCGGTTATGGGCGGTGGACTGGACATAAGCACGGTGTTCGAGTTGACGCAGGTCGCGAGTGACGGGGTTGTATTCAAAGTCGCTATAGCGGCGAAACCGCATGCCTGCATCGGCCTGCCCGTAGTACTTGTCTTCTTCCATGTTCTCCCAGCTCTTGGTGAGCCGGATGAAATCGGCGAAATGACCGTACAAACTAAAATCGCTGCCTAGAACATTTGCAAACTTGTCACGTTGTAGCGAGTGGCCAACTTCCTTGTTCAAGACAAGCATTTTCAGGGTCCTTTTCTACGGTGAGCGCCTAATTTAGACGTCATGGCAGATAGTTCCATGAAAAAGAATTTGAGGCATATCAAGCCCTGATTGATGCGCCTGAAGGGCTGCCTGCCGCAAGCAGACAGCCCGTTTCACGGGCTAGTGAATCAATTCAGTACGCCATCGAGGATAGCGTAGACAATTCCTGTGCCCACCGCGATCAAGACTACGTCGGTACCCAGACGACGCCACTCGTAACCGTCATAACGCGGCAGGTATTGCAGCGAACGACTATCCAGCCGCTTGCCATAACCACGGGGCAGTGGCTTGCCTTTGACAATGTGTACGCCCGGCGGCAGAGGCTGGCCACGGCCGATGACATCGCGATGCTGCTGAAAGGTCTGACGGACCTGGCCGAAGTCCTGAGGTGGACGATTACCGCCACGGTTGTCCTGATGCCCCTGATTGCCATGGCCTTTGTTGCCACCATTGCCACGACCATCGGGGCCGCCATTGTTTTGCGGGCCGTGCTGCTGACCGCCACGATTGTCATCACGCCCGTCACGCTGATCCGGCGCGGCCTGAAGCAGCGGACTAGCGCTGATCAGCAGGATGCCCAGCCCGGCTATAAAACGATTTGGCAGTTTCATGGGGATACCTCAGCATTCAATGAAGCAAAAAAAGGGGCTCAGGACCTTGGCCGTGAACCCCTTGTGTCTTGCTGCATAGGACAGCTAATGGCGAATTGATTCCTCTGTATCAGGAACTTTACCTTCAGCTCTTGCGAGCTTGACGCACACCATCAGCCAACGCCGCACAAAGGCTCAACACGCCATCGACGGCCTCGCCGGGCGACTTGGCTGTGGCGATCTTGTCCACCAGCGCAGAACCGACCACCACGCCATCGGCCAGACGGGCGATAGCGGCTGCCTGCTCAGGCGTACGAATGCCGAAACCGACACTGATCGGCAGAGACGTATGGCGACGCAGACGTGCAATGGCTTCGGTGACGTGCTCGGTGGTAGCCGATCCGGCACCGGTCACACCGGCGACGGACACGTAGTAGACGAAACCGGAACTGCGCTCCAGAACACGTGGCAGACGTGCGTCATCGGTGGTCGGCGTGGTCAGGCGAATGAAGTCGATGCCAGAAGCCTGGGCAGGCGTGGCCAGCTCGGCGTCATGCTCAGGTGGCAGGTCGACGATGATCAGGCCGTCGACGCCCGCATCCTTGGCGGCTGCCACGAATGCATCCACACCAAAACGATGAATCGGGTTGTAGTAACCCATCAGCACGATAGGCGTGGTCTGATCTTCTGCGCGGAACTCGCTGACCATTTGCAGGGTTTTCAGCAGAGTCTGCCCGGCGTCCAGGGCACGCAGGGTCGCCAGTTGAATCGCGACACCATCGGCCATCGGATCGGTGAAGGGCATGCCCAGCTCGATCACGTCGGCACCCGCAGCCGGCAGCCCTTTGAGGACTTTCAGCGACGTATCGTAACCAGGGTCGCCAGCAGTGATGAAGGTCACCAGCGCCGCACGGCCTTCGGTTTTCAGCTGGGCGAAACGTTGCTCAAGACGGCTCATACCGACTTCTCCTGGTTCTGTTCAGCGGCGGCCATGTGGCTCATGACGGTTTGCATGTCTTTGTCTCCGCGACCGGAGAAGCACACGACCATCAAATGGTCCTTGCTCAGAGTGGCGGCACGTTTGATGGCTTCGGCCAGTGCGTGGGCAGTTTCCAGCGCGGGGATGATGCCTTCGAGTCGGCAACACTGATGGAAAGCCTGCAGGGCCTCTTCGTCGGTAATACTCACGTATTCGGCGCGCTTCACTTCATGCAGGTAAGCGTGCTCAGGGCCGATGCCTGGGTAGTCCAGGCCCGCGGAAATCGAATGGGCGTCGGTGATCTGGCCGTCGTCGTCCTGCAGCAGGTAAGTGCGGTTGCCATGCAATACGCCGGGTACGCCGCCGTTGAGGCTGGCTGCGTGCTTGTCGGTGTCGATACCGTGACCACCAGCCTCGACGCCAACGATCTGCACGCTGGCATCATCGAGGAATGGATGGAACAGGCCCATTGCGTTGGAGCCACCGCCCACGCAAGCCACCAGACTGTCCGGCAGACGTCCTTCCTTTTCCTGCATCTGGGCCTTGGTTTCCTTGCCGATGATCGACTGGAAATCACGGACCATCGCCGGATACGGGTGTGGGCCTGCCACAGTGCCGATCAGGTAGAAGGTGTCTTCAACGTTGGTCACCCAGTCACGCAGGGCTTCGTTCATGGCGTCTTTCAGGGTGCCGGTGCCGGAAGTGACCGGCACGATCTCGGCGCCCAGCAGCTTCATGCGAAATACGTTGGCCTGCTGACGCTCGATGTCGGTTGCGCCCATGTAGATCACGCAAGGCAGACCGAAACGGGCAGCGACCGTGGCAGTAGCAACGCCGTGCATGCCTGCGCCGGTTTCCGCGATCAGGCGCTTCTTGCCCATGCGTTTGGCCAGCAGGATCTGGCCGATGCAGTTATTGATCTTGTGTGCGCCGGTGTGGTTCAGCTCTTCGCGCTTGAAGTAGATCCTGGCGCCACCGCAGAACTCGGTCAGGCGCTCGGCGAAATACAGAGGGTTGGGGCGGCCTACATAATCACGCTGGAAGTACGCCAGTTGCTCGGCGAACTCAGGATCGGCCTTGGCGGCTTCGTACTCGCGATTGAGGTCAAGCACCAGCGGCATGAGGGTTTCAGCTACGTAGCGGCCGCCAAATGAGCCGAACAGGCCGTTGGCGTCGGGACCGCTGCGAAAGTTGGTCTGGGTCATGGGGGCTCCAGTTGCAGTCTTGGGCGAATGGGTTGAGCCGTATCGGCAATGGGCTCACTTTAACCAGCGCAAGCCCGGATGAAAACCGATAAGATCGCCACAACCTGTCAGGAAAACTCACACATACCATGAGCCGCGACCTTCCTCCCCTCAATGCCTTGCGCGCTTTTGAAGCCACTGCCCGCCTGGGCAGCGTCAGTCATGCTGCGGAACAGCTGCACGTGACCCATGGCGCGGTCAGCCGTCAGTTGAAAGCCTTGGAAGAACACTTGGGCGTCAGCCTGTTCAGCAAGGATGGTCGCGGCCTGAAACTCACAGATTCAGGTATTCGATTGCGCGACGTCAGCGGTGAAGCTTTCGACCGATTGCGCGATGTGTGTGCCGAACTGAGCCAAGGCAGCGCGGATGCGCCATTCGTACTGGGTTGCTCCGGTAGCCTGCTGGCGCGCTGGTTCATTCCACGCCTTGGGCGCCTGAATGCCGAGCTGCCGGACCTGCGTCTGCATCTCTCGGCGGGCGAGGGCGATCTGGACCCGCGCCGACCGGGGCTGGATGCACTGCTGGTATTCGCGGAGCCCCCATGGCCGGCGGACATGCAGGTTTTCGAGTTGGCCAGCGAACGTATCGGGCCAGTGCTGAGCCCACGCTTCACACATTTCGAGGCATTGCGGCAGGCACCTGCCCAAGCGTTATTGAACGAATCACTGTTGCAAACCACCTCGCGCCCACAAGCCTGGCCAAGCTGGGCGCAACACCACGGGATCGATCCGCAGGCTTTGCGTTACGGGCAGGGGTTCGAGCATTTGTACTATTTGCTGGAGGCAGCAGTCGCGGGCCTTGGCATTGCCATTGCACCCGAGCCGCTGGTCACGGACGACCTGCGGGCCGGACGCCTGGCTGCGCCATGGGGTTTCAGCGAAACCCCGGCACGACTTGCACTTTGGGTCCCCCGACGCGCCGCTGACGGTCGGGCGCAGCAGTTGGCTCAATGGTTGAAAAACGAGCTGGAGCGCTCCATCGAGCCGATCAGAAAATGATCATTCGCCGCGTTTGATCAACAGGTAGGCAGCAAGCAGGCCAATCGCGCCGACTGCAACGCCCGCAGTCGTCCAGGGATGCTCCTGAGCGTAATCGCGGGTAGCGAGTGCGTTTTCACGGGTCTTGACCTTCACGTCCTCGTACAGATCGCTGAGCAGATGGCGCGAATGGCTCAGCGCATTTTCAGCATTGACCTTGAGACTTTTCAGCGTCTTGCGAGACTCCTCGGAAGCATCGCCTTTGAGGCTTTCCAATGACTTGAGGAGGCTTTCGATCTCTGCTTCCATGCTTTGCAACGAGGCTTTACGAAGTGAATTGCTAGCCATGGTATTTCTCCTGCTGTGATGAGTACGTGTGTTGTTTCCGACTGCGCAGGTTTTGGAAAGTGCGATGGGATTTATGCAAAGTGCTGAACTTTTGTCCGCATTTTCCTGACAGAACCAATGAGCGTCGCCACTGCTACGCTCCTGAAGGCTACCAAGGAGAACTGCCATGAGTGATCACCACACCTACAAGAAGATCGAGCTGGTTGGCTCGTCTACCACCAGTATCGAAGACGCCATCAACAATGCGATTGCAGAGGCCAGCAAGAGCCTTCAGTTACTGGAATGGTTTGAAGTGACCGAAACCCGCGGACACATCGAGAACGGCAAGGTTGCGCACTATCAGGTAACCCTCAAGGTGGGCTTTCGCATCGCCGATAGCTGACAGGTTCTGACGCTTTTAACTGGCCGTTTGCCATAAATTCCGCTACAGATAGAAACCGCTGCCACGCATCAATGCGTGGCGGTTGCCATTGAGCGCTTCATTTTGGAGTGCCTGTATTTGTCAACACGAGGGAGTGTCATTGATGAAGAAGCTTCTATTGGTAGTAGGCTTGCTGAGTTTTGCTGGAACCACCATGGCGGCGGGCAAGAATTGCGAAGAGCTGAAAGCGGAGATTGACGCAAAACTCAAGTCGCTCAAGGTTTCGTCCTACACGCTGGAAATTATCCCGACCGACGATCTGAAGGATCAGAAAGTCGTAGGCTCCTGCGATGTGGGCAGACACAAGATCATCTACACCCGCAACTGATCCGGGTACGCGCCACCGCCGTGCAGGAGCGGATTCATTCGCGAAAGGCCGATCCTTACCGTCAGGTATGCCGCCTTCCCGGATAAATCCGGTCCTGCACTGTGCGGTGTCCTTATCCCTGCGCAACCTGCGCCAGAATTTCATACGAACGTAGACGATCCTCGTGTTCGTACATGTCGCAGGTGAAGATCAATTCATCGGCATCGGTCTGCTCCAGCAGCACATCCAGCTTGGCGCGGATCTTTTGCGGACCGCCCACCATCGCCAGCCCCAGAAAACTCGCCACGGCCTCTCGTTCGTGAGGCAGCCACAGCTTGTCCATGGATTCGACGGGCGGACGCTGCACCAGGCTGTGCCCACGCATCAGCGCCAGAATGCGCTGATAGACCGAAGTCGCCAGATACTCGGCACGCTCGTCAGTGTCGGCCGCCGCCAGCGGCACACCCAACATCACGTAAGGCTTGTCGAGCACCTCTGAAGGCTGGAAATGATTGCGATAGACGCGAATCGCTTCATGCATGTAGCGCGGCGCGAAATGGGAGGCAAAGGCATAAGGCAGCCCACGCATCCCGGCGAGCTGGGCACTGAACAGGCTCGAACCCAGCAACCAGATCGGCACATCGGTGCCGGAACCCGGCACAGCGATCACTTTTTGATCAGGCGTGCGTGGCCCGAGGTAGCCCATCAGCTCGGTGACATCATCAGGGAAGTCATCCGCGCTACCGGAGCGCTCGCGTCGCAATGCCCGGGCCGTCATCTGGTCCGAACCCGGCGCACGTCCCAGGCCCAGATCGATACGACCGGGATAGAGACTGGCAAGGGTGCCGAACTGCTCGGCAATGACCAATGGCGCATGGTTGGGCAGCATGACGCCACCAGCGCCTACGCGAATCGTCGAAGTACCGCCAGCCAGATAGGCCAGCAGCACAGAAGTCGCCGAACTCGCGATGCCATCCATGTTGTGGTGCTCTGCAACCCAGAAACGGTTGTAACCCAGCTTCTCGACGTGCTGAGCCAGGTTCAGGGAATTACGCAGTGATTCTGCGGGACCTTTGTCCTGACGCACAGGCACCAGATCAAGGGTGGAAATCTTTACATCCGTCAAACGTTTCATAGGCCGCTGCTTCTCCTCGAAATGTGTTGGGCTGAGCCCATGATGAAACAGCAGTGCGGGCGCAAGCGCTGCTTTTCAATGGCAACCCCGAAAAAGACCTACCAAAACACTAGGACTTATACGTTGAACTTTCCAAGACCGTCTATCCTCAGAAACTTGGTTACGGCCGGAACATTACCGATTTAATCAGGAGGCACCATGAGCATCGTCAAGAAAGCATCAGCCCATTGGGAAGGTGATCTGAAGAGTGGCATTGGCAGTATCTCCACTGAAACGGGCGTACTGCGCGAAGCGCCTTACGGTTTCAAGGCCCGCTTCGAGGGCGGCAAGGGCACCAACCCGGAAGAACTGATCGGCGCAGCCCATGCTGGCTGCTTCTCCATGGCCTTGTCGATGATCCTCGGGAACGCGGGCTTCACTGCTGAAAGCATCGATACTCAGGCTGAAGTGACCCTGGATCAGGACAGCGGCGGATTTTCGATCACAGCCGTTCATCTCGTGCTCAAGGCCAAGGTCCCGGGTGCAAGCCAGCAGCAGTTCGATGATTTGACCAGGCAAGCCAAAGAAGGCTGCCCGGTTTCCAAGGTGCTGAACGCCAAGATTACCCTGGACGCCACGCTGCTCGGTTGATCGATAGCGTGACACCTGATGACCCGTACAACCCGGTTGTACGGGTCATTTTTTTGCCCGTCAGAACCAGATGCGGGGCCGGACGGTCGTATGAAGGACTACAGCACAGACAAGGTTCTGTGCGTCTTATCGAAGGAATCGGGCATGAAACGTTTTGTTTTGGCTATGAGCTGTATCCTGCTGACGACCGGCGCCCTGGCTGCGCCGAAATCCTGCGAAGAACTCAAGGACGAGATCGAGGCCAAGATCCAGGCCAACAACGTCACGTCCTATACGCTGGAAATCGTCCCCAACGCCGAGGTCCACGACCAGAACATGGTGGTGGGCAGCTGCGAAAACGGCACCAAAAAAATCATCTATCAAAAAAACGATAGCTGATCAGATGCAGCGGACATCCCCTTCATGGGCCAGCACCTTGCGCTCGGCGTCATAAAGTTTGGCGGTAATGTCATTGGCAAGCGTGCGGGCTTCGATCATGTAACGCTGCCCGGCGACAAAATGGTCGTACTCGATATCGATGAAACAGGTGATGTCGGTGTAGTCATCACTTATCAGGCCCAGCCCGCCCGAGCGATATTCATAATCGAAGCGTATCTGTAGCTCGTGGCGACCGGGAGTGACCTGAAAGTAGCGGCCATCATAGGTATTCTTGCCATCAAGCTTGTCTGCCATCACCAGCCTGCCGGTCATGGTGCGCATGTCGATCCAGGCCATGTCCGGGTCCACGGCAGGTAAAGGCGTAGTACACCCCAGAAGGGTGCCAAGGGCGAGAGTCAATGCTATCAGGCGCATGTCAGGCTCCGAAGATGGGCGGATGACGATGATAGTTGCGTAATACCCTGGCTGTCCTGCATAACCCGTTCTATCCCTGTCTTGAAGGCCGTGTATGCCACGACTCAATGTTTTACGTCTCTGGCACAGTTTGCCGATAGCGACGATGGTTTTGCTTTGTGGATGCTCCAGCCTTTCGTATTACGGCCAGTTGGCCAGTGGTCAACTGCGACTGCTACAGGCTCGGGAGCCGATCCAGGACATCATCTCTGACCCTGCGCGCGACCCGAAATTGCGTCAGCGTCTGGCATATGCCCAGGAAGCTCGTACCTTCGCCAGCGAGCATCTGCATCTGCCGGACAACAAGAGTTATCGCCTGTACGCCGATCTGGGCCGTCCTTATGTCGTCTGGAACGTATTCGCGACCGATGAGTTCTCTCTGGACCCTGTCACTCATTGCTTTCCGATTGCCGGTTGCGTGGCCTATCGCGGTTATTACAGCCAGGGCGGTGCGCGAGGTGAAGCCGCTTTACAGCGTCAGGCCGGCAAGGACGTGTACATGAGCGGCGTCGAAGCGTATTCAACGCTGGGCTGGTTCAACGATCCGATTCTCAGTTCCATGCTGGGTTGGGGTGACGAGCGACTGGCAACGCTGATCTTCCACGAACTGGCCCATCAACGTTTCTATGTGAAGGACGACACCGAGTTCAACGAATCCTACGCCAGCTTCGTGGAGCAGGAAGGCACTCGCCAATGGCGTGCTGCACGAGGCCTGGCACCGGAAAACGTCTCACAATCCACACGCCGGGATCAGTTCATTCGATTGGTGCTCGATACCCGGGAGCGGCTCAAGACCTTGTATCGCCAGCCGCTGACAGCCGAGCTGATGCGTGAGCGCAAAGCCGCCGAATTCGAGCGCTTGCGCCGTGAGTACCGGCAATTGCGTGATGAGCAATGGAGCGGCGACAAACGCTTCGACGGGTGGATCAACTCACCGATGAACAACGCCAAGCTGCTGCCCTTCGGGCTTTATGACCAGTGGGTGCCAGCGTTTGAGGCGTTGTTCAAGCAAGTGAATGGTGACTGGGTGGCGTTCTTTGATGCCGTGGAAAAGCTGGGGGATTTGCCTGTGGTGCAGCGCAAGGCCAAGTTGCAGGAGCTCAGCGGCTTTCGCGAATGAATTCGCTCCCACACCGTAGGAGCGAATTCATTCGCGAAAAGCCTCATGCATCTGGGCCATCGTCACAAAATGATAGGTCGGCGATTGCGCTGTCAGTTCCTCATGGCTGCCAAAACCATAACCTACTGCTGCCACATCCAGCCCGTTACGCGACCCGCCGATCAGGTCATGCTTGCGGTCGCCGATCATCAAGGTCTGGCTTGGGTCCAGACGCTCCTGCTCCAGCAGATGGGCGATCAGTTCCACTTTGTCGGTGCGGGTGCCGTCCAGCTCACTGCCGTAGATCACCTTGAAATGCCTGGCGAAGTCGAAGTGCCGGGCGATTTCATGGGCGAAAACCCAAGGCTTTGAAGTCGCGATATACAGCGTTCGACCTTGACCACCCAAGGTTTCAAGCAGCTCGGGCACGCCATCGAAAACCAGATTTTCATAAAGCCCGGTGACTTTGAAGCGCTCGCGATAGAAACCCACAGCCTCCCAGGCACGGGCTTCGTCCATCTCATAAAACTGCATGAAGGCTTGCAGTAGCGGTGGGCCGATGAAGTGTTCCAGTTTAGTGATATCCGGCTCGTCGATGCCCAGACGCCCCAAGGCAAACTGGATCGAGCGAGTTATCCCCAGGCGCGGGTCAGTCAGTGTGCCGTCGAGGTCGAACAGAATGTTTTTGTAATGCATGGGTTCTCGCCAGTGAATGCGTAAAAAGGTCTGTGGATAACTCAGGGCTGGTCGTAACCTTCGGCCAGGTGCTGATCCTTGAGCTTCACGTAATTGGTCGCGCTATAGGGGAAAAAGGCGATCTCCTTTTCAGTCAGTGGCCGTGCCTGTTTGACCGGACGCCCCACGTACAGAAACCCGCTTTCCAGCACTTTACCCGGCGGCACCAGGCTGCCAGCGCCAATGATGACTTCATCCTCGACCACCGCGCCATCCATGATGGTGGTGCCCATGCCGATCAGGATCCGGTTGCCGATGGTGCAGCCATGCAGCATCGCCTTGTGGCCGATAGTCACTTCGTCACCGATCAGTAGCGCAAAGCCGTCAGGGTTGAACGGCCCTGCGTGGGTGATGTGCAACACGCTGCCGTCCTGCACGCTGGTACGGGCACCGATACGGATGCGATGCATGTCGCCACGGATGACGGTCAGTGGCCAGACGGAGCTGTCGGCACCGATCTCGACATCGCCGATCACCACAGCGGAATAGTCGACGAACGCTCGCTCGCCAAGGGCTGGGGTGTGGTCCTGGAACTTGCGAATGGCCACGATAGGCTCCTTCTTTGGTGGTGATAGATGCGCGATACCGGTTTGAGTGCTGCGGTCGGCGTCGATTGTAATTAAGATGCGTGAGTGTTTCTTCCAGCCAAGGTGCAAAACCGTGAGCGCGAACAACCCTCTTTTGCAATCGTACGACCTGCCTCCTTTCTCGGCGATCCGTGCCGAGCACGTAAAACCTGCCATCGAACAGATCCTGGCCGATAACCGCGCCGCGATTGCCGACATTCTTGCCAGGCAGGGTTCGACACCCACCTGGGCCGGACTGGTCCTGACGATGGATGAATTGAATGACCGCCTGGGAGCCGCCTGGAGCCCGGTCAGTCACCTGAATGCCGTCTGCAACAGCGCAGAACTGCGCGAAGCCTACGAGTCGTGCCTGCCTGCATTGAGCGCTTACTCCACCGAAATGGGCCAGAACCGTGAGCTGTTCCAGGCCTATGAAGCCCTGGCCAACAGCCCGGAAGCGGCAAACTTCGATGTTGGCCAGAAGACTATTCTGGAACAATCGCTGCGCGACTTCCGCCTTTCGGGTATCGACCTGCCACCCGAGCAGCAGAAGCGTTACGCCGAAGTGCAAAGCAAGCTGTCGGAGCTGGGCAGCCAGTTCTCCAACCAGTTGCTCGATGCAACCCAGGCCTGGACCAAACTGGTCACTGACGAATCTGCCCTGGCGGGTCTGACCGAATCGGCCAAACAGCAAATGGCTGCCGCCGCCAAGGCCAAGGATCTGGAAGGTTTCCTGATTACCCTGGAGTTCCCGAGCTACTACGCGGTAATGACCTACGCCGAAGACCGCGCCCTGCGCGAGGAAGTCTATGCGGCGTACTGCACACGCGCCTCGGATCAAGGCCCGAATGCGGGCAAGAACGACAACGGCCCGGTCATGGCGCAGATCCTCGACCTGCGTCAGGAACTGGCACAACTGTTGGGCTTCGCCAGCTTCTCCGAACTGAGCCTGGCGACCAAGATGGCCGAGTCCAGCGATCAGGTGCTCAGCTTCCTGCGCGATCTGGCCAAGCGCAGCAAGCCTTTTGCCGAACAGGACCTCAAGCAGCTCAAGGCGTATGCCGCCGAACAGGGTTGCCCGGATCTGCAAAGCTGGGACAGCGGTTTCTATGGCGAAAAACTGCGCGAACAGCGCTACAGCGTTTCCCAGGAAATCCTGCGCGCCTATTTCCCTATCGATAAAGTGCTGAGCGGCCTGTTTGCCATTGTTCAGCGCCTGTACGGAATTGAAATCGCCGAACAGAAAGGTTTCGACACCTGGCACCCGGATGTTCGTCTCTTCGAGATCAAGGAAAACGGCCAGCACGTCGGGCGTTTCTTCTTCGACCTGTATGCCCGCGCCAACAAGCGTGGCGGTGCCTGGATGGATGGTGCACGCGACCGTCGCCGTACCGCCGAAGGCCGTATGCAGAACCCGGTGGCGAATCTGGTGTGCAACTTCACGCCAGCAGTCGGCGGCAAGCCTGCCTTGCTGACTCACGATGAAGTCACCACCCTGTTCCACGAATTCGGCCATGGCCTGCATCACCTGCTGACCCGCGTCGAGCATGCCGGTGTTTCCGGGATCAACGGCGTGGCGTGGGATGCAGTCGAACTGCCAAGCCAGTTCATGGAAAACTGGTGCTGGGAGCCTGAAGGCCTGGCCCTGATTTCCGGTCACTACGAGAGCGGCGAAGCACTGCCTCAGGACCTGCTGGAAAAAATGCTCGCAGCCAAGAACTTCCAGTCGGGGCTGATGATGGTTCGTCAACTGGAGTTCTCGCTGTTCGACTTCGAGCTGCACGCCACCCATGGCGACGGCCGTAGTGTGCTGGAAGTGCTCGAAGGCATTCGCGATGAAGTCTCGGTCATGCGACCGCCAGCCTATAACCGCTTCCCGAACAGCTTCGCGCATATCTTCGCGGGTGGTTATGCAGCCGGTTACTACAGCTACAAGTGGGCTGAAGTGTTGTCTGCCGACGCTTTCTCCAAATTCGAGGAAGACGGTGTACTCAACGCCGAAACGGGTCGTGCCTTCCGCGAAGCCATTCTGGCGCGTGGCGGTTCCCAGGCGCCGATGGTGTTGTTCGTCGACTTCCGCGGACGCGAGCCTTCAATTGACGCACTCTTGCGCCACAGTGGCCTGAGTGAGGAAGCGGCAGCATGACCGATACACCGGTAGTCATTACCAAGAAACGCTTTATCGCCGGGGCTGTCTGCCCGGCGTGCAGCGAACCCGACAAGTTGAAGATGTGGAGCGAAGACGACGTGCCCCATCGCGAATGCGTGGGTTGCGGCTACAGCGATACGCTCAATGAACAGGGCCTCTCGATTCCCAAGGAACTGGGAACGCGGGTCAACAAGGCCACGCCAAAACCGGCAGATCCAAAGGTTCAGGGCGTGCAGTTCTTCCCGAATCCAAAGCTGAAAAAGCCGGTTGATCCGAGTTGAATGGCTGATGATGAAAAGGGCGCTCTACTGAGCGCCCTTTTTATACGATCAAGAAAAAATCGCCTTATTGTTTGCCATTGAAATAACCAAACGAGATCTTGCCATCAATCGATTTGCTGGCCTCGACTTTTACATCACTGTTTTCATAAGAGGAATTAAACCCTGGAATCGTGACCGGCCATCTAATATCACGTTTGATAGTGACGATTGTCCGGCCCTGTGAAAAATCACCATAAGGATGGCCGACCAGCGTAAAAGACGTACCCGCTCCGGCCTTGAGAATTCGGGCAGAACGAATCTCGTCGTTTGAGCAGCCAAAACTGTTGTTTTTCATCTTGACGTTATGCACACGATTGAAAGGAACCGTACAGTCGAGATTTTTTTCGAGGTTGTTTCCCTCATAGAATGCAATGGCCGCATCAGAGAAGTTACCCGGCGTCCGACCTACTTCAATACGGGAAATCTTCCCGTTCAAACCATTATTGCGAACATGGATGATCTGATAGTCTGCGTTATTGCGATTCTGTTCAAAACCTGAAACCACAACATGCTCTTTGATCCCGATGTCTCGCTTCACGTCGATAATGGCGTAATCATCTTCGCGGCTACCACCGCCATTGTCGAATACCGTGATTCGGGTGCCTTTGGTAACGCCGGATAACGACATGGATTGAGCCTCATCGTTTTCACAGCCTTGGGTCGGCAGAAGAAGAGTCCGGGAACCGCTGGGAATGGCGCAGACGGTGTCTCTTTTCCTGTCGGCATCAGAGCCCTCCCATAAATAAATGCCACCCTGGCTCAAGGTGCGAGCATAGGAAAAGGCATCGCCGTTCTGGTAATTATTGATACCGATGAAATTCGGCTCATTCCCGCAGTTGGCCGTACGCCGCATCAGGTAGGTCAGGTTATTGTCGTACTTGGCAGAATCAGGAATGGTAGAAGTGGCGGTATGAAACTGGTTCATCAGGAACAGGCGATTCCATTGCTTGCCTGTAGAGCTGGCGACTTTTCTGGTATTCAGAGGTACATCTGACCAGCGTGTGGAGCAGGAAAAATTGTGGGCGGCATAAATATTGGAGGCCGCCCCACCCAAGGTGTCCCACTTGTTCTGCGTCAACCAGTCCTTATCGAACAGGACGGTAATGGTCTTTGATCCGACCCGGTACTGCCCACTGACTTCACGCTTATCGGTCATCATGATAAGACGGTTATTTTTCTGGGTCATGGCGGCCAGGGTTGGCCAACCCGAGGTATCGAAATTCGCCGGGTTGAACGAGTAGTCTGCAAGCTCGGGTATCGCATTGAAGACTTCCTGCAAATCGTCACGGCTGACATAAGTCTCGAAAAATATAGTCACAACTTCCGACGTGTTGTTTTTCAGAAAAGGAATGAACTCATTCTTTAGCTGATTGCCCAGCGGGCCGTAGCAAGCAATGGTTTTATGGCAGACCTTGATACGGTTGAAGCCTGACTTCTTGTCGGTATAGAGATCCAGCATGAAACCCCGAACACCGTCTTTCAGTTGCCTGGGCAGTTCTGCCAGATTCTGATTGATCTTCTCGTAGGAATTATGGGTTGTGACCCAGTGATACTGATCAAAGGGTTTATTCTTATCCGCGAAGCCGGACGCTTGCGCAGTTGTCAGTGCAAGAGACAGGAGCGATGCCCCAACCAGGGTATTAAATACATATTTCGTGTTCACGATTGAAATCCTTTTCAATAGTTGTCAGTTTCTATAACAGGAACTGCCCAAGTGCTCATCCATGAGTGTTGCTGGCGACAATTAATAAATTAATAAGATGTTCAGTGGAACCGGCTTATTGTTACAACGCTTTAAGAAGCGTTTCTCGGCAGGCAGAACCACCGGTCAGGTGGGAAGCATTTTTTCCTGGGCGATGTGAATTTTGATGTACTGTATGCATAAACAGTATTCGAGTCGTTCCTCATGGTCAGCACACCCCCGATTCGCGGCCGCGGTACCGCCACCAATCCGCACAATCGCTTTGCTCCCAGCAGGTCCGTCGCCGAGGACGATGGCTGGTATCAGGAGGTTCCGCTGACCCAGGGCACTCAGGTCATCAACGAAACGGCCAAGACCATCATTACCCGCAACACGTCACCGGACATTCCCTTCGATCGTTCCATCAACCCTTATCGCGGGTGTGAACACGGCTGCATCTATTGCTTCGCAAGACCCAGCCATGCCTATTGGGACATGTCGCCAGGGCTGGATTTCGAGACCAAACTGATCGCCAAGACCAATGCAGCAGCCTTGCTGGAGCAGCAGCTTTCCAAACCTGGCTACCGTTGCGCGCCAATCACGCTGGGCGCCAATACCGATCCGTATCAACCTATCGAACGCGAGCACCGGATCACTCGCGCCACCCTCGAAGTCCTGCTGCGTTATCGCCATCCGGTATCCATCATCACCAAAGGCTCGCTGATCCTGCGCGACCTCGATCTGCTGGCCGAAATGGCGAAGTTGAATCTGGTTTCAGTGTTCATCAGCCTGACCACGCTGGATGACGAACTCAAATGCATTCTTGAGCCCAGGGCGGCGGCCCCCAAGGCTCGCTTGAGGGCGATTCGGGTACTGCGGCAGGCCGGCGTGCCAGTGGGCGTGTTATGCGCGCCGATGATTCCAATGATCAACGACAGCGAGCTTGAAGCGCTGCTCAGTGAGGCCAAGGCGGCCGGGGCACAAAGTGCGAGCTATGTGATGCTGCGCCTGCCGCTGGAGGTGGCGCCACTGTTCGATGAATGGCTCAAGACACATTATCCGCAACGTGCGGAACATGTGATGAGTCTGATACGTCAAAGCCGAGGCGGTGAGGTCTACAACAGCGAGTTCGGGTCGCGCATGCGGGGTGAAGGGCCTTTTGCCGATCTGTTGGCCAGGCGTTACGCCATAGCGACTAAACGTTTAGGCCTCAATCGTCGTGAGAGTTTTCATCTGGACTGCAGCGCTTTTTGCCCGCCGGGAGGGCAGATGTCGCTCCTTTAAATACAGGAACTGCGTCCTAGAGCTGTCGCATTCAGTTTCACTTAAGCTTGGGTGGCTAATCTGTAAATCGGAGTGATGCCCGCGATAGCGTTCAATGGACTTGTTCGCTATGCCACACAAAGAGGGCTCAGGTCCGTTTCCGTTTAGATAACGCATGAAAAATCCACATCAATCCGTCAGAGAGGATGAAGACATGAGAGACATGGATAAACAGCAGTCGGCTACCTCAGCCAGTGAGCAGCCTGCATTGAATAGTGCTGAGGTAGCGCTGCAGCAAATCGTGAGTGGCTTCGTGCATTTCCGTCATGAGGTCTTCCCACAGCAGGAAGAACTGTTCAAGAAACTGGCCACGGCGCAATCGCCTCGCGCCATGTTCATCACCTGCGCAGACTCGCGCATCGTGCCTGAACTCATTACCCAGAGCTCTCCGGGCGATCTTTTCGTCACCCGTAACGTCGGTAACGTCGTTCCACCTTACGGCCAGATGAATGGCGGGGTTTCAACAGCCCTCGAGTACGCGGTTTCGGCTCTGGGCGTGCAACACATCATCATCTGCGGTCACTCCGATTGCGGCGCAATGCGTGCCGTACTCAACCCTCAAAGCCTCGATAAAATGCCGACGGTCAAAGCCTGGCTGCGTCATGCAGAGGTTGCCCGTACGGTGGTAGAGAACAATTGCAGTTGCGGCAGCGAAAAGGAAACCATGCACGTCCTGACTCAGGAAAACGTGATCGCTCAGCTCCAGCACCTGCGTACCCACCCTTCGGTTGCATCAAAACTGGCCAACGGTCAGTTGTTCATCCACGGCTGGGTCTACAACATCGAAACCAGTGAAATCCTGGCTTACGACTCGGACCGGGATGCGTTCCTGCCACTCGATGGCGAGGGTCCGACACCCATGGCTACCCCGAAACCGCGTTTCTAGTCGCCTGACTTAATTCACGACTGACGGTAAACCCCTCTTTGAGCCTATGGCGGTTGCGCAGGATGCGCGCCGCCAGGCTTTGTTACATCTGAAGAGATCCCGGAGAAGCATCATGGGTACTACAGAACTGAAATCCGTTTTACCACGGGAGCTGCTCGCTTCCGTGGTGGTGTTCCTGGTTGCCCTGCCGCTGTGCATGGGGATTGCAATTGCTTCTGGCATGCCTCCGGCCAAGGGATTGATTACTGGCATCATCGGTGGCCTGATCGTCGGCTGGATCGCGGGGTCGCCCTTGCAGGTCAGTGGCCCTGCCGCAGGTCTGGCCGTATTGGTATTCGAGCTGGTACGTGAGCATGGAATGGCCATGCTTGGCCCGATTCTTCTGCTGGCCGGCCTGCTTCAACTACTGGCCGGACGCTTCAAGCTCGGCTGCTGGTTCCGGGTGACGGCACCGGCTGTGGTGTATGGCATGCTGGCCGGCATCGGCGTGCTGATCGTCCTTTCACAAGTGCATGTGATGTTTGATAGCGGCCCGAAACCGTCCGGGCTGGATAACCTGTTGGCATTCCCTGAAACTCTGGTACAGGCCATCGGGCCTGGACCGGCCATGCAGGCAGGCCTGCTGGGTCTGGGAACCATGCTGGTGATGTGGTCCTGGGAAAAAATCCGTCCACAATCACTGCGTTTCGTTCCGGGAGCACTGCTGGGTGTCGGTCTTGCAACAGGCATAAGCCTCATCATGGCGCTGGAGGTCAAGCGCGTGGAGGTCCCTGACAATCTGGCCGACGCCATCGACTGGCTACGCCCTGCGGACCTCATGAACCTCGCCGATCCTGCGATCCTGATTGCTGCCATCGCCCTGGCCTTCATCGCCAGTGCCGAAACGCTGCTTTCGGCCGCTGCCGTCGACCGCATGCACAACGGCACGCGCTCTGACTTCGACAAGGAGTTAAGCGCACAAGGCATAGGTAACATGCTGTGCGGCCTGGTGGGTGCGCTGCCAATGACCGGCGTTATCGTGCGTAGCTCGGCAAACGTTCAGGCAGGTGCCACAACCCGATTCTCGACGATTTTCCATGGCCTCTGGCTGCTGGCTTTCGTGCTGATTCTGTCGAGCGTACTGCAAAGCATTCCGGTGGCGAGCCTGGCGGGTGTGCTGGTATACACGGGCCTCAAGCTGGTAGATCTCAAGGCATTTCGCGGTCTGGGCCGTTATGGACGCACGCCGATGTTCATCTATGCCGCCACGGCTTCGTCAATCATCCTCACTGACCTGCTGACTGGCGTACTGGTTGGTTTCGGTCTGACTCTGGCCAAGCTGGCACTCAAGGCTTCGCGCCTGAAGATCAGCCTGGTTCAACTGGAGGGTGACGGTGAAATGGAGTTGCGTCTGGTGGGTGCGGCTACCTTCCTCAAGGTTCCGGCGCTGACCAAAGTGCTGGGCAGCATCCCTCAAGGCAGCACCGTGCACGTGCCGTTGAACAACCTGACCTATATCGATCACTCTTGCCTGGAATTGCTGGAAGAGTGGGGGCGGACCAATGCCGCTCAGGGGACGAAACTGCTTATCGAGTCGCGGGGCTTGAAGCGTCGTCTGGAAGGTCGGATCTATACGACAACCGGTATCGGAGCTGCTGCCAGGTAGCTCGCGTCAGCGGTGGGCGTCTTCGCGAAGCAGCGGAGCGCCTGCCGACTCTCCTTCCTTTGCTCGCAAAGACATTATTACAACGACCGACAGCATCAGGCCTCGGGGCGATCCAGCTCCAGGCCGATGCCCAGTTGACGTGACAGACACGGCCAGCGTTTCCATGCTTCTTCGGTGTCGGGGCTATCAAGGCGCTCACGGTAGGTTTCGACCGATTCCAGTGCAAAGCTCTCATCATCGAGTAACTGGTCAACTGCATGATGTACGGCTTCATCGAGCTGGTTGGCGAACTCTTCGCCGATCAACTGGTGGGCAATCACACTGGCGACGACAGTGTTCGAAGGGATCAACGGCCGGCCGAAATGCTTGATGTAGAGGTCATTCACCTCTTCTACAAGGCGATGTGCCAGATACGCTTCATCCAACAGACTGTCGAGCCCTTCATGACCGGCCATGATGGCTGGCGGACTAACGAAAAACTGCTCGGCAATTTTCAGGACAGGCTTTATCTGTCCTTCTATACCCGCCTGAACTGCAACTTCGTGAGCAGCGTCCAGCAGGTCCGGTACCAACTCGATATAGGCAGAAACAAAGCGCGTCAGCACACCTTTTGCGTCGACATCCGGAAGATCAATCGCGGGATGCAGATGGGGTAGCTGGATTTCCAGTTGTTGTAGCAATTGGCCTGTTTCGGCTTCGTGTTGATGTGCACGCTGAATCTGCTCGCGCAATGCGGCGGTGTTCATGAAGGCTCCTGAGGGCTTAAAACCAGGTAGTTATTAGGGGAAGTCATACGTTAGCCTGATTGGCTGACTCCCTAAGACGCATTTTTCATAACTAAGTAACATTTATGTGTATTAGTTATTAAAAGACTCTTTCAAGACCTTTATCTTACGATCTTAATAAAACCCCATACATCTATATGGATGGTTCTCCCATCGCGTTGCGCACTCTCTGGCTATGTCTATACTCGGCTGTGAGAGAAGTTGGCTGAAGGCCGCAACGCTGTAGACCTGGGTCATCCGGGCATGATGTCAGTGAATTCGCAAGCCGCTCCTTGGCCGCAGACAAAGTCTGCCGGATAACAAGCTGGGGGACCCCGCGATGAAGCGACGTCCATACGTTTGGATGGGGCTCGTGTTGTGGCAAATATTTGCTCAGGCGCAAGCAGCCTGGACAACGAATATGGCGCCTGGCGCCTCTGCCGTCAGCAACGCGGTGTTCGATCTGCACATGACCATCTTCTGGATATGTGTCGTGATCGGCCTTGTGGTGTTCGCTGCCATGTTCTGGTCGATGATCATGCATCGACGCTCCCTCGGGCAGAAAGCCGCCCACTTTCACGAAAACACCACCGTCGAAATTCTCTGGACCATCGTCCCCTTTCTGATTCTGGTCGCCATGGCGATCCCGGCGACCCGGACCCTGATCAGCATGTATGACGCCAGTGAGTCTGATGTCGATATCCAGATCACGGGCTATCAGTGGAAATGGCACTACAAATACCTGGGACATGATGTCGAGTTCTTCAGCAACTTGGCGACCCCCGCCGACCAGATCCAAAACCGTGAAGCCAAGGGCGAACATTATTTGCTGGAGGTCGACCAACCGCTGGTGCTGCCGGTTGGCGAGAAGATCCGCTTTCTGGTGACCGGCGCCGACGTGATCCACTCCTGGTGGGTACCCGCTTTCGCCGTCAAACGCGATGCCATTCCGGGGTTCGTCAATGAAGCCTGGACCCGTATCGAAAAACCCGGCATTTACCGAGGCCAATGCACCGAGTTGTGCGGCAAGGACCACGCCTTCATGCCCATTGTGGTGGAAGCCAAGGCCCCAGCGGATTACCAGGCATGGCTGGCCGAACGCAAGGAAGAAGGCGCCAGGCTCAAGGAACTCACCGACAAGAACTGGACCCGGGAAGAACTGGTCGCCCACGGCGACAAGGTCTATCACACCGTTTGCGCCGCCTGCCATCAGCCTGAAGGACAGGGCATGCCGCCACTGTTCCCGGCGCTCAAGGGCTCGAAAATCGCCACCGGCCCCATCGAAGATCATTTGAAGATTGTGTTCAACGGCAAGCCGGGGACAGCCATGGCTGCCTTCGGCAAACAACTCTCGGAAGTCGATATCGCCGCAGTTGTGACCTACGAGCGCAATGCGTGGGGTAACGACAAGGGCGACATGCTGAGCCCCAGGGATGTACTGACCCTCAAGCAGTCACAGCAATGAGCGCGCAGGAGACCGGAACATGAGTGCAGTGATCGATGACCATGGCAAGACAGACCATGAGCATGCGCATGGACCCGCCAAAGGCCTGATGCGCTGGGTACTGACCACCAATCACAAGGACATCGGCACGATGTACCTGTGGTTCAGTTTCACGATGTTCCTGCTGGGCGGTTCATTCGCCATGGTGATTCGCGCGGAACTGTTCCAGCCGGGCCTGCAAATCGTCGAGCCTGCCTTTTTCAATCAGATGACCACCATGCATGGCCTGATCATGGTTTTCGGCGCGGTGATGCCAGCCTTCGTCGGCCTGGCCAACTGGATGATTCCGCTGATGATCGGCGCGCCGGACATGGCCTTGCCACGCCTCAACAACTTCAGCTTCTGGCTATTGCCTGCCGCGTTCCTGTTATTGGTTTCCACGCTCTTTCATCCTGGCGGCGGCCCCAACTTTGGCTGGACCTTCTACGCACCGCTCTCGACGACTTATGCACCCGAAAGCGTGACATTCTTCATATTGGCCATCCATATGATGGGAATAAGCTCAATCATGGGCGCTATCAATGTCGTCGCGACCATCCTCAACCTACGGGCACCGGGCATGACGCTGATGAAAATGCCGCTGTTCGTCTGGACCTGGCTGATCACGGCGTTCCTGTTGATCGCGGTCATGCCGGTGCTGGCAGGCTGCGTGACCATGATGCTGATGGATATCCATTTCGGCACCAGCTTCTTCAATGCTGCCGGGGGCGGCGATCCGGTGCTGTTTCAGCACGTATTCTGGTTTTTCGGCCACCCCGAGGTGTACATCATGATCCTGCCGGCCTTCGGCGCGGTCAGCTCGATCATCCCTGCTTTCTCGCGCAAGCCGCTGTTCGGCTATACCTCAATGGTCTACGCCGTGGCGAGCATCGCCTTCCTGTCGTTCATCGTGTGGGCACACCACATGTTCGTGGTGGGAATCCCTTTGGTGGGCGAATTGTTCTTCATGTACGCGACGATGCTCATTGCCGTGCCGACGGGGGTCAAGGTGTTCAACTGGGTCAGTACCATGTGGCAAGGCTCGCTGACGTTCGAGACGCCCATGCTGTTCGCCGTGGCGTTCGTGATCCTGTTTTCCATTGGCGGGTTTTCGGGGTTGATGCTGGCGATAGCCCCGGCAGATTTCCAGTACCAGGACACTTACTTCGTGGTCGCGCACTTCCACTATGTATTGGTGCCCGGCGCGATCTTCGGCATTTTCGCCTCGGCTTATTACTGGCTGCCCAAGTGGACCGGACACATGTATGACGAAACCCTGGGCAAGCTGCATTTCTGGCTGTCATTCGTGGGGATGAACATGGCGTTCTTTCCGATGCACTTTCTTGGCCTGGCAGGCATGCCGCGTCGTATCCCGGACTACAACCTGCAATTCGCGGACTTCAACATGGTGTCGTCCATCGGGGCTTTCACCTTTGGCGCGACACAAGTGTTCTTCCTGTTCATTGTGATCAAGACCATTCGCGGCGGGCCGCCTGCGCCTGCAAAACCCTGGGATGGGGCTGACGGGCTGGAGTGGACACTGCCTTCGCCCGCGCCTTATCACACCTTCAGCACACCGCCCGAAGTGAAGTGAGTACCGCCATGAGCAACGTGCATTCGATCAAAGGCCTTGTCACTCGCCTGCTGCTGATAGTGGCCGTGATGTTCGCCTTTGGTTTCGCTCTGGTGCCTCTGTATGACGTGATGTGCAGGGCATTTGGCATCAATGGCAAGACCGGTGGCCAGTATCAAGGCTCGCAGGTGATCGATCAGCAGCGGCTGGTGCGTGTGCAGTTCATCTCGACCAATGCGGTGGACATGGTCTGGGCGTTTCATCCCCGGACCGAAGAGATCGAGGTTCACCCAGGCGCAGTCAACGAGATGATTTTCGTGGCGCAGAACCCCACCGACAAAGCGATGACGGCGCAGGCCGTGCCGAGTATTTCCCCAGGTCAAGCGGCGGCTTATTTCCACAAGACCGAATGCTTCTGTTTTACCCAGCAAATGCTGCAACCGGGAGAGCGGATCGAAATGCCGGTGCGTTTCATTGTTGATCGCGACCTGCCCAAAGACGTGAAACACCTGACCTTGGCCTACACGCTGTTCGATATCACTGCACGCCAGCCCCCCGTTCTGCCTGTCGTGAAAAACGGTGGCTGAAGGAGACGCTCAAATGGCTACGCCCCATGAGCACTACTACGTTCCGGCGCAAAGCAAATGGCCCATCATTGCCACGCTGGCCTTGCTGGTCACGATGTTCGGCCTGGGTACCTGGTTCAATGACCTGAAGGCGGCGCGGCCCGAATCCAACGGGCCTCTGATCTTTTTCATTGGCGGCCTGCTGGTGGCCTACATGATGTCTGGCTGGTTCAGTACGGTCGTCAAAGAAGGACGGGCCGGACTGTACAGCGCGCAGATGGATCGTTCGTTCCGCTGGGGCATGGCCTGGTTCATCTTTTCGGAAGTGATGTTTTTCATGGCCTTCTTCGGGGTGCTGCTTTACGTGCGGGTCTGGACAGGTCCGTGGCTGGGCGGCGAGGGCGCCAACGGTATATCGAACATGCTGTGGCCGAACTTTCAATTCCAGTGGCCGCTGCTGGAAAACCCGGACCCGAAACTGTTCCCCGCCCCAAAGGGCATCATTGATCCGTGGCATTTACCGCTGATCAATACCATTTTGCTGGTCAGCTCCAGCGTCACCATCACCTTTGCCCACCACGCCTTGAAAAAGGCCCATCGCGGCGCATTGAAAGGCTGGCTGGCCGTCACCGTGCTGCTGGGCTGCAGTTTTCTGGTGCTGCAGGCTGAAGAGTATGTACATGCCTATAAGGAGCTTGGCCTGACTCTGGGCTCGGGCATCTATGGCGCGACCTTTTTCATGCTTACAGGTTTTCACGGCGCCCACGTCACCATCGGCACGATCATTCTGTTTGTAATGCTGGTGCGGATTCTGCGCGGGCATTTCGATGCCGAGCATCAGTTTGGCTTCGAGGCCGCAAGCTGGTACTGGCATTTCGTGGATGTGGTGTGGATCGGCCTGTTCACCTTTGTGTATGTCTTGTGAGCCCGTCACCAGTTCACATGTGAAACCAGTTGGCCGCTGTAGAAGCCCCAGGTAATCAGCGCCAGGGTGAGGGCGGCGAGAATGACCCGCAGGGCCAGGACCTTGAGCAGGCGGGTCGACTGGTTGTCGTCCTTGATAAGAAAGAACAGGCCGCTGAACAGGCAAGTCACGGTGGCCGCCAACATAAAAACAATCGCTGCTTTGAGCATGAGAAGACTCCAGGAGCAATCGCCATGATGCAATGGAGTATAGGCATGGCCCTACGGCCAGAACGGACGGCAGGATGAAACGCTTCATCCTGCGTTCGGGGCCTGCACTGCTGATGCTGGCAGTGCTGCCACTGCTGGTCATGCTCGGTTTCTGGCAATTGAACCGGGCCGAAGAAAAGCGCGTGATTCTCGACCATTACGCCGGGCACCGTGCGGCTGCGCCCGTCGATATCGCCCGCTTGCTGGATATCGAAGAACCTGCCTACAGGCGCGTGCAACTGCATGGGCAATTCGATGCGGCCCACAGCCTGCTGCTCGATAACAGCACTCGCGACGGCAAGGCTGGCGTCGAGTTGCTCCAGCCATTTAAGGACCAGCCCAGCGGATTATGGTTGTGGATAAATCGTGGCTGGTTGCCCTGGCCGGATCGACGCACGCCGCCGGTATTCAGCACCTCAAACCAGCTGCTGAACCTGAATGCCTGGGTCTATGTCCCCCACGGCGAGAGCTTTCACCTGCAAGCCGATGCGGTGAGCAACTCATGGCCCAGGCTGGTGACCGCCTTCACGCCAGGCAAGCTCTGGGCTGAGCTGGATCGCCAGGGTTATCCCCACGAACTGCGTCTTGAACCGGGCGAGGCAGCCTATCGCACTGACTGGCCGGTGGTGGCAATGGAGCCGCAAAAACATATGGGTTACGCCGTGCAATGGTTTGCCCTGGCCACGGCCCTGCTCGGTTTTGGTCTGTACCGGGGTTGGCGCAACAGAAAACACCGGGAGAAGAATCATGAACACCGTCGGCGTATCTGAATTTCGCAAGCAACGACGAGGACGCCTGCAACTGTTGGTCTTGGTGCTGGTGGCTATCGGGCCAATGATCCTGGCCACCTGCATGTACCGTTTCAACTTCTGGGTACCGGACAGCCGCAGTTATCACGGCCAGTTGATCGGCAACGGCCAAAACCGCGCCGACCTGGGTGTACAGGCCGATGAACAGCGCTGGCAATTGCTGGTCAGCGCGCCTGGGCAATGCGATGCCGATTGCCAGCAACTGGTCTATCTGGCGCGGCAAGTCCAGATCGGCCTGGGCCGCGATGCAACCCGCGCCAGTCATGCCCTGGCCACGACGACGCCGCTCAGTGACGACTATGCCGAGAAACTTCGGCAGGACTATCCACAATTACGGCGATATCCACTGGATCTTGCCCGCTATCAGAAACTTGCCCCCGGGCTGAATGCGCCGCAACTGTGGATCATCGATCCCCACGGCAACCTTGTGCTGCGCTATGACGCCAGGGTCAAAGGCAAGGATCTGCTGATCGATCTGCGCCAACTGCTGAAACTGTCGAACATCGGATAAAGGGAGGTCGTCATGACCCGACCCGGATTTCGTATCGCCTTGCTTGCCACGCTGCTGGCGTTGTTCGTGGTGCTACTCGGTGCTTACACACGACTGACCCATGCCGGTCTGGGTTGTCCTGACTGGCCGGGCTGCTACGGATTTATCAGCGTACCCGCCAACGACCGACAACTGGCTCATGCGCAGCTGCATTTTCCAGACTCACCCGTGCACCGGGGGAAAGGCTGGAGCGAGATGACCCATCGCTATTTCGCAGGCGGGCTGACCCTGACCATTATTCTGTTGGCAGTAAAGGCCTGGCAGCGTCGGCACCTGGCCGGGCAACCGTTGAAGCTGCCCTTGCTGCTTCTGGGCGTGGTTTTCGTCCAGGCGGCATTCGGCATGTGGACCGTAACGCTCAAACTCTGGCCGCAAGTGGTCACGGCGCATTTGCTGGGAGGTGTGGCCACCTTGAGCCTGCTGTTCCTGCTGACCCTGCGCCTGAGTGGCGCCTTCGTGCCCTTGCCCCAACTGCCCACCCATTTAAGACGCTGGGCGGCGCTCGGGCTGATGCTGGTCACGCTACAGATCGCCCTGGGTGGCTGGGTCAGTGCCAATTATGCAGCGCTGGCCTGCACCGACTGGCCAACCTGCCAGGGCCAATGGTGGCCGGATGCGGACTTCGCCAATGGTTTTCACCTGACCCAGCATATCGGTCCCGATTATCTGGGCGGCAAGCTCGACAACGAAGCGCGCACAGCGATTCATCTGGCCCATCGCGTCGGCGCCATGCTGGTTGCGTGCTCATTACTGACTCTGGCCTGGCAACTCAAACGCGCCAGGCTCAAGGGGCTGGCGACACTGCTGGTGCTGGCGCTTGGAATACAGATCAGCCTGGGGTTCGGCAATGTGCTGCTAAGTTTGCACTTGCCCGTTGCACTGGCCCACAACGCAGGAGGCGCGGGTTTGATGTTGACGCTGACATTGATCAATTTTTGTACACGCCGCACGCCTGACCGAATCCGCCTGCCTGTCCCGTGGGCAAACGTGCTACCTGTGAAGAAGGACACGATGCAATGAGTGTACTGAGCCAGGAGCGTCAGGCGTTGTGCCGTGATTACCTGGAACTGACCAAGCCCAAGGTGGTGGCGTTGATGTTGATCACTTCGCTGGTCGGCATGCTGCTATCCAGCCACACCCATGTGCCATGGACGATTCTGCTGTTCGGCAATCTGGGGATAGGGCTGTGTGCAGGCAGTGCGGCAGTCATCAATCATGTGCTGGACCGCCATATCGATGCGCTGATGGCCCGCACGCATAAACGACCGGTTGCCCAAGGGCGGATCGCACCGGAAAACGCTTTGATCCTTGCCTTGCTGCTGACGCTTCTCGGGCAGTTTCTGCTGCTGGCATTCACCAATCCGCTGACCGCCTGGCTGACCCTGGCGTCGTTGATCGGCTATGCCGTGATCTACACCGGTTTTCTGAAACGCGCCACACCACAGAACATTGTCATTGGCGGGCTGGCCGGGGCTGCGCCACCCTTGCTGGGCTGGGTGGCGGTTACCGGGCAGGTTACCGCCGAACCCCTGTTGCTGGTGCTGATCATCTTCGCCTGGACCCCGCCGCACTTCTGGGCTCTGGCCATTCATCGCAAGGCCGAATATGCCAAGGCCGATATCCCGATGCTGCCGATCACCCATGGCGAGCAGTACACCAAGGTGCATATCGTGCTGTATACCTGCATCCTGTTCGCGGTCAGTCTGCTGCCTTACGTGATTCACATGAGCGGCCTGACGTACCTGTTTTGTGCATTGATACTGGGTTTGCGCTTCCTGCACTGGAGCCGGGTGCTGTACCGTGGCACTCGACCGCACGTGGCAATCGACACCTTCAAGTACTCTATCCATTACTTGTTCCTGCTGTTCATTGCCCTGCTCGCAGATCACTACCTACTGTTGAAACCATGACTCGAACCCAGAAAACCGTATTCATCCTCGTCGCCATCGTGGCCTTGATCCTGGGCCTGACCTTCAACCGTGTGCTGTCCGGCAAAGGAGCAGCCGATCAGACAGCCCTGATCGATGCGGGCATTATCCTGCTGCCGCAAAGCCGCAACCTGCCTGACCTGACGATGATCGACCAGAACGGCGGCTCGGTAGCCATCAATCAGTTGAAGGATAAGTGGACGCTGCTGTTCTTCGGTTACACCTTCTGCCCGGACATCTGCCCGACCACGCTGGCGCAGATCCGCCAGATCAAGAGCGAACTGCCCAAGGACGTCGTCGGTAACTTGCGCGTGGTGCTGATCAGCGTCGACCCGAATCGCGACACGCCGCAACAGCTCAAGCAATACCTGGGTTATTTCGACAAGGAGTTCGTCGGGCTCACCGCCTCGGTGGCGGATCTTCAGAGGCTGGCCAATGCGGTGAGCATTCCGTTCATTCCTGCCGATACCAGCAAGCCGAACTACACCGTTGACCACAGCGGGAACCTGGCACTGCTGGGGCCGGACGGCACTCAGCGGGGCTTCATTCGTGCACCGTTGAGCAGCCAGAAGCTGGTGGTGCAATTGCCAGGGTTGTTGCAGAGAAACCAGTAGGAGCGAATCGGGCGGCGCTCCGCCCGATTCGCTCCTACTCGGTTTTTATCAGAACGCCGGAACAACAGCGCCTTTGTACTTCTCGACCAGGAACGCTTTCACTTCAGGAGTGTTCAGCGCAGCAGCCAGTTTCTTGATGGCAGCTGAATCCTTGTTGTCCGGACGGGCAACCAGAATGTTGGCGTAAGGCGATTCAGCACCTTCGATCACCAGCGCATCCTTGGTTGGATCAAGCTTGGCGCCCAGCGCGTAGTTGGTGTTGATCAGCGCCAGATCGACCTGGGTCAGCACGCGCGGCAGGGTTGCAGCTTCCAGCTCGCGGAACTTCAGGTTTTTCGGGTTGTTCGCAACGTCTTTAGGCGTAGCCAGGATGCTGGTCGGGTCCTTGAGGGTGATCAGACCGGCCTTGGCCAGCAACAGGAAAGCACGGCCTTCGTTGGTGGCATCGTTTGGCAGCGCGACGGTTGCGCCGTTTGGCAGGTCTTCCAGTTTCTTGAACTTGTCCGAGTAAGCGCCGAACGGTTCTACGTGAACCTTGGCAACGGTAACCAGATCGGTGCCTTTACCCTTGTTGAACTCATCCAGGTACGGCTGGTGCTGGAAGAAGTTGGCGTCCAGGCGCTTTTCGGCAACCTGTACGTTCGGCTGGATGTAGTCGGTGAAAACCTTGATTTTCAGGTCTACGCCTTCCTTGGCCAGTGTTGGCTTGATGAACTCCAGAATCTCGGCCTGCGGTACAGCAGTCGCGGCGATACTCAGGGTTTCGTTGGCCTGCGCAGACAATGCTGTAACGGCGGCAAATACGGCCAAAAGTTTTTTCATGCAACAGCTCCTTTTATGAGGCCCGCACCAAGCAGGCCCTTACCAACAAATTCGGTTAACGATGGGTGAAATGGGCAACCAGCTTGTCGCCGACGGTTTGCAGTATCTGCACCAGCACCAGCAGCAGTACGACCGTCACGAACATCACGTCGTTCTGGAAACGCTGATAACCATAGCGGATCGCAAGGTCACCCAGTCCGCCAGCACCCACGGCGCCGGCCATGGCAGTGAAGGACACCAGCGCAATGGCGGTCACGGTAATGGCCGCCAGAATGCCGGGGCGCGCTTCGGGCAACAATGCCTTGACGATGATCTGCCGGGTCGTGGCACCCATGGCCTGGGTCGCTTCGATGATGCCTTTGTCCACTTCACGCAGAGCGGTTTCCACCAGACGGGCGAAGAACGGCGTGGCACCGGCAATCAGCGGCGGCAGCGTACCGAGGATACCCAGCGATGTGCCGGTGATGACTTCGGTCAGCGGCATCATCACGATCAACAGGATGATGAAGGGCAGGGCGCGCAGCATGTTGACGATCAGCCCGACCGTCGCATACAGCTGCTTGTGTTCCAGCAACTGACGCGGCGAGGTCAGGAACATCAGCACGCCCAGAGGCAGGCCCAGCAAGATGGTGAAGCCCAGCGAAACACTGAGCATGATCAGGGTATCGCCCGTGGCGACCCAGATTTCATACCAGTCGACGTTGGAAAACAGATTCAGGAAAGCGTCCATCAGCGCAGCACCTCCATGTGAACGTCAGCGGCGGTGAAGCGAGCGAAAGCGGCGTCAATGTCGCCGCCGGTAATGGCCAGCGTCAGTTGACCATAAGGTGTGTCCTTGATGCGGTCGATACGGCCCGCCAGGATGCTGTAATCCACGCCGGTTTCCCGAGCGACCGTGCCCAGCAATGGCGCGTAAGTCGATTCGCCCTGGAAGGTCAGGCGCACGATACGACCCTGAACATGAGCAAAATCGTCACGCTGCTCGTTCTCGTCGATCTGCTCATGCTCCTGCACGAAACGCTTGGTGGTCGGGTGCTGCGGATGCAGGAACACGTCGGCCACATTGCCCTGTTCGACAATCACGCCGGCGTCCATCACGGCCACCTGATCGCAGACACGGCGAATCACGTCCATTTCATGGGTGATGAGCACGATGGTCAGTTTCAGCTCTCGATTGATCTCGGCCAACAGCTGCAAGACCGACGCAGTGGTCTGCGGGTCCAGGGCGCTGGTGGCTTCATCGCACAGCAGAATCTTTGGCTTGGTCGCCAGGGCGCGGGCAATGCCAACACGCTGCTTTTGTCCGCCGGACAATTGCGCCGGGTATTTCCTGGCATGGGCAGACAGTCCGACCCGCTCCAGCAGCTCGGCGACACGCTTGTCGATCAGCTCACGGGACAGGTCGCCCGCAAGTGTCAGCGGCATGGCCACGTTGTCGGCCACGGTCTTGGAAGCCAGCAGATTGAAGTGCTGAAAAATCATCCCGACCTGCTGACGGAAACGCCGAAGGCCGTTGGCGTCGAGTGCCGTGACATCTTCGTCGTCAACCACGATCTGCCCGCCACTCGGGGTTTCAAGGCGGTTGATCAGGCGCAGCAAGGTACTTTTGCCCGCGCCGGAATGGCCGATCAGGCCGAATACCTGGCCGTCTTCGACACGCAGGCTGGTGGGATGCAGAGCCGGAATATCCTTGCCTGCAACCCGATAGGTTTTGTGGACGTTATGAAACTCGATCACGGAGCGAACCTTGTGGGGGCGCGTTAAAAAATCAGCGCAGTGACCTGGGGCAGCCACTTGCTTCGTTACCTCGGCGGGGTAAGCCGGGCGCGCATTTTAGCCTGTCCGCACAGCACTGCTTAGCATTTATTTGCCAGCACACATGCTCAATTGGCATAACGCGACCGGTGGTGCCAATGACCGGAAAATTTAATGAACGGCACTTTTCCAGACGGGTCACTCCTTTAACGCCGTGATTCCCTTGGCTTGCCAAGGGAGTTGAATCATAGAGCCTGACATGAAAGCCGGGCCAGAGAATGAGGAGCATGTCTGATGTCTACCCCGAGAAAACCACCCCTTACCTCTACGCCGAAAAGCGAACTGGCAGGAACAGACACTCTTGACCGAAGCAATACCAACGAAAAACTGGAAAACCTTGAGCCGTTTCGCTCCGATGCCACGGAGCAGGCGCTGCGCACCAATCAGGGCGTCAAGATCGCCGACAATCAGAACACGCTCAAGGCAGGCAGCAGAGGTCCTTCGTTGCTGGAAGACTTCATCATGCGCGAAAAAATCACCCACTTTGACCATGAACGCATCCCGGAGCGGATCGTTCATGCGCGAGGTACGGCCGCGCATGGCTACTTCCAGAGCTATGACGATCACGCCACCTTGAGCAAGGCCGGCTTCCTTCGCGACCCAGGCAAGAAAACCCCGGTATTCGTGCGCTTCTCCACCGTGCAGGGGCCAAGGGGGTCGGGCGATACGGTACGGGATGTTCGCGGCTTTGCGGTCAAGTTCTACACCGACGAAGGCAACTTTGATCTGGTCGGCAACAACATGCCGGTGTTTTTCATTCAGGATGCGATCAAGTTTCCTGACTTCGTGCATGCGGTAAAACCCGAGCCTCACAACGAAATCCCGACCGGGGGCTCGGCTCATGACACCTTCTGGGATTTTGTGTCGCTGGTTCCTGAGTCGGCGCATATGGTGCTGTGGACCATGTCCGATCGCGCCATCCCGAAAAGCCTGCGCACCATGCAAGGCTTCGGTGTCCACACCTTTCGCCTGATCAATACCGAGGGCAAGTCGACCTTCGTGAAGTTTCACTGGAAACCCAAGTACGGCGTCTGCTCACTGGTGTGGGACGAGGCCCAGAAACTGGCGGGCAAGGACACCGACTATCATCGCCGGGACCTGTGGGAATCCATTGAAACGGGCGATTACCCCGAGTGGGAGTTAGGCGTACAGATCGTGGCCGAAGAGGATGAACATGCCTTCGACTTCGATCTGCTGGACCCCACCAAGATCATTCCCGAAGAGCTGGTACCGGTGACGCCACTGGGCAAGATGGTGCTCAACCGCAACCCGGACAACTTCTTTGCCGAGACCGAACAGGTTGCGTTCTGCCCTGGGCATATCGTGCCCGGCATCGATTTCTCCAATGACCCGCTGCTACAGGGTCGACTGTTTTCCTATACCGATACCCAGATCAGTCGCCTGGGCGGTCCGAACTTCCACGAAATTCCGATCAACCGCCCGGTTTCGCCCAACCATAACGGGCAGCGTGATGCGCAGCATCGCATGACGATCAACAAGGGGCGGACATCCTACGAACCGAACTCAATCGATGGAGGCTGGCCGAAAGAAACGCCTGCCGCTGCGGTGGACGGCGGTTTCGAGTCGTATCCGGAGCGCATCGACGCCCACAAGATACGCGAGCGCAGCGAGTCCTTCGGGGATCATTTTTCACAGGCCACGCTGTTCTTTCAGAGCATGAGCACACACGAGAAAGAACACATCATCTCGGCTTACAGCTTCGAGTTGGGCAAGGTTGAGCGTGAGCATATCCGCGCCCGGACGGTGAACGAGATTCTGGCCAATATCGACCTGGAGCTGGCCAGCCGCGTGGCACAGAATCTGGGGCTGCCAGCGCCAAAGGCCGGGACTGTGGCCGCCAGATCCTCGTCTGTCAAACAGTCACCTGCATTGAGCCAGGCCAATCTGCTATCCGGCGACATCGCATCGCGCAAGGTCGCAATCCTGGTGGCCAATGGCGTGGACGGGAAAGCTGTCGAGGCCATGAAAGCCGCACTGCAAGCCGAAGGTGCTCACGGCAAGGTATTGGGGCCGACTTCTGCCCCCGTGGTGACCGCCGACGGCAAGAGTCTGCCGGTGGATGCGTCGATGGAAGGGCTGCCATCGGTGGCGTTCGATGCAGTGTTCATCCCCGGCGGCAAGGACTCGATAAAAGCCTTGAGCACCGATGGGGTTGCCTTGCATTACGTGCTGGAGGCTTACAAGCACCTCAAGGCCATCGCGGTATCCAGCGATGCCAAGGCATTACCGGATTTGCTGCATCTGGATCAAGACGCTGGATTGCTGGTCGTACAAGACGGCTCATACGATGCGTTCTTCAAGGCCATCGCACAGCATCGAGTGTGGGATAGAGAACCGAAAGCCAAGGCTGTACCTGCCTGATTGCGCAGGTTTTTTTCGCAAATGAATTGGCTCCTACATCTGTAGGGGCCAATTCATTCGCGAATAGGCCTGGCCGGCGTCAAGACAATCTGCGCTGACTCATTACGCTCGATCTGACGGCGCAGTTCCAGCTCGAAATCAGGATTGATCTTGACCACGCGCTTGGTCAGCAATGTTGCCAGCCATGGGTAGTCATCGGTGCGAGGAACCTGCAACAGCACTTCGCAATTGAATGCCACGGTATCCGAGGCAATCGCATCCAGTTGGCGACGCAATTGCGGCATATCGCCGATCTTGAGATCGATGGTGGTGCTGTCGGCTGCCGGGTCGATCAGTTTCGCAATGCGTCTGGCTTCGGCAGCGCGCAGTTCGGCTTCGGCCTTGTCCAGCTCGGCCTTGCGGGCATGAGCGATGGCGCCATTGACGCCGCTGGTGAGCGCCGGAGCCTTGGGCATCAGCGCACGGGCACGACTCAATGCAGCGGCGGCAGCATTCATGTCGCCCTTCTGCAAACCGATCTGGCTACGACTCAAATAGGCTTCCGCCAGCCGACGCTGAAAGGGCTCCAGCCGGATATCGGTAGGCGCCGCAGCTTGCAGAGCCGTCAACTGGTCTTCAGCAGTCGCCAATTCATTGCTGGTAATGCTTTGCTCAAGCTGTGCAAACCCGTCTGGCTTTGCTTCGGCCACAGGTGTTTCAACGGTTGGGGCACTCTGGCAGGCACCCAACAGGATGGAAAATGCGACAAGCAGCAGATAACGGGAGGCGAGCGGCTTCATTCCTGCGATTCTCTAAGTTGCGCAAAAAACGAGCAAGTCTACACCGCTCGCTTGGGGAGAACAAAGCTGAGCAAGAACAGTGCCGCAGCGGATACCACAATAGACGGTCCTGCCGGGGTGTCCTTGAACCATGACAACGATAGCCCAATACACACAGCCGTCACGCCCAGCACGCTTGCACCCAGTGCCATTTGTTCAGGCGAACGGGCGTGACGCTGTGCCGCAGCGGCGGGAATGATCAACAACGAAGTGATCAGCAGAACCCCGACGATTTTCATTGCGACGGCAATCACCACGGCAATCAGCAGCATCAGCGTCATGCGCAACGAGGCCACCGGCAGGCCTTCGACCCTGGCCAGTTCCTCATGCACGGTTACCGCCAGCAGCGGTCGCCACAGGCAGACGATCAGCACCAGAACCAGTGCGCTACCACCCAGAATCCAGGCCAGATCCGTCGGGCTGATCGCCAACAGGTCACCGAACAGGTAAGCCATCAGGTCGATACGCACTTCATGCATGAAGCTCAGGACCACCAGCCCGAGTGACAAGGTGCTCGGAGCAAGAATCCCCAGCAGCGTGTCCGAGGCCAGCGGCTGGCGCTGTTGCAGGGTGACCAGCAGAATCGCCAGCAGCAGGCAACCGACGGTCACGGCAATCGTCGGGCTGACGTCCAGCAGAAAACCCAGCGCCACGCCAAGCAGGGCGGCATGGGAAAGGGTGTCGCCAAAATACGCCATGCGCCGCCAGACCACGAACGACCCGAGAGGCCCCGCGACCACTGCCAGGGCCAGACCTGCGAGCAAGGCGTAGAGAAGAAAATCAGCCATGCTTGCAGTTGTCTCCGTGGACATGGGTGTGAATAGGGGATGCAGGCGCTGCATCGCCACTCACGACTTCGCCATGCAGGTCATGGGCGTGGTCGTGATGGTGGTGATAGATCGCCAGGCTTTGTGCGTTCTTGCCGAACAGTTCGACGAACGCCGGATCGTTGCTGACCTGTTCAGGATGGCCGGAGCAACAGACGTGGCGATTCAGGCACACCACCTGATCGGTGGTGCTCATCACCAGATGCAGGTCATGGGAAACCATCAGCACGCCGCAACCGTGACGATCACGCAAACGGGTTATCAGGCTGTACAGCTCGGCCTGACCTGCCACATCGACGCCCTGCACCGGTTCATCGAGAACCAGTAGCTCAGGCTCGCGCAACAAGGCACGGGCCAGCAGGACGCGCTGCATCTCACCGCCGGAAATACCCTGAAGCGGGCTGTCGATGACTTTTTCGGCACCGACTTCCTGTAGTGCTGCCAGCGCGGCCGCCCGATCCACACCCGGCACCAGACGCAGAAAGCGCAGCACCGAGAGCGGCAGAGTCTGGTCCACATGCAGCTTTTGCGGCATGTAGCCCACTCGCAAGCCGGGCTTGCGCCAGACCGTCCCGGCATCGGGCTTGAGCAGCCCCAGCACGGCACGCACCAGCGTCGTCTTGCCTGCGCCGTTGGGGCCGATCAGGGTGACGATTTCGCCGGGGCGAACATTCAACTGAATGTTGTGCAGAACGTTTTGCCCGGCAAGCGTGACGCCAACCTGCTCCAGGCGAATCAACGCATTACTCATCAGGCGGCCTTGCAGCCGGAACAGATGCCGACGATTTCGACGGTCTGGCCTTCAACCTGAAAACCGACTTCTTTGGCAGCATTGATCACGGCATCGCTGATGGAAGCATGCTGCAGTTCAATGGCGGCGTGGCACTCGCGGCAGATCAGGAACTGGCCCTGATGCGCGTGAGTCGGGTGATTGCAGCCGGTAAAGGCGTTGAGGGATGCGATCCGGTGGACCAGGCCGTTTTCCAGCAGGAAATCCAGCGCCCGGTAGACGGTTGGCGGCGCGGCGCGACGGCCGTCTTCGTCGCTCAACACGGCAAGAATGTCGTAGGCACCCAGCGGCTTGTGGCTTTGCCAGACCAGTTCCAACACGCGACGACGCAAAGTCGTCAGGCGCAGACCTTTGCTGGCGCACAGCGCATCGGCTTCTGTGAGCGCAGAATGCACGCAATGAGAGTGATCATGAGGACGGCTGGCCAGCGGTGTAATAGGCATGAGCGGCGACGATATTTGCTAGAGACGTTATTATGTTACCCGTTCCTGTCTTATATGAGTGGTCCAAGTGCGCCGTCTTTTTAACCTTTTTGTCGTTTTGTCGGCCAGTTGGCTGGCTGTTGCCCCCGTCCAGGCAGAGGTTCGGGTCCTGACCAGCATCAAGCCCCTGCAGTTGATTGCAGCGGCTGTACAGGATGGCGTGGGTACACCAGAGGTGCTGTTGCCGCCCGGAGCATCACCGCATCACTATGCCTTGCGTCCATCCGACGTACGGCGTCTGAACGAGGTCGAACTGTTCTACTGGATCGGCCCGGACATGGAGAGTTTCCTGCCGCGTGTCATTCAGGGTCGCAAACTGCCTGCCGTTGCCGTGCAGTCCTTGCCCGGCATGCATTTGCGTCATTTCGAGGCAGACAATGCGTCACATGACGATCACGATCATGACCATAGTCATGGTGCAGACGAGCACGACCACGATCACCGACCGGGCAGCCTGGACTCGCATTTGTGGCTGTCCTCGTTCAACGCCAGGGTGATTGCCGCGAAGATGGCCACCGACCTCGGTACCGCCGATCCGGACAACGCTGCTCGCTACAAGAGCAATGCCGAAGCCTTCGCCAAGCGTCTCGATGCGCTGGATACCCGGATCAAAAGCCGCGTCAGCGCTGTGGCAGGCAAGCCGTATTTCGTCTTCCATGAAGCCTTTGATTACTTTGAAGAGGCTTATGGGCTCAAGCACACCGGCGTGTTCAGCGTCGCAGCAGAGATCCAGCCGGGTGCCCAGCATGTCGCAGCCATGCGCGAGCGTTTGAAGGAAGTGGGCAAGACCTGTGTGTTCAGCGAGCCGCCATTGCGTCCGCGCCTGGCCGAAACCCTGACAGCGGGCTTGCCGGTGAAACTGGCTGAACTGGATGCGCTGGGCGGCTACACGCCAGCCACTGCTCAGGGATACGAGCAGGTATTGCAGAAGCTGGGTGATGATCTGGCGGGGTGCCTGGAAGGTTTGTAGCTTGCTTCGCGAATGAATTCGCTCCTACGCCGGTAGGAGCGAATTCATTCGCGAGACGTCATTCCAGACGATGCATTTGCTGGGGATGTACCGGCCTCTCGCGAATAAATTCGCTCCTACGGAAATTTCATTTAATTCATGATGTTGTGTTTTGTGGTGATAGCGACTTCATTCGAGAAAAGCCCGTTTACAAGGCAAACGGCAACGGCAGATGAACATCCTGTCGCTGTGCCAGACGCTTCTCGAACTCTGCCGGGTCATGGATCAGCACGTCCTGTCCGGCAAAGGACTCAGCCGCAATCAGGCGTGACAGCCAGAAACGTACGCATCCCACGCGCAGCATGGTTGCCCAGAGTTTCGTTTCAGCCGCCGTAAACGGCCGCAAGGCGGCGTAAGCGCCCAGCAAAGCTCTGGCGCGTACCGGGTCGATCTGACCGCCTTCCAGCGAGCACCAGTCGTTCAACGCAATGGCCAGGTCATACAGCATCGGGCCGGAGCAGGCGTTGTAGAAGTCGATCAGCCCGGTCAGGTGCGTACCTTCAAACAGGGCATTGTCACGGAACAGGTCAGCGTGCAGGTTGGCGCGAGGCAGCGCCATGATCTGCGGCTTGAGCTCTTCGATTTCCTGCAAGACGTTTTCCAGCAGTGTTCTTTGCGGCTCGTCCAGGTGCGAAAGGAAATTCCTGCCCTCGCTGAGCATCCAGTCCAGGCCACGATCGGTCTTGCGCTCCAGAACATTGGCACGTGTCGCCAGATGCAGGTTGCCCAGCAGCTCGCCGATCTGCACGCAATGCTGAGTGTTGGGCTCGCTGATGTGCTTGCCCGGTAAACGCGGTTGCAGCAGCGCCGGCTTTTCCGCCAGCTCACGCAGCGCCTGGCCGTCAGTAGTGCGCAGGGCGTAAGGCACCGGCAAGTCGGCGTCGTGCAGTACGTCCAGCAGTTCGATGAAGAACGGCAAATCCTGAATCGGGCCACGCTCAACGAGGGTCAGGACGAATTCGCCCTGTTCCAGGCTGATGAAGTAATTGGTGTTTTCACTACCTGCGGCAATGCCTTGAAAGTCGAGCAAACGGCCGAGCCCGTACGGGGCAAGAAATGTTTCCAGCTCGGGCCGAGCCAGTGGGGTAAAAACGGACATATCAGGACTGCCAGCAAAATTAAGTGAATTTAGGGTGTTACCAGCTGAATATTTCCCATTGAGGGATCAGCATGTCCGGTTGGTCCGAACGGATGAAATTGGGACTCGTACCATCGGCGCGCACCAGAAAATAAGGTTTCCCGTTCTTGGGCGTGATTTTCACCGCATAAAGAAAGCCGTTCTGGCGGTACTCCTGAATGGTCTTGTCGCCGTCGGTGCGAATGGTAACGTCTGGAGCGTCCGCAGGAGAATCCTCAGCTGCAACCACCAGGGGACAAAACACCAACAGCCCAGCCAACAACAGTCGATTTGCCGTGCGCATGATAACCTTGTCCCTTTGTCGTCAATGGTCCTCGCATTCTAGCGCCGACCCCGCCGAAAAGGTTGATTCTGCTCATGAGCCAAGCGCCCCTCGTCCTGGTGGACGGTTCTTCTTACCTGTACCGCGCCTTTCATGCGCTGCCACCTCTCACCACGTCCAAAGGTTTGCCGACGGGTGCGGTCAAGGGCGTGCTGAACATGCTCAAGAGCCTGCGCCGGCAATACCCGAAAAGCCCGTTCGCGGTGGTTTTCGATGCCAAAGGCGGGACTTTCCGGGACGAACTGTTCGCCGAGTACAAAGCCAACCGTCCGAGCATGCCGGATGATCTGCGCGTACAGGTCGATCTGCTGCATGCCTGTGTCAAAGGCATGGGTTACCCGCTGCTGTGCGTGGAAGGTGTCGAAGCCGACGACGTGATCGGCACCCTGGCGCGCAGCAGCGCGGCGGCGGATCGACCGGTCATCATCTCCACCGGCGACAAGGACATGGCGCAACTGGTCGATGGGCACATTACGCTGGTCAATACGATGACCGGTAGCGTGCTGGATGTCCCTGGCGTTAAAGAGAAGTTCGGTGTCGGCCCTGAGCACATCATCGATTATCTGGCGTTGATGGGCGATAAAGTCGACAATATCCCCGGTGTTCCCGGCGTTGGTGAAAAGACAGCCGTAGGTCTGCTGGTCGGTGTGGGCGGTGGCTTGAAAGAGCTGTATGAAAATCTCGACTCGGTGGCGGGCATGGCGTTCCGGGGGGCCAAGACCCTGGCACCCAAGCTTGAAGAGCACCGTGCCATGGCGTTTCTGTCCTATGAACTGGCGACCATCAAGGTCGATGTGCCACTGGACATCACTCTCGACGACTTGCAGGTGGGTGAGCCAGATCTGGAAAAGCTCACGGAGCTTTACACCGAGCTGGAATTCAAGAGCTGGCTTGAGGATCTGCAACGGCAAGCCAAGCGCGCAGGCGTGGAAATCGTCAAGGAAGAAGTGGTTTCCGAGATCAAGCTGGACTATGTCACGGTCCTCACTCAGGAACTCTTCGACGTCTGGCTGGAAAAACTGCGCACCGCCAAACTGATCGCCTTCGATACCGAAACCACCGGGCTGGATGCGCAGAAGGCGCAACTGGTGGGCCTTTCCTTTGCGGTCAAGGCCGGTGAAGCCGCCTACATTCCGCTGACCCATTCCTACATGGGCGTGCCGGACCAACTGGACCGCGACACCGTGCTGCTGGCGCTCAAGCCGCTGCTGGAAGACCCGGCCATCCTGAAGGTCGGGCAAAACGCCAAGTTCGACATGAACATTCTGGCCAACTGTGCCATTGGTGGTGATCAGGAAAATGGCATTACCGTCCAGGGCGTTGCCTTCGACACCATGCTTGAGTCCTATGTGCTGAATTCCGTAGCGACCGCCCATGACATGGACAGCCTGGCCAAGAAATATCTCGGCCACCAGACCACCAGCTTTGAAGACATTGCCGGCAAGGGCAAAAAGCAGCTGACGTTCGACCAGATAGCTCTGGAGCAGGCCGGCCCGTATGCCGCTGAAGATGCTGACGTGACCCTGCGCCTGCATCAGACCCTGATTGAAAAGCTGGACGCTGCGCCGGAGCTGCGCCGTGTCCTGAGCGAAATCGAAATGCCACTGGTGCCGGTACTGGCGAAGATCGAACGCGAAGGTGCAAAAGTGGATGCCAACCTGCTCGGCATTCAAAGCGTCGAGCTGGGCAACACCATGGTCGACCTGGAGCGTCAGGCTTTCGCAGTTGCGGGTGAGGAGTTCAACCTGGGTTCACCGACTCAACTCGGGAAAATCCTCTATGAAAAACTGAACCTGCCGATTCTGGGAAAAACGCCCACGGGCAAGCCTTCAACCTCCGAAGATGTGCTGGTCAAACTGTCCGAGCAAGGCCACGAACTACCTACCGTGCTCTTGCAGTACCGCTCGATCAGCAAGCTGAAAAGCACCTACACCGACAGCTTGCCAGGGCAGATCAACCCAAGAACCGGGCGCGTTCACACGTCCTATAACCAGGCGGGCGCTGCAACGGGACGATTCTCATCCAGCGAGCCCAACCTGCAGAACATCCCGGTGCGTACCGCAGAAGGGCGCCGGATTCGTCAGGCGTTCATTGCCCAGCCGGGCTACAAACTGCTGGCAGCGGACTACTCGCAGATCGAATTGCGGATCATGGCGCATCTGGCCAGCGACGAAGGGCTGCTGGATGCCTTCCGCAATGGTCTGGACGTACACCGTGCGACAGCGGCCGAGGTTTTCGGGGTCGAACTGGATCAGGTCACCAACGATCAGCGCCGCAGCGCCAAGGCGATCAATTTCGGGCTGATCTACGGTATGGGCGCATCGGGCCTGGCCCGGCAGATCGGCGTAGATGGCAAGCAGGCCAAGGCGTATATCGAGCGTTACTTCGCTCGCTACCCAGGCGTGCGGGAATACATGGAACGCACTCGGGAGAAAGCCAAGGAGCAGGGCTACGTCGAAACATTCTTCGGACGTCGGCTCTACCTGCCGGACATCAACTCCGACAACGGCATGAAACGCGCCGGAGCCGAACGCACAGCGATCAACGCACCGATGCAAGGTACAGCCGCCGATATCATCAAGAAAGCCATGGTTGCAGTGAACAGCTGGCTGGAAGAGTCGGGCCTTGATGCCCGGGTCATCCTGCAGGTTCACGACGAACTGGTACTGGAAGTGCGCGAGGATCTGGTCGAGCAGATCAGCGAGCAGATTCGTCCGCACATGAGCGGCGCGGCACAACTGGCCGTGCCATTGCTGGTTGAAGTGGGCGTGGGCAACAACTGGGACGAGGCGCACTGATCGTCGCGCCAACATGAACTTTTCGGCTGGCCGGGAACTTAACCGGCCAACCATCAGTCAGAGAACTCGATTGGTTGAAAAACCCGTCATGCTCCTAGTTGTGTTAAGTGTTGGCAGATATCCGGATCCCGCCCTAAGGGTCTGGACCTTGAACCCCGAACTTCCCCCCTCCCCATATGAAGTCCGGGGTTTTTTTTGCCTGCGATTTACCCCTCGGCAGGCGCTTTGTCTTCCAGTTCCATCCAGTCGGCCAGAACGGTATAGGCTTCTTCCAGGCCCATACGCTTTGGGGCCGAGAACAACTGGATCGTGACAGCTTCGCCCCAGCCCTTGCGGATCTGTGACTGAACCTTGAGCAGCGTGTTCTTTGCTGCGCCGTAGGTCAGCTTGTCGGCCTTGGTCAGCAGGACATGCATCGGCATCTGGCTGGCGATTGCCCAATCCAGCATCAGGATGTCGAAGTCGGTCATTGGATGACGGATGTCCATCATCAGGATCAGGCCTTTCAGGCTTTCGCGGCTGCCCAGATAGGCTTCCAGGTGGCGCTGCCAGTGCTGCTTGAGCGGGATCGGCACTTTTGCGTAGCCGTAACCGGGCAGGTCCACCAGACGACGGTCTTCATCCAGTTTGAAGAAGTTCAGCAGTTGCGTGCGCCCCGGCGTTTTGGAGGTGCGTGCCAGGCTGGCGTGGGTCAGCGTATTGAGTGCGCTCGACTTGCCCGCGTTGGAACGCCCGGCAAACGCGACTTCATAGCCTTCGTCATCAGGGCACTGATCGACCTTGGCGGCACTGAGCATGAACGTGGACTGTTGGCACAGGCCGAGGATGGGGTTCTTGAGTTGCATGTGATTTCCGGTGAAGGCCTTGCCTGCAAGGGGTGCGGCAAGAGGTGTCGTTTCCGTTTGGGTAGCGCGAGTATATAATGCCGCAAATTTTGTGTGTGAATTCCCGGGTGCAACAAGGGAAGAACACTGAAGCGAGAACTAATATGCGCATTAGAACGCAGTCCGCTTTCAACCTGAAAGGTTTTTACTGCGCAAGAGGGCTTTGGGGCCCCTTTTGCCAGAATCGTGACAATGCCGCGCGTGAAATGTGCAAGGACCGCAGTAGTCAGCATTTGCGAACCGTCATCCTGGAGATGAGCAAATCACCTGCTACCTAACTTTTCACCATTAGCCGATCTGGATTACCTGATGAACAAATTATTCGTGAGTCTGCTGTTGACGCTTGGCATCTGTGGAACAACCCAGGCCGCCGACGTCACCGGTGATGCGGCCGCCGGTCAGGCAAAGACGGCCGTATGTGGCGCCTGCCATGGACCGGATGGCAACAGCCTGGCTCCCAACTTCCCGAAACTGGCAGGCCAGGGCGAGCGTTACCTGCTCAAGCAATTGCACGAAATCAAGGATGGCAAGCGCACGGTTCTTGAAATGACCGGGCTGCTGACACCGCTCAACGATCAGGATCTTGCAGATATCTCCGCCTATTACGCCAGCCAGAAAGGCAGCATCGGCGCGGCTGATCCCAACCTGGTCGCCCGCGGCGAAGCCTTGTTCCGTGGCGGCAAGCTGGATCAGGGCATGCCTGCCTGCACCGGTTGCCACTCTCCTGACGGTACAGGCAACGTCTCGGCCGGCTTCCCGCACCTGGGTGGCCAGCATGCCGATTACATCAAGAAACAATTGACCGCATTCCGCGAAGGCGATCGGGTCAATGATGGCGACACCATGGTCATGCGCTCCATCGCTGCCAAGCTGAGCAACAAGGATATCGAGGCTCTGGCGCAATATATCCAGGGCCTGCACTGATCGATGCGCTAGCATTCGGGCAGGCAATCCGGGGCGCTCGCGTGACGTGCTTCATGGCACATGTAAAAAGGGTGGCCCGCGCTGCCCTTTTTTTTGATCGTCAGCGTTACACTAAGAACTCAAGCCTTGGTGACCGGTCGAAAAACCCGTCGTTTGAAGGCGACTCAATCTGCCCAGGAGTAAAGCATGCGTAATCTGATCATCAGCGCCGCTCTGGTTGCTGCCAGCCTGTTCGGTATGTCCGCCCAGGCTGCCACCCCGATCGAAGCTGGTAAGCAATATGTTGTATTGGCCAGTGCTGTGCCTGTTTCCGAGCCAGGCAAGATCGAAGTGGTTGAACTGTTCTGGTATGGCTGCCCGCATTGCTATGCATTCGAGCCGACCATCAACCCATGGGCTGAAAAACTGCCTGAAGACGTCAATTTCGTCCGTATCCCTGCCATGTTCGGCGGTGCCTGGGATGCCCACGGCCAACTCTTCATCACCCTGGACACCATGGGCGTAGAGCACAAGGTTCACGCGGCTGTATTCAACGCCATCCAGAAAGACCGCAAGCCTCTGCTCAAACCCGAAGAAATGGCTGATTTCGTTGCCACCCAGGGCATCGACAAAGCCAAGTTCCTCGAAACCTTCAACTCCTTCGCGGTGAAGGGCAAGATCGCCCAGTACAAGGAACTGGCCAAGAAGTACGAAGTGACCGGCGTACCGACCATGATCGTTAACGGTAAATACCGTTTCGACCTGGGCAGCTCCGGTGGCCCGGAAGCGACCTTGCAGGTTGCTGACCAGCTGATCGCCCAGGAGCGAGCGGCCGGCAAGGCAAGCAAGTAAGAGCAGCCCGCCATGCGCCGCTGGGGCAAGGGCACGGAGCGAGTCGTTGGCCTGCATGATCCGCAGGTCAACGAACATCATCTGCTGCAAAGCGGATTGCCAGCCGATGGCAGGCTTCGGTTGCTCAGCTTCAATATTCAGGTCGGTATCAGCACAGAGCGTTACCGGCATTACCTGACGCGCGGCTGGCAGCATCTGCTGCCACACGGCGGACGGGCAGGCAATCTGCAAAAGATTGGCGACCTGCTCAACGATTTCGATCTGGTGGCATTGCAGGAAGCCGATGGCGGAAGCCTGCGCTCAGGTTTCATCAACCAGGTCGAACATCTGGCTCATCTCGGTTCCTTCCCCTACTGGTATCAACAGCTCAATCGCAACCTGGGGCGTCTGGGACAACACAGCAACGGCGTTCTCAGCCGTCTGCGTCCCGGCAAGATCGAAGACCATCCGTTGCCTGGGCCTGCCGGACGCGGTGCTATTCTTGTCCGTTTCGGGGAAGGCGAGGACGCGCTCGTGGTGGTCATGATGCATCTGGCCTTGGGTCCGCGTACTCGAACACGGCAACTGGCCTATATCCGTGAACTGATTGGCGGTTATCGCCATCAGGTACTGATGGGCGACATGAATACCCATGCCAACGACTTGCTGGAGCATTCGCCACTGCGCGATCTCGGCCTTCTGGCACCGCAGGTCGAGGCAACCTTTCCCAGTTGGCGGCCGCAACGCTGCCTTGATCATATTTTACTCAGCCCGACACTGACGCTTGAACGTGTTCAGGTACTGGCGCAACCCATTTCCGATCACCTGCCCGTTGCTGTAGAGATTCGCCTGCCGGCTTCGCTGTGTGGTGATTCGCTACCCGTGCTCTCTGGTAGACCCCTTGAATGAGCGAAGAAGCCGAGCGCTGGAAAGAGAAGTATCTCAAGGGTATCGAGCAGCAGGACAGGCTCGCAGAGCGCTGGAACGCCAGGCTCGACTTGCTGCGCCGAGGCCTTGTACGCAGTAGTCTCGCGGCGGAAGGTACGGACCGCTCTGTCGACGAATGCATGAAGGAAATGCGCGAAATCGTGCGCAAGGACGACATGGATGCGGGTCTGGCAGCACTGATACCGCGCCTTGAAAAAGCCGTGCTGGATTCCGAGCAGCGTCGTGAAGTCAGGGTAGGGCAGATCAGCAGCGCTCTGGGTGCGCTGGTGACCCAACTGCAAGCCTTGCCGCTGCCTCGGGAAGTGCGCAAGCCGCTCAAACGGTTTGCCAAGGACCTCGAAGACCGCGCCTCCCAGGCCCGGGAATTACCCTTGCTGCTGAGTGAGCTAAGCGGCTTGCAGGGCAAGGCGCTGACCCTGCTTGAAAAACACGAAGAGGGACCTCGTCCCGGAATCCTGCAACGTCTGTTCGGCACCCGTGAAGAATCGAGCGATGCGGCTCATGGCCCGGAAAACGCTCAGCCAGCCAATGCGGCTACACCTGCCGCTGCCGAACCTGAGCCTGAGCCTGAAAGCGTTAACGAGCCAAACGCAGCGACCGTACCGACACCGGCCCAACCTGCGCAGCCAGCACCAGCACCAGCACCAGCACCAGCACCAGCACCAGCACCAAAGGTTGAGGCTGAAGCTCCCAAAGTCGAGCAACAGCACGTAGAGACTCCCGCTCCCACTCCTGTGGTTGAGCCAGTAGTTGAAACGCCGCAACCCGTTGAAGTGGCAACCGTACCGCCCGCGCCCGCCGAGAAAGCGGCACCCGCACCGGTTCCGGTTCCCCCGCAAGAGCTGCTTACGCCTACGCCCTCTGTTCCCTACGAGCATGTGCCGGTTGTGCAGGCACTCGCCGAGAGCGACAGCGCAGAAGCTGACGAATCACCGGATGATGAACCGACCGATGAGCAAGAGGCCGGTGAAGGGGACCCGAACTATTCTCTGCCTTACTCTCCGGAGCCGAGCTACAGTTCGGTGGCCGCTCATATCGAAGAGACCTTGCTGGGGTTGCTCAAGGACCTGACCTTGTCCGAGCATCATCGCCCGCAAGTCGAAGACATGCAGTCACGCCTCAAACACGGGCTTAACTGGTACGAACTGCTGCCGATCCTCGACGATCTTGCCATTCTGATGCTGGCGATCAATAACGGTGGCCAACAGGAATTCGGGACCTATCTCAAGCAGCTCAACGAACGACTGGAGTCGTTTCAGAGCCATTTGCAGGCTGCCAGTGAAGACCATGCCGAGAACCAGTCCACCGCACGTGACCTGAACGAGCAATTGCGTGAGCAGGTCGGCGGCTTGCAGAGCAGTGTCCAGGACGCCTCCGACCTGACCAGCCTCAAGCAAGTGCTCGACAACCGGCTGGAAGGCCTGCTCAGCACAATGGATCACTACCAGCGCAAACGGGATGATCGCGAACAGGAAGTCGCCTCGCGACTGCAAGGCCTGGCCGCCCGTGTCGCCAGCATGGAACAGGAAGCTCTGGGCTTCAGGACGCACCTGGAAGAGCAGCGGCAAAAAGCGCTGATCGACCCGCTTACAACCCTGCCCAACCGTGCGGCCTGGGGAGAACGGCTTGAACGGGAAATGGCGCAGTGGCAACAGGACAAGACCAGCCTGCTGGTCTGCATACTGGATCTGGATCACTTCAAGCGAATCAACGATGGCTATGGTCACCTGGCCGGTGACAAGGTGCTGAAGATCGTTGCCAGTGTGCTGAGAAAACGCATGCGCCCCACAGACTTCCTGGCGCGCTTCGGTGGCGAAGAGTTCGTCATGCTCATGCCGGCCACCCATGTCACGACGGCTTTGACACTGCTTGATGAACTGCGGGCTGCCGTCGAGCTTTGTCCTTTTCACTTCAAGGGTGAGAGGGTGACGATCACAGTATCCATGGGCGTGACCGCCTTTCGGACCGGCGAGCGCAGCGATGTCGCCCTCAAACGGGCCGATCAGGCGTTGTATCGCGCCAAGGAAAATGGCAGAAATCGTGTCGAGCAGGGATGAATGAAACATCTGGAATCCATCGGCGCTTCACGGATGAAGCAATTTTGCCGCGCTTTGTTATGATGTTGCATTTGCTGCCGACGTAATCCGATTTCCATGAAGCTGATTTTCACTGCATTTCTCCTTCTGGTCCTGACTGCCTGCTCCAGCGGGCCAAAGCTCGACACCAGCCATCCCTCGGTCAACCATGACGGCCGGGTCCAGTACGTCATCATGCATTACACCTCCGCCTCGCTTGAGCGCTCGCTGGAGTTGCTGACCCATGGCGAGGTCAGCAGCCACTACCTGATCGGCGACGACAATCCGGCAACGATCTACAAACTGGTCGATGAAAGCGCACGCGCCTGGCATGCCGGAGAAAGTGAATGGGAAGGCCGTACCTGGCTCAACTCAAGCTCCATCGGCATTGAAATCGTCAATCCCGGCTACACGGATACACCCACGGGACGCCTCTGGTACCCGTACACCGAAAGCCAGATTCAGGCGATCACCGTACTGCTCAAGGACATCATCAAACGCAACAATATCGACCCCAGGCACATCATTGGGCACAGCGATATCGCACCGATGCGTAAACTGGACCCAGGCCCGCTGTTTCCCTGGAAACGACTGGCACATGAAGGCATAGGCATCTGGCCGGACGAACGGCTGGTCGCCCAGCGTCAGGCGCAGATGATGAATAACCTGCCAAGCATCACCTGGTTCCAGCAACAATTGGCACGCCTGGGTTACACGACTCCTCAGACCGGTGAGCTGGACACCGCTACACGCCACGTTCTCGCTGCCTTCCAGATGCATTACCGTCCAGAGCGCTTCGACGGCCAACCGGACATTCAGAGCGCGGCCATCTTGCAGGTGCTCAACCGGGCCGACTAGATCAGCCTTCAGGGCTGCGTTCTTTACCAAGCTATTTGCGCGCTTGTTGCTATACCTGAGGGATATTCCACTCGGATATCCACTGATGCTCATCGCGCAAACGCGCTTTCGCATTCACCTTTCCCACCCTTGGTTGCTGGCGTTGCTGGCAGCCTTGCTAAGCGCGGCTGTATTTTTGTTCGGCAGCTTCGGGCTGGCGATGCATCAGGCACGGCAGAACGAAAGCCTGCAAATGAACGCTCAGGGCGAGCGCTTCCTGATTCGACTGGAGCAGCTTTTCGGTCAGTTGCGTGCAGGGCTGGATCAGCTGGAACACCAGCCACTAAGGCGTTGCAGCCCGGAAATGGTCGGGCGCTTGCGTGAGGTCATTTCCAGCAACCGCTTCATTTATGAAGCCGCTTATGTCGGGGGCGCGCGCAGTTGCTCCAGCTGGCCACGTCCCAAGGTGCTCGACGAACCTCGGCCACCTGACATTCGTGGCCCGACCTACGATTATTGGCTCAATACCTCGGCCCAGCCGGACGACAACCTGGCCGCACTGGTGCTTGGGCGTGGGGATTTTCGGGTTTCGACTTCACGCGGCCATTTGACGGATGTGGTCGATCTTCCGGCTGGAGGCAGCCTGCTGGTGGTGCTCGATAACGGCACCCGAGCGATACCGGTGCTGGGGCCTGCACAAGCCTGGCCTCCCGTGCCGGACTGGTTGCCGAACAGCGATACAACGCTCATTACGGCACAGACCCAACTGATTTACCGCATGCCCACCCAAAGCCCGGAATACCAGTTGGTGCTGATAACACCGCGTATCGACTTGCAGGAAAAAATCACGGGAGCCTGGTGGTTACTGGTACCGGCCAGCCTGTTGATGTCCTTGTGCATCGCAGCGCTGGTCCTGCAATTGATGCAACAGCGCAAATCCCTGGGGGCCGAACTCTCGGGGGCGTTGCGGCGCGGGGAATTGAAAGTCCTCTACCAGCCCATTTTCAACCTCGAAACCCGCTTGTGCGTCGGCGCCGAAGCCTTGGTGCGCTGGCGCAGGCCGGACGGCACGCTGACCAGCCCGGACCTGTTCATCCCGTTAGCTGAAAATACCGGGCAGATTCGGCAGATCACCGATTTTGTCTTGCAGCAGTCACTGGAAAAACTCGGGCCGCTATTGCGCGCCAACCCGCATCTGTACGTCTCGATAAACCTGGCCGCCTGCGATGTCATCGCCCCGCGCATTGGCCGCGTAGCCGCCAGATTGCTGGCCCTGCACAAGGTTGCTGCCCGCCAGATCGCGTTTGAAGTGACCGAGCGCGGCCTGATCGACGTGGTCGTGGCGCGCAACCACCTGCAACTGCTGCGCGACCGTGGCCACCAGATCCTGATCGATGACTTCGGCACCGGCTATTGCAGCCTGGCCTACCTGCAGACCTTGCCGGTGGACTGCCTGAAAATCGACAAGGCCTTCATCGATGCATTAGGGCACGACGCCGCCAGCAGCGGCGTCGCCCCCCATATCATCCGCATGGCTCACGCCCTGCAATTGCGCGTAATTGCTGAAGGGATCGAGTTCGAGTCCCAGGCCCATCTGCTCAAGAGCGAAGGCGTGGTCTACGGCCAGGGCTGGCTCTTCGCCCGCCCTTTGACTCCCACCAAGTTCTGCGAACTGGTCACGGGTGGTCGAAGAGGGACTGGGCGACGCAAGGATGATGTGGCGTGAAGACAGCGACCATTTCAACGACACGCTACGCTGCTGTGCTTACAGTTCTTAATCAAATTGCCAGCAGAATCTTGTAAGTGGGCTGACTGGTACAATCTCGATCTTTGAGGTGTCTGGCTCTCTCGCAATGCAATGGAATGATCTGATAATCAATGGAACAACTTACAGTCTGGCGCATTTGCAGCCATTCGAGCGGGTATATGACATTGCTGGAGAGCAGGTCACCATTCATTTTGAATTTGGATTTCATTGCTTCACAGATGACAAGGGCAACGGCAAGCAGCTTTATTACAAGCGTGAGCATCGCTATTTTTGCCTTGCGCGCTATCACTACAGCAGCCAATTGCGTGACTACATTGATCGCCGTTTTTTTGAGGGGCTTGCTGTGCCGCATAACAGCAAGAAAAGTGGACAGCGCTACTTCTGCCTTGATCTGCATGACTACGCAATATTCTTTTCAATCACAAAGCCACAGGGCTCAGTCAACCGATTGAAGCTGCATGTGATCTCTGCATACGAGGTCGACCAATGGGGCCGACACTCTCTGCCCAGAGGCAAACCATTCAACGTGCGCTTCATTCTGGAGAAAAGGAATAAAGGGGAATCTGTGTAAAGCAAAAAGCCCCAATACTTTCGTATCAGGGCTTTTTGTGAATCTCTATATCGGCCTGTTCTTTCGGCTTTCGCCTATCCCGCTCACTGGCTAGGAGGGTTTTCACCCCGAAATCAACACCCCTTCCGAAGAAGGTTCCGGTCTGTGCTGACGATCAAAAGCTTAGCAAACAGTTGCTCTCCATTCAACGATTGGTTGAATGCCCCTCCACAACCCTCTAGAGCGGCAACGCCATATAAAACTGCGTCCCCTGTCCTGGCCGTGAATAGACGCCCATGCGCCCACCGTGCAGTTGCACGATTTCCTTGCACAGTGCCAACCCAAGACCGGCGCCACCTTTCTTGCGGCCAACCTGTACGAAGGGCTCGAAGATTCGGCCTTGTTGTCCGTAAGGAATGCCTTCGCCATTGTCTTCGATGCTGATGATTGCACGCTCGCCATGACGGCGGGCCTGTAAGCGGATCAGGCCGTTTTCAGGGGTATGGCGCAATGCGTTGTCCAGCAGGTTGTCGAGCACCCGTTCCAGTTGCGTCTGATCGGCATGCAGATGTGGGACTGGTTCCTGAATGTCCAGCATCAAGGTGATGTTGTGTTCCCGGGCTTGCTCCTCGAAACGGCCTCTGGCTTCTTCAAGCAAGTGCTTGATAGGGCAGGGGGCAAGCTTGAGTTTTTGCAGACCGTTCTGATAACGCGAGAAATTCAGCAGGTCGTTGATCAGTTGCATCAGGCGCTGCATTTCTTCGGTGATGGTATTGAGCAGGTCCGCTTCGCGGGACTCTGCCGCAAAATGCAGACGCTCCTGCAAAAGCCCGAACGCCATATGAATGCCGGTCACCGGCGTGCGCAGCTCATGAGAAGCACGCAGGACGAACTCGCTGCGCACGCGCTCGAAAGCCCGTTGCTCGGTCACATCGCGCAGCACCATCACTGCACCGAGAATGTGGCCTTTGGTATGACTGACGGGGGTCAGGCTGTAGGTCAGCAATCGGGACTCGCCGTCGATTTCGATGTTCAGGTCTTCCGGGGCGTGCTCCAGAGTCCCGCCACGCAAGATCAGGAATAACTGCTCATCCAGCTCGGGATGCTCAAGCGCTTCGCCAAGCCCACGACCAAGACGGCTCTCGTCCCAGCCAAGCTGGCGCTGAGCCACGGGATTCAAGTGCTCCAGGCGACCTTGCCGGTCGATCATCAGCAGGCCATCGTCGATACTGTCGAGCACCGCTTGCAGACGTTGCTGGCCGGCCAGTAACTCATCGACATTGGTGGCCTGATGCTGACGCAAAGCCTCGGCCATGATGCCGAAGCGCCGGGTCAGAAGGTTCATTTCGGCTGCCGAGGAGATGGGCAGCGTTACTTCATAGTTGCCCTGGCCGATATGGTCCGCCGCCTTGGCCAGAGCCTCGATGGGGGCGCCAAAGCGCTGGGCGATACCATGGGCAGTGATGAAGCCGATACACAACACGGCAATGCCTACCAGCCCAAGCAGCCCGGCTATCCACAGCGCCCGCTCGCGGGAATAGGCTTCGGCAGTACTGATGTTCTCCAGCGCCTGGCGGTGGGTATCCAGCAAGTCGTTGCGCAAGACATCGAAGCTGCCTCGCAGCTCGGGGTTGTCATGCATTGCCCGCGTGTCGCCCTCAAAGCGCTGGTAGGCATCAATGAAGCGCTGGTAGTACTGACTCGTCTTCTCGAAGCGACCCTGCACCTTGTTTTGCGAATCACGTTCCATGCCCTCGACCAGCAGTTCATGAAACTGATCCTGATACTTCTGCAGCGCGAGCTTGTCAGGTGACGGGCTGATCATTATCACCAATTGATCGCCGAGGTTCTGACGCAGCTTCAGGCCCAGTTCGAGGTTGCTGAAGTTACTCTGGATCAGGGACTCCTGACTCTTGGCCATTTGCATGACGCTGACCAGCCCAAGCAGCAACCCAAGTAGCGCAACGGTTATCAGGGCCGAGATGCTTAGAAACAGACGGGTACGTAACTTCATTGCCAGTTTCATACAGAACAACTCATAAGTTGTACTGCTTGCGTTTGCGATAAAGGGTCGAAGAGTCGATGCCCAGGGTTTTCGCAGCCTGATCGAGTGTATCGCTGGTCGCCAGGACTGCGCCGATATGGGCCTTTTCCAGTTCGTCCAGGCTCAAGGCTGCGCCCACGCGAGGGGCGTTGTTGGTCGGTACTTCGGCCATGCCCAAGTGACTGACTTCGACTCGCTCCTGCGGGCAGATGATGCTCGCGCGCTCGATGACGTTACGCAACTCACGGATATTGCCGGGCCAGCGGTAGTTGAGCAGCGCAGCACGGGCTTCGTCGCTGAACCCGCGAGCCGGCCGGGCATAATCCTTGACGAAGCGCGCCAGGAACCGATCGGCCAGGGTCATGATGTCTTCGCTTCGCTCACGCAATGCCGGAAGGTGCAGGGTAATCACGTTCAGACGATACAGAAGGTCTTCACGGAAGCGCCCGCCGCGCACCATGTCTTCCAGATTCAGGTTGGTGGCCGCCAGAATCCGCACGTCGGCACGCCGGGTGACCGGGTCACCCACACGCTCGTATTCCTTGTCCTGGATGAAACGCAGCAACTTTGGCTGCAAAGTCAGTGGAAAATCGCCGATCTCGTCGAGAAACAATGTTCCGCCATCGGCCTGATTGACGCGGCCCAGTGTGCTTTCGCTGGCACCGGTAAACGCACCGCGGCTGTGACCGAACAGCTCGCTTTCCATCAACTCGGCCGTCAGGGAAGGGCAGTTGATGGTGACGCAGGATTTCTTGGCTCGTTTGCTCCAGCCGTGAATGGCGCGCGCCAATTCACCTTTACCAGTGCCGGACTCTCCCAGAATCAGAATGTTGGCGTCGGTCACGGCCACCTGCCGCGCCGTTTCCAGAATGGCCATCATCGACGGGCTGTGAGAATCAAGGCCGTCCTTGGGCTGGCGTATCTCGCCTTCCAAAGCTTCCAGACGGGCAGACAACTGCCGTACTTCCAGTTGCTTGGCAGTGGCAAGGCGCAGTTGATCCGGGCTGCAGGGTTTGACCAGGTAATCGGCGGCGCCAGCCTGGATCGCATCGACCGCCGTGTCGACCGCCGAATGGGCGGTAACGATCACTACGCGCATCCATGGTGCCTGGATACGCATTTGCGCCAGGACCTCCAACCCGTTGTCTTCGCCCAGACGCAGGTCCAGAAAACACAGGTCAAACACCTGACGCTGCATCAATGTGTCGGCCTGCGCTGCACTGTTGGCAGTGGCGACACTGTAGCCCTCATCTTCCAGACAGTACCGGAACGTGCGAAGGATTGCGGACTCGTCGTCCACTAGCAGAATACGGCCCTGATTCTCAGTGGCTGTCTCCATTTTTCCTACGCTCCTAAGTAAATGATCTTGGTTAGTCTCGGAATCATCGGGCAAGTTGCATGGTTGATTCTGATTGATTCTGTGACATGCATGTTAGCTATCTGTTCGTGCATTAGCTAACCGGCTGATTTTTCTGGCTATCTGTCTCCAGCCTGAGGCGACCTGAAGCCACCGGGCTGCATCGGCGCGAATTCCTCTCCCTGAACAAGCCTGCGTTGGTTCGTGCAGAACGCACGACCGTGAAGGGGGGATCGTGCAGCTTGCTGGCTGCCGATTTTTTTAAAACATGACAACTCATTGATTTTTTTGGATTTATTCCAAATCCAAAAAATGGCATGCAGTCTGCACTATCTCTTGCACCCAAGGTTGGATCTTACGGCCAGCCAAATTCATCAAGACCATTCAGGTAAACGGAGTTTAGGGATGAACAGCCAGCATATCGCCCATTTGCGTATTTCATCCCTGCACATACAGCAAGGCCTGTTCTTGCTGCTGGCCCTGCTCATTACCCTAATTGCCGTTCAACAGTTCCAGCGCTGGGATCAGTCTCGCGAAGCGACCCAGACCCAGCAGCAAATCATCAAGGTCAGCGCGTCCTATCAAAACCTGACGCGGACAGCCCAGATCACTGGACTCGGACCCCAGCCTGTTGACGGCGTGGTGTCTGTCGATGAAGTAGCAACGCCGCAAAAATGGGTCTTCTGATCCAGACAAACCGAACGAAACGTTCCAAATTCAAATAGCTGTAAAAGGAGTATCACCATGCTGAGTTGGGCTATCACGTTCTTGATCATCGCCATTGTCGCTGCCGTACTGGGCTTCGGCGGTATCGCAGGCACGGCAACGGGCATCGCCAAGATTCTGTTCATCGTGTTCCTGGTCATGTTCGTCGTGTCTTTCTTCTTCGGGCGCCGCGGTCGAGGCTAAGAAATGGGCAAATCTTTTCACTCACTGGCAGCCGCCCTGTTGATGGGCGGCAGTGCCATGGCAATAGCCGCCAACGATGGTCAGGCCCGGGTCAATGAGCTGTTGAGTTCTGCGCCCGAGTACCGTCAGACATGGACCAAGGTCATACAGAAAGAGGAACGCTTGCCCGACTGGATCATCAATCTTTCCGGTACTTCCGAACAAATGACCGCCGTCACCGAGGACCATGATCCCTATATCGTCGGAACACTGTGCGAAACCGCTGAAACCTGTCGCAGCAAACGCCTGATCGTGTCGTTCAGCCTCGATAAGGAAGATGCCTATGCAATGCTGGTCGAAGTGCCTGCCGGACTCCCGGCCGACAAATCGCCTACTAACCATGCGACCTACCGTTTTCTGGGTAAACCGGATGAAGGCATGCAAGAGCTGCTGAAAGAGCAGTTGCGCAAAGATCCGAACTGGTACTGATTCAGCACTCCACACCTATCTCAAGGACCAGGCATCGGGGCACGTTCCCGCATGCCTCGTCTCCCATCCCCTCGCTCTATTTATTCATTTGTGCAAATGGCGCAGGATGTGCTCGCGAGTGCATAAGCGCGGTCTGGCCGTGTACCCTTAATTGCCGCTAACCAATCGACGAGGGTTTCATGGGTTGGCTCAACCGCCACAAATTCCTGCCTTTTCTCGCCTGGCTTCCCAAACAGACTCGCGTCAGCGTCGGCCGTGATGCGCTGGTAGGACTGAGCGGTGCCATCCTCGCCTTGCCACAATCCATCGCTTACGCGCTGATCGCAGGACTGCCTCCCGAATATGGTCTTTACGCCGCCATCGTTCCGGTACTGATCGCTTGTCTGTGGGGCTCTTCGTGGCATTTGATATGCGGACCGACAGCCGCCATTTCCATCGTGCTGTATGCCAGCATCAGTCCTTTGGCCGTTCCTGCCAGCCAGGACTACATCACGCTTATCCTGTTGCTGACGTTCATAGCCGGGGCATTCCAGTTGCTGCTGGGCATGATGCGCTTCGGCGCACTGGTGAACTTTGTCTCGCACTCTGTCGTACTGGGTTTCACTTTGGGCGCAGCCATCGTGATTGCATTGGGACAGATACCGAACCTGGCGGGAATCGATTTACCCAGTCAGAGCACTGCTCTCAACAGCCTGACAGCAGTCCTCGAACACAGCCCTGAGATCGACAAGCCCTCGCTGATTCTGGGCCTGCTGACTCTGGCGCTGGGCATTACCCTGAAATATCTGGTACCGCGCTGGCCAACACTGTTGATCGCCTTGGTATCGAGCAGCCTGCTTGTCTGGTTGTGGCCTGCAATGTTTGGCCAGGTGAAGGTGGTGAAGGCTTTCGCGGGGCAACTGCCACCGTTCAGCCCGCTGCCACTGGATCTGGACCTGATCCTCAAGCTGCTGCCGACTGCAGTTGCAGTGGGTATGCTCGGCCTGGTGAACAGTCTGTCGATTGCCCGCTCGCTGTCGGCACGCTCCCAGCAACTGATCAACGCCAACCAGGAAGTGCGCGCTCAGGGCCTGTCGAATATGGTCGGCTCACTGTTCTCCGGCTATCTGTCTGCCGGCTCCTTTACCCGTGCCGCCTTGAGTTATGAAGCAGGGGCACGCTCGCCATTGGCGGGCGTTTTCTCGGCATTATGGGTCATGTTGTTCGCGGTCGCGGGGGCATCATTGATTGCCCACATCCCGATTCCGGGCATGGCGGCCTCGATTCTGTTGATCTGCTGGGGGTTAGTGGATCATCGCGGTATCGCGGCGCTGTTTCGGGTCAGTCGTTCCGAGTTTTTCGTGATGGCCCTGACCTGTGTCGCGACCCTGCTGCTGGAGTTGCAGACCGCAATCTATGCAGGTGTGCTGGCTTCGCTGTTCTTCTATCTCAAGCGCACGTCTCAACCCAAGGTGCAGCAATGGCGCGAAGGTGACGAAGAGATCATGCGCGTCGGCGGGTCGATTTTCTTCGGCGCCAGCCATTACCTGCAAACCCGCTTGCAGCGCACCGAAGGCAAGCGCGTGGTGATCGATGCCCAACAGATCAACTTCATCGACTATTCAGGCGTTGAAATGCTTCATCAGGAAGCCCGACGCCTGCTCAAGCAGGACCGGACCCTGACCCTGCGTCGCGCCCGGCAACAGGTCGTCGAAGAGCTGCAAAAGCTGGAGGGCGCGGATAAATGCCCGATCCTGTTCGAGGATTAGGCGCTCGCCAACTGCCGCCGCATCTCAGCCAGTACCTGCGCTGAATCCGGTCGCACGCCGCGCCATAGCAAGAAGGCTTCGCCAGCCTGTTCGACAAGCATGCCCAGACCGTCCACCGCCTGTGCCGCACCGTGCTCGGTCGCCCAGCGACAGAATGCCGTCGGCTCCTTGCCATACATCATGTCGTAACAGAAGGTATGACCCGCCTCGATCAGGCTGGAGGCAATCGGCGGCAACTCACCCGACAGGCTGGCGGAGGTGGCGTTGATAATCAGGTCCACCGGCTCTTCCAGCCAGTCGTAACCGCTGGCGAACACCGGGCCGAGGTCGGTAAAGAGCTGGGCCAGGTTTTCGGCTTTTTCCACCGTACGGTTGGCGATCACCAGTGCGGAGGGGTTCTGCGCGAGCAACGGCTCCAGAGCACCACGCACAGCACCGCCGGCACCGAGCAACAGGATACGTTGACCGCGCAGACTGAAACCGTAATTGACTGTCAGATCACGCACCAGCCCGGCGCCATCGGTGTTATCGCCCAGCAAGGTGCCATCGGCCTGTCTGCTCAAGGTATTTACCGCACCTGCGCGCTCGGCACGCAGGGTCAGGCTGTCGGCCAGACGATAGGCCTCTTCCTTGAACGGCACGGTCACGTTGGCCCCGCGCCCGGTCTGGAAAAAGCGTCGGGCGAAAGCCGTGAAATCGTCCAGCGGAGCCAGCGCGGTCTGGTAATCCAGTTGCTGTTCTGTCTGGCTGGCGAACAGGCTGTGGATCAATGGGGACTTGCTGTGGCCGATGGGATTACCGAATACGACGTACTGGTCCATTTGTGTTCCTGTTGATGTATTTATCGCCCGGTACAGCACAGTGGAGCGAATTCATTCGCGAAAAAGTATTCGCGGATAAATCCGCTCCTACAGAAACCAGGGCTCTGTCATTCGGCCAGCCAATCCCGGTCTTGCAGGAAGTACTCGGTCAGGCGCGCCTCTTCGCTGCCCGGCGCGGCCTTCCAGTCATAACCCCAGCGCACTTGCGGAGGCAGGGACATCAGGATCGATTCCGTGCGGCCACCCGATTGCAGGCCAAACAGCGTCCCACGGTCGTACACCAGGTTGAACTCGACGTAACGGCCACGTCGGAATTCCTGGAACTCACGCTGTTGCACGGTATAAGCCGTAGCCTTGCGGCGACGCACGATCGGCAGGTAGGCATTGATGTAGGCATCGCCAATAGCGCGGATGAAAGCGAAGCTGGTGTCGAAGTCCCAGTGATTCACATCGTCGAAGAACAGACCGCCAATCCCGCGCGGCTCATTGCGATGCTTGAGGTGGAAGTAGCTGTCGCACCAGGCTTTGTAACGGGGATAGACGTCATCGCCAAACGGCGCACAGGCACGCTCGGCAACACGGTGCCAGTGTACGCAGTCCTCTTCGACTCCGTAGTAAGGCGTCAGGTCGAAACCGCCACCGAACCACCAGACCGGCTCTTCGCCTTCTTTTTCAGCGATGAAGAACCGTACGTTGGCGTGGGAAGTCGGCACATGCGGATTGTGCGGGTGGATTACCAGCGAAACCCCAAGAGCCTCGAAGCCACGCCCCGCCAGCTCAGGCCGGTGAGCACTGGCCGACGGCGGCAGGTTGCTGCCAAAGACATGAGAAAAGTTGACGCCGCCCTTTTCGATGACAGCACCATTTTCAACGACCCGCGTGCGACCACCGCCACCTGCAGGACGTGTCCAGGCATCTTCGACAAAGTGTGCGCTGCCATCTTCGAGTTCCAGGGCAGTGCAGATTCGGTCTTGCAGATCGAGCAGGTAGGCTTTTACGGCCTCGGTGCGGGTATTCATAGAGATCCCTAAGGCTGACGTCAAACGGCTGAGCACCCCGGATGCAAAGGGGCGCAGGCAAAGTGGCGCGTAGCATACCACTGGCCGACCTGCCTTCGCAGTTGACGAAGATCACCTGAAGGAGTCCGATAGCCCATCCAATGATCCGTTTAGACCAGCATGGAGAAAGCAAATGGCAAAGCGTATCCAGTTCAGCACCATCGGAGGACCCGAGGTTCTTGAATATGTCGACTTTGAGCCAGCCCAACCCGGCCCACAGCAGGTTGTGGTTCGCAACAAGGCCATCGGCCTGAACTTTATCGATACCTATTACCGCAGCGGCCTTTACCCGGCACCTTCATTTCCTTCGGGGCTTGGCACGGAAGGCGCGGGCATAGTCGAGGCCATCGGCAATGAAGTGACACGCTTTCAGGTGGGCGACCGCGTGGCTTATGGCACCGGCCCGCTGGGTGGCTACAGCGAGCTGCATGTATTACCCGAGGCCAATCTGGTGAAGCTGCCCGACTCGATCAGCTTCGAGCAGGCGGCCGCCGTCATCCTCAAGGGCCTGACGGTACAGTATTTGCTGCGCCAGACGTATCTGGTCAAACCCGGCGAAACCTTTCTGTTCCACGCTGCTGCCGGTGGCGTCGGTTCGCTGGCCTGCCAGTGGGCAAAGGCCTTGGGAGCGAATCTGATCGGCACGGTCAGTTCGCCGGAGAAGGCAGAGCACGCCAAGGCGCTCGGTGCATGGGAAACCATCGATTACAGCCATGAAGACGTGGCCAAGCGGGTACTGGAGCTGACCGAAGGCAAGAAATGCCCGGTGGTCTACGACGGCGTCGGCCAGGACACATGGCTGACGTCTCTCGATTGCGTGGCGCCTCGTGGCCTGCTGGTCAGCTTTGGCAATGCGTCCGGGCCGGTTTCAGGCGTGAACCTGGGGATTCTGGCGCAGAAAGGCTCGCTTTACGTGACCCGCCCAACCCTGGCCAGCTACGCCAACAATGCGCAGAACCTGCAATCGATGGCAGACGATCTGTTCGACATGCTCGCCAGCGGCAAGATCAAGGTCAACGACATCCAGCAATACGCCCTGAAAGACGCCGCCCAGGCGCAGATCGAGCTGTCGGCTCGCCGCACCACGGGATCGACGATTCTGATTCCTTAACCTGGACGTACAACCTGGCCGGTCGCGACATCTCGGATGACACTGGGGTTTCGGCGACCGCCCAGGCTGCCGCCAAGCACCAGGTCGATTTGCCCACGGAAATATTGCTCCACGCGCAGCCGTGTGCGGGCAGCCGGGCGACCGGCAGGGTTGGCGGAGGTCGAGATCAAAGGGCCGACCAGTGCGCACAGTTCACGTACGGTCGGATGATCGGTCACGCGCAGGGCCACGGTTTCATGCACACCCGTGATCCATTCAGGCAGCAGGTTCTGATGCGGCACCAGCCAGGTGTTAGGGCCAGGCCAGGTGCTGGCCATGCGGTCGATCCACTGCTCGGGAAAGTCCTCGAACAGAAAATCGAACTGGCGAATGTTGTCGGCGATCAGAATCAGCCCTTTATCCACAGGCCGCGACTTGATCGCCAGCAGGCGATACACCGCTTCCTCATCCCATGGGTCACACCCAAGCCCCCAGACTGCCTCGGTTGGATAGGCAATCACCGCTCCGGCCCGAATATCTCGAGCGGCTTGCTGCACGCGCCAACTGCTGACCATTGATGTTTCTCCGATAAATCCTGCCGGGCAGTTTAACCTCAGGGCGCCCGTGCGAACCATCGTCCAGCTTCATTGCTGATCATTCCATCCAGTTCCAGCTCGGTCAGGGCGGCCAGTACCTTGGGAAGTGGCCATTCACTGGCAACCGCCAACGCCTCGCTGGTATGCGGTGCAGCATGCAGGATCGTCAGCAAGGGATGCCTGGAAGAGGAGGCAGGCTGCTCAGGCCCGGAAGCGGCGGGTGTCAGACGGTGCCAGTGCTGCAGGGCTTCAAGAATGTGATCGACGGTTTCGACCAGCACAGCGCCATCGCGGATCAACTGATGACAACCGCGAGCACCCGGGTGATGAATGGAACCGGGAATGGCATACACCTCTCGACCATGCTCGGCCGCAAGTCGCGCCGTAATCAACGACCCACTGCCCACACTGGCTTCCACCACCAGTACCCCCAGAGACAAACCACTGATGATTCGATTGCGGCGCGGGAAGTTGTTGGCCTGTGGGCCGGTATCCAGCGGGAACTCTGAAATCACTGCGCTACCTTGCGCAATCATCTGCGACGCCAAGTGTCGATGGCGCTGTGGATAAAGTTTTTCGAGGCCCGTCCCCAACACGCCGATTGTTGCCCCGCCAACGTCCAGAGCACCTTGATGCGCTGCGCCATCGATCCCCAAAGCCAGGCCACTGGTAATGACAAAACCGGCACCTGCCAGGCTTCGGGCAAAAGCGCTGGCCGTGTCCATCCCCGGCTTCGACGCACGACGACTGCCGACCATTCCCAGTTGGGGCCGCTCAAGAATCGAAGGGTTTCCAGCAATGAATAACAGAGGCGGCGGGTCGGCAATTTCAGCGAGCAACGCCGGGTAGCCAGGGTCGTCCCACATCAATAAATGCTGGCCCGGACACTCAAGCCAGGCCAGTGCGGCGCTGGCCCCATCACGCACCAGCGGGTCGCGACGGGCCTCGGCACAGGCCGTCGGCAACCCCAAGGCTCGCCATGCACTGGCGGGCGCAGAGAGTGCTGCCGAGGCTGAACCGAATGCATCAATGAGTCTGGAAAAGCGTTTGGGTCCTACCTCCGGCAAGCGATGCAAGCGCAGGCGCGCTTCCAGTTCGGCAGGCGAAGGAACAGCTTTTTCAAACAGCGGCATAAGATCGTCCTTGATCCATAGCCCACTTCAAGGAGTGGGCAAACCTGTGGATAACTCTGTTGACAACAATTTGATAAGTGAAAGGCCCGGTGGAAAAACCTGTATCAAACCTGAAACATAGCGTCAGGGATTGCGGACCTTGTCCATAATGGCCAAAGATCTGTTCGCGTGCAGGACCAAGGCGTAACTGAGCTTTTCATAGGTGCGGAAAACCATCAGCAGCCCGGAACGTTCGTCGGGAATTTTCACCTGCTCGCCGGTCACCCGGTCACGGACCATTTCGCCCGTCTTGAAGATCGCCAGCACATTGCCCTCGACCAGACCGTCACGCCTGCCTTTGTTGAGCGTCACCACGTCGTAGACGCCAACCTGGGTCACGCCTCTGGGCACATCGAGAATCAGACCTTCGATGGCGCTCTGTGGAGAACTGGGCAGGAACGTCGAGTTGATTGCCCGCTCTTCACTGCTGAACAGACGGTCACCCAGGCGAACTTCCTGGGTAGAGCGCTGCAACACCAAGGTGGATATATCGCCTTCGGTGGCAACGACTTCACCGCTGCCAATATCGTCGGCATTGATGCCCAGCACTTCCTTGGTGGCCGGATCGGTATAGACCTTGCCCTGACGGAAAATGCCATAGCCCTGCTGATCCTGGTCCAGATTTCCGCGGGCGTAGATGCGGTCGCCCCGGCCACTGAGTACACGCTCGGCATTGCCTGCGACAATGTACGGGGCGTCCTCGAACTGGTCGGCGCTGTCGACGATCCGGTTGCTGATCAGAAACGCATTGATCGCTCCCAGCGGGATGCTCGGGATCGCTTCGATCGTCGGCGTACTGCGCACACGAGGCGACAATTTGATCGTTCCGCGGGACTCTGCACGGTTGAGGACAACACGTGGCTGACCATCGATGTAGACCAGCGACAGCGAATCGCCGGGATAGATGAGGTCCGGATCGCGTACTTGTGGATTAGCCCGCCATAACTCGCGCCATTTCCATGGTTCGCGCAAGAATTTGCCGGAAATGTCCCAAAGTGTGTCACCGGCAACGACGGTGTACGTTTGCGGGTGGCCTTCCTTGAGTTGCACTTGCGCCTGAACAAGACCGCTGGCGGTCAAAAGCAGCAGGGCGAGTAGTGATTTCCTCATGCGGTGAATCCCTTTATCATGTTGTCTCGCGTGAACATAAGTCCCATCAGTCATGGGGCTGCTCGCTTCGACATTCCAAGCCTGGCAGCCAATTTTGACTTTACCCTACAGTGCAGCCCTTACGTATATGGCCATTCTAAACATTCTCGAATTTCCCGATTCGCGCCTGCGCACCATCGCTAAACCCGTGGCGATAGTAGACGACGGCATACGCCAGTTGGTCGACGACATGTTTGAAACCATGTACGAGGCTCCTGGCATCGGTCTGGCAGCGACCCAGGTCAACGTCCACAAGCGTGTGGTCGTGATGGACCTGAGTGAGGATCGCACCGAGCCTCGCGTATTCATCAACCCTGAAATCGAAATGCTGACCGATGAAATGGATCAGTATCAGGAAGGCTGCCTCTCGGTGCCCGGTTTTTATGAAAATGTCGATCGTCCCCAGAAAGTTCGCATCAAGGCTCTGGACCGTGACGGCCAGCCTTACGAACTGATTGCCGAAGGTTTGCTCGCGGTCTGCATCCAGCATGAATGCGATCACCTGAACGGCAAGCTGTTCGTCGACTACCTCTCCAATCTCAAGCGTGACCGGATCAAGAAAAAGCTGGAAAAACAGCATAAGCAAAACGCCTGATCCCTCATCCAAAAAGGCCTGTGAAGGCCTTTTCTTTTTTACAGAACGAGAAGTCCATGACTGAGCCACTGCGCATCGTCTTCGCCGGTACTCCGGAATTTGCCGCCGAACACTTGAAGGCCCTGCTCGACAGCCCTCATCAGATCATCGCGGTCTACACCCAGCCTGATCGCCCGGCCGGTCGTGGACAAAAACTGATGCCAAGCCCGGTCAAGCAACTGGCGTTACAGCATGGCCTGCAAGTACTGCAACCGCCAACGCTGCGTGATGCAACGGCTCAACAGGAGCTGGCAGAACTCAAGCCCGATCTGATGGTGGTGGTCGCTTATGGCCTGATCCTGCCGCAAGTGGTGCTGGATATTCCACGCCTGGGCTGCATCAACAGCCATGCCTCCCTACTGCCACACTGGCGCGGTGCGGCACCAATCCAGCGGGCCGTGCAAGCTGGCGATGCCGAAAGCGGTGTAACCGTCATGCGCATGGAAGCAGGGCTTGATACCGGTCCGATGCTGCTCAAGGTCGTCACGCCGATCACGGCAGAAGATACCGGCGGCACCTTGCACGACCGTCTTGCCGAACTTGGCCCGCCCGCTGTGTTGCAAGCCGTTGCCGGTCTGGCTGATGGCTCGCTGATTGGCGAAGTACAGGACGACAGCCTCGCCACTTATGCTCACAAACTGAACAAGGACGAGGCGCGCATCGACTGGAGCCGCCCGGCAGACGAGCTGGAGCGCCTGATCCGCGCCTTCAATCCATGGCCGATCTGCCACAGCACACTGAACGAAGAAGCCCTCAAGGTTCTGGCCGCCAGCCTTGCCGAAGGGCAGGGAGCGCCGGGCACGATTCTCGGCGCCAGCAAGGACGGCCTGATCGTAGCCTGTGGACAAGGTGCGCTACGCCTCACCCGTCTGCAACTGCCGGGCGGCAAGCCGCTGAACTTCACTGATCTGTTCAACAGCCGTCGCGAGAAATTCGCCACCGGCACGGTATTGGGCCAATGAACCCGCGTCTGGCCGCAGCCAGGGCATTGGCCGCCGTGCTGAGCGGCAAGGCCTCACTGAACAGCTCATTACCGACACAACTGGATAAAGTCGAAGTCCGTGATCGCGGGCTGACTCAGGATCTGGCCTTCGGCACCGCACGCTGGCAGCCGCGCTTGTCGGCGCTGGCGGCCAGGTTGCTGCAAAAACCCTTCAAGGCGGCTGACGCCGATGTCGAGGCGCTTTTGCTGGTCGGGCTTTACCAATTGCTCTACAGCCGCATCCCCGCCCACGCCGCCATCGGTGAAACGGTGGGTTGCGCCGACAAGCTCAAAAAGCCTTGGGCCAAGGCATTGCTCAACGCCGTTCTGCGCCGTGCGCAACGTGAAAGCGAAGCGCTGCTGGCTGAACTGGAACACGACCCGGTGGTGCGCACCGCTCACCCGCGCTGGCTGCAAAAAGCCCTGAAGGCCTCGTGGCCCGAGCAGTGGGAAGCCATCTGCGCCGCCAACAACGCTCATCCGCCCATGATCTTGCGGGTCAATCGTCGGCATAACAGCCGTGCTCAATACCTTGAGCTGTTGAAAGCGGCAGGCATCGAAGCCATTGCCTGCACCTTCAGCCAGGACGGAATCCTGCTCGCCGAGCCGGGTGATGTGCGCTCACTGCCAGGTTTTGCCGAAGGCTGGATCAGCGTGCAGGATGAAGCAGCCCAACTGGCTGCCGATCTGCTGGAACTGGCTCCCGGTCAACGTGTACTCGATGCCTGCTGCGCGCCGGGCGGCAAGACTTGCCACCTGCTGGAAGTACAGCCACAGCTCAGTGGCGTGGTGGCTGTGGATCTGGAAGCCAAGCGACTGGTTCGCGTTCGGGAAAACCTTGACCGCCTTGGCCTGGATGCCGAACTGATCGCCGCCGACGCCCGCGAAACCACGCAATGGTGGGACGGCAAGCCATTCCAGCGCATTCTGCTCGATGCACCGTGCTCGGCAACAGGCGTGATCCGCCGTCACCCGGACATCAAACTGACCCGTCAGGCGGATGACATTGCCGCCCTGGCCACGCTGCAAGGCGAACTGCTGGACGCGCTCTGGCCGACCCTGCAAGTCGGAGGCATTCTGTTGTATGCCACCTGCTCGACGCTGCCAACGGAAAACACGGAAGTGATCGAAGCCTTCCTGGCACGCACCAGCGGTGCTCGTGAACTGGATATCGCCGGGCAGCTCGGCCAGCAACCCGCAGGCATCAAGCAACCGCACGGTCGCCAGTTACTTGCACAGGAAGGCGGGCATGACGGCTTCTATTACGCAAAACTGATCAAGATCGCGGCGTCGGTCTGACAGGGAGATAGCAGTTGAAAATCATCATCCTGGGTGCAGGGCAGGTTGGCGGCACGTTGGCCGAACATCTGGCCAGTGAAGCCAACGACATCACGGTCGTCGACACCGATGGCGACCGTCTGCGTGATCTGGGCGACCGCCTGGATATCCGCACGGTTCAAGGCAAAGGCTCGTTTCCAACAGTGCTGCGCCAGGCCGGGGCCGATGATGCCGACATGCTGGTGGCCGTCACCAACAGCGACGAAACCAATATGGTCGCCTGCCAGGTTGCCTACACGCTGTTCCACACGCCGACCAAGATTGCCCGTGTCCGCGATGCGGCTTATCTGACCCGCGTCGAGCTGTTCGATAACGATGCGATTCCCGTGGATGTACTGATCAGCCCGGAACAGGTGGTAACCAACTACATCAAGCGTCTGGTCGAATACCCCGGCGCCCTCCAGGTGATCGACTTTGCCGAAGGCAAGGCACAACTGGTGGCCGTCAGAGCTTATTACGGCGGGCCGCTGGTGGGCCAAAAACTACGCCAGTTGCGGGCGCACATGCCCAATGTCGATACCCGCGTGGCCGCGATCTTCCGTCGCGACCGCCCCATTACTCCCCATGGCGACACCGTTATCGAAGCCGATGACGAAGTGTTCTTCATCGCGGCAAAGGCCCACATTCGTGCCGTGATGGGCGAGATGCGGCGTCTGGACGAAAGCTACAAACGCATCGTCATCGCAGGCGGTGGCAATATTGGGGAGCGCCTGGCCGAAGCCATCGAAAGCCGCTATCAGGTCAAGATCATCGAGATGAACCCGGCACGCTGCCGTCATCTGTCGGAAACCCTCAACAGTACCGTAGTGCTGCAAGGCAGCTCTTCGGATCGCGACCTGTTGATGGAAGAAAACATCGGCAATACCGACCTGTTCCTGGCACTGACCAATGACGACGAAGCCAACATCATGTCATCGCTGCTGGCCAAGCGGATGGGGGCACGCAAGGTGGTGACTCTGATCAACAACCCCGCGTATGTAGACCTGGTGCAAGGCGGGGAAATCGATATCGCCGTCAGCCCTCAACTGGCAACCATCGGCACCTTGCTGACCCACGTGCGACGCGGCGATATCGTCAGTGTACATTCGTTGCGCAGGGGAGCGGCCGAAGCCATCGAGGCCGTAGCCCACGGCGATGCCAAATCCAGCAAGGTCATCGGCAAGGCCATCAAGGACATCATCCTTCCGCACGGCACCACCATCGGAGCCATTATCCGCGACGAAGAAGTCCTGATCGCCCACGATATCACCGTGATCGAATCAGGCGACCACGTGATCCTGTTCCTTGTGGATAAAAAATACATCCGCGATGTGGAGCGGCTGTTTCAGGTGGGGTTGAGCTTCTTCTGATCAATTAATGCACAAACAAAACCTGTGGGAGGCAGCTTGCTGGCGAAAAGGCCTGAAAACCGGCAGATATTCTGCGTCTGTACGCTGAAGTCGCCAGCAAGCTGCCTCCCACAAAGTGACCTTAACTGATCGGCTACTCCCACACGTTGTTCAATACCAGCGCGCTTCGCCCGCTGGCCGCTTCTTGAAGCGCTTCATGGTCCACATGTACTGGCTCGGGTAAGCCCGCACATATTTCTCGACCACTTTGCTCATGGCTGCCGCCGAGGTTTCGGTGTCAGTGCTGTACATCTCTTCGGGCGCAGCTTCCAGGACCACTTTGTAACCCGAGCCATCCGGCAGGCGCATGGCGTGCAGAAATACGCCAACAGCCTTGCCGCCCGCCAGCATGTTGGGCACGAACTTACTGGTCAGAGCCTGGGTACCGCAGAAAGGCACGAAGATACCGGCCGACTCTGCCGGCTCCGGATCAGCAGGAATCCCTACCGAGCCCCCTTTGCGCACTTCCTTGATGACGCTGAGGATGCCTTCCTTGGTCGAGGCCGCCACACGGTTGCCCAACTGCACCCGCTGCTTGCGCAGCAGTTCGTCCACCGCTTTCAGCTTGGGCGGGCGATAGAAAATGATCGGTTTGCACTGGCTGCAATAGAAGTGGTTGAGCACTTCCCAGTTACCCAGGTGGCTGGTGATGCCGACCACGCCCTTGCCGGAAGCGAGGGCATCCTTGAGCACATCGAGGCCTTCGACTTCACGCACCAGATCGATGGACTTCTGGGCAGGCCAGATCCAGGCGCAGGCGCTTTCCGTCAGGGTCTTGCCGATATCCATCAGGCTGCGGCCTACCAATCGGTCAAGCTCGGCCTTGTTCAACTCAGGAAAGCACTTGGACAGGTTGATCCGCGCCACTTCACGGGAACGGTTAGGAAGCTTCCACATCAACCAGCCAATCGAAGTGCCGACCCATTGCACGGCACGCCAGGGCAACAGAGCAAACAACCGCAACGCCCCGACAATCATGGCACCTTTGAACTTATCCACAGATCACTCCCAAACTCTTGAGGCAGGCATTGTAACCGCCAGCGCCATTGGCTGCGTATTGATCGCAGTAAACCACCCCGAATGCCAATGCTTGCAAGCTCTGAGCACGCATCAGCAGTGCTGCATGTAGCCGATGGCTGTAGTTATCGGCCTACTCATTTCACCTAATCGACTGACAACGTACTTCGGGCCGCTACCCGATGGCGTCCCTCTTTTTTATCCATCCTCTCCCAGACATCCGAATAACCGCATGGAGGCGAATATCGAGCAGGGACAGGCAACGCAATGGAGAAAGGGCATTTCATTGGCCTGGGTGACCAGACCACCTGTGGCGGCAGGGTTCTGGAGGGCGACCATCGTTTGAGCATGTGCGGTCTCGCCCGCTCCCGTACAGGTGATCGGGTGACCTGCGGAGCGAGCGGCAAGACCTATCGCATCACCGGCGGTATCCCGTGGATGCACAGCCAGGGGCTTTTGCTGGCCGGCACATTTCATAGCTCAAGCACTTGCCCCTGCAGCGCCAGGCTGATTCCCTCGGTTCTTACCGCCACCTATGGATGGCCGGACGCTCATGCCCGGCAGGCTTTCCGATCTGTAATCACCCCCCTCTACGGCTTTGACGCATCGGCTACGCAAGACCGTTCTAGCAAGGACAAACCTCTGGAAATAGAGGAAGAAGAGGAGGAGGTCGAGCAGGAACAGTTGATTACCCTGCGACTTGGCGTGTTTTTCGATGGTACCGGCAATAACCAGTCAAACAGCGAAAGCGTTGCCGGATGCATGGCACGCGACGTCAACTTGCAGGACATGGCCGAAGAGGTTCGTCGATTCTGCGCAGAGCATGGTTATGACGGTAACGGCAGCTCGCCTGACAACAGTTACGGCAATGACACCAGCAATATTGCCCGGCTTTATGATTTGTATCGGGATCAGGCGGATATCACCATTGACTCGGACGCCGAAGAGGCGGCCTTGAAGGTTTACATCGAAGGCATCGGCACAATCAGTGGTGGCACTGATTCGCTGTATAGCCAGGGGAGTGGGCGTGGGGAGACGGGGGTTTTGGCGCGGGTTGAACAGACTCAAACGCTAATTTTCTCAAGCATGCGCAGGCTTAAAGAAAAAAACCCGAACCTCAAAATCAGACGCATTGAAGTAGATATTTTCGGTTTCAGCCGAGGTGCAGCAGCAGCCCGACATTTTGCCAATAACGTACTGAAAGGCTCCCAAAGCCTTTTGGCCAAAGCCCTGCCAACAACCATGCTGATCGAAGATTTTGCATGGCGCAGACAGCACGATATAACACTCAACTTCATCGGCCTGTTCGACACCGTGGCCGGGATCGTCTCACCGCTGGCAGGCGATTTCAGCCCGGGCAACGCCCATAACCCTGGCCTGGATCTGGGTTTACCGACCAGCGCCGCACGCAAGATCGTGCAGTTTGTGGCAAGGGATGAATACCGCCTGAACTTTGCCCTGACCCGCACTGGCAACGACATTGTCCTGCCTGGCTCCCACTCGGATATTGGCGGAGGTTACCTGCCTCGCACCCGTGAAAGGCTGCTGCTCAGTAAACCGGTGAGCAGCCTTGAGCGCCTGGATACACCCGACGAAAACTCATCGGCCTACCGCCAGACATTGCGCACCACCGACCCATTGCTCAATCGCCTGATCGAACAGGGCATCAAATTCAAGCCGGCAATCTGGTCAGTAAGGCAACCCCATAGTCGCGATGCGCTATACCCGGAAAAACGGGTCTATGTGGCCGCCAGAATCGACCGGGAAGTGGACGGTGATTTATCGAAGGTTTATCTGCGTGTGATGCGTGAGCTGGGGTTGCGTCACCAAGTCCCCTTCCAAAAGCTGGCAGAAACATCTTCAGTGGCGCTGCCTGCCGAGCTGCTTCCTGTCCTGAAAAAAATCCAGGCGTTTGTCCTGGGAAACGGTTCTGCTCTGAATTTAACCCGATCAGAGGAAGCCATGCTGCTGCATCGTTACATCCATTTTTCCGCCAACTGGAATGCCATGAAAAACTGGAACAGCAGTGATCTGGACGTGGTGTTCATCAACCGGCCCACGGACGACTACAAGCGTGTGGTGCATGCCAATGAATAAGCTTCAGGTATCGGTAGTATTGATTGCTGCTTTGCTGATCAGCAGTTGCAGCGGCAACTATGGGGCCAAGCTGCCGTATGACTCTTGGCGACTCGGTTTTTTTGTTCCCGACTACATGGAGGTCTGGATCGAAACCGCTGACGTAGTGGATATGCAAGACCGCTGGTTCAAACGCGCCATGAGCGGATTGGCAGCAATCCAGACTCCTCCCCATCTGAAAGGAAACCCTAAAGGCTGGCCAATACGCGCCGGTGCGGGATCGGGAAAGCAAGTCACGGGGGCCGATCTGCCGCGCTTTATCTATGTCAGATGGCAGTCCCTGGCAGAACCTCAGACTTATCAGGCCTACATTGAGATTCCAGATGCCATTCGACAAGCCATGCGTGAAGGAGGAAAAACCTACTGCGAGGCAAGCAATGAATGGATCACTGACTATCGGGAAAATTTGGCTATTGGTCTAGCGCCAGGTGGAATCGCCAAAACATGGATCAGCGGGACATGCCTTGGCCCCATTGAAGTCAGCCGCGTACAAGGCACCATAGTCAAAAAAGGCCCACATGGAGGTGCATCAGGGGGCTATTACTATCGCAACCCAAACCCAGAATCCCAAGCCTACATCGACAAGTTCGGCATCCCCTATGAATCGTGGTGAAAGGAATACTCTAGTCGTCCTGGCTCTGGCAATGCTGCTTTTGGGATGCAGCGGCACCAATAGCTATGGGGCCAAACTGCCGTATGACTCTTGGCGACTGGGCTTTTTTGCTCCCGATTACATGGAAGTCTGGATCGAAACCGCTGATGTAGTGGATATGCAAGACCGCTGGTTCAAACGTGCCATGAGCGGGCTGGCAGCAATCCAGACGCCTCCCAACATGAAAGGAAACCCGAACGGCTGGCCTAAACGCGCCGGTGCGGGGTCGGGAAAGCAAGTCACGGGAGCCGATCTGCCGCGTTTTATCTATGTTCGATGGCAGTCTCTGGCAGAACCTCAAACCTATCAGGCCTACATTGAAATTCCGGAGTCTATTCGGCAAGCCATGCGTGAGGGAGGAAAAACCTACTGCAAGGCAAGCAATGAATGGATAACTGATTATCGGGAAAATTTGGCTATTGGTTTAGCGCCCGGTGGAATCGCCAAAACATGGATCAGAGGGACATGCCTTGGCCCGATTGAAGTCAGCCGTGTACAAGGCACGATATTTAAAAAAGGCCCGGATCTGGGACGAACCAACGGGCGTTATGCATTTGAGCTGGAGCCAGAATCCCAAGCCTACATCGACAAGTTCGGTATCCCCTATGACTCGTGGTGAAAGGGGCAGTCTGCTAAAAGCCCTAAGCACCTTGCCCTGACGCGGGAGCGAGCACGGCGTATCGGTCACAATCCACGGTATGGTCCATGACCATGCCGCTCGATTGCATATAGGCGTAGCAAATGGTCGGACCAACGAAGGTGAAGCCGGCTTTCTTCAAGGCCTTGCTCATGGCTTCGGCTTCTGGCGTGATGGCCGGGACCTGGCTGCGGTCCTTGAAGTGGTTGACCTTCTGCTGCCCTCCGACAAACGACCAGAGAAACCCGACCGGGTCGTCCAGTTTCAACCAGGCCTGGGCATTGCGGCGGGCCGCGTTGAGTTTGAGGCGGTTGCGGATGATGCCCGGTTCCTGCATCAACACTTCAATCTCGGCGTCGGTCATCGCGGCGATGCGATGGACGTCAAAGCCGAACATGACTTCGCGATATCGCGCGCGTTTTTTCAAAACCGTGATCCATGACAGACCGGCCTGGAACCCTTCGAGTAAAAGTAACTCGAAGAGCTTCTGCGCATCGCGCAGCGGCACTCCCCATTCCTGATCGTGATAAGCGATGTAAATAGGGTCTTCATTGCACCAAAAGCAGCGAGTCATAGGCCTTCCAAGGGTGGACGTGCAGCCGAATCGGGTATACTCCCGCTCTTTAAATCGCAGCCCAGCACAGGTGAATTTTGTGAGCCAGCCTACGCCAGCCGTGCGTACCTTCCAAGACTTGATCCTCGCCCTCCAGCAATACTGGGCAGAACAAGGTTGCGTGGTACTTCAGCCCTACGATATGGAAGTAGGCGCCGGCACTTTCCACACCGCCACGTTTCTGCGCGCCGTAGGCCCGGAAACCTGGAACGCCGCTTACGTACAACCAAGCCGTCGCCCGACTGACGGCCGTTACGGCGAAAACCCGAACCGCCTGCAGCATTACTATCAGTTCCAGGTCATCCTGAAACCGAACCCGGACAACTTCCAGGAACTGTACCTGGGCTCGCTCAAGCACATCGGCCTCGACCCGCTGGTGCATGACGTCCGTTTCGTCGAAGACAACTGGGAATCGCCAACTCTGGGCGCCTGGGGCCTGGGCTGGGAAATCTGGCTCAACGGCATGGAAGTCTCGCAGTTCACCTACTTCCAGCAAGTCGGTGGTCTTGAGTGCTACCCGGTGACCGGCGAAATCACCTACGGCCTGGAACGTCTGGCCATGTACCAGCAGGGCGTGGACTCGGTCTACGATCTGGTCTGGGCTGACGGTCCGTTCGGCAAAGTGACTTACGGCGATGTGTTCCATCAGAACGAAGTGGAGCAATCGACCTATAACTTCGAGCACGCCAACGTTGAAAAACTGTTCGAGCTGTTCGACTTCTATGAAAGCGAAGCCGCACGCCTGATCGAGCTTGAGCTGCCATTGCCAAGCTATGAAATGGTCCTCAAGGCCTCGCACACCTTCAACCTTCTGGATGCGCGCCGGGCTATTTCCGTGACTGCGCGCCAGCAGTACATCCTGCGTGTGCGCACGCTTGCCCGCTCTGTTGCCCAGAGCTACCTGCAAGCCCGGGCCAAACTTGGCTTCCCGATGGCACCGCCCGATCTACGCGATGAAGTGTTGGCTAAGCTGGAGGCTGCACAATGAGTGCTCAAGATTTTCTGGTCGAACTGGGCACCGAAGAACTGCCACCCAAGACCCTCAGTTCCCTGGGCGATGCATTTCTGGCAGGTATAGAGAAAGGCCTGCAAACCGCTGGCCTGACCTACAGTGCCAAGCAGGTTTACGCTGCGCCGCGTCGTCTGGCTGTGTTGATCACCGGTCTGGCCACGCAACAACCGGATCGCAGCGTCAATCTGGATGGTCCACCTCGTCAGGCCGCTTTCGACGCCGAAGGCAACCCGACTCAGGCAGCACTGGGCTTCGCCAAGAAGTGCGGCGTCGATCTGAGTGAAATAGATCAGAGCGGCCCCAAGCTGCGCTACAGCCAGAGCATCATCGGCAAGCCGACAGCCACGCTGCTGCCGACCATCGTCGAAGACTCGCTGAACGACCTGCCAATCGCCAAACGCATGCGTTGGGGTGCCCGCAAGGAAGAGTTCGTGCGTCCGACCCAATGGCTGGTCATGCTGCTGGGCGAGCAAGTGATCGACTGCACGATCCTGGCTCAGAGCGCAGGCCGTCATTCTCGCGGTCACCGCTTCCATCACCCGGAAGACGTGCGTATTTCTTCGCCTGCCAGCTACCTCAGCGACCTGCGGGCAGCTCATGTACTGGCCGACTTCAACGAACGTCGCCAGATCATCAGCAAGCGCGTCGACGAGCTGGCCGCCCAACAGGAAGGCACCGCTATCGTGCCTCCAAGCCTGCTGGACGAAGTGGCAGGTCTGGTCGAGTGGCCGGTTCCGCTGGTCTGTTCGTTTGAAGAGCGTTTCCTTGAGGTTCCTCAGGAAGCCCTGATCACTACCATGCAGGACAACCAGAAGTATTTCTGCCTGCTGGACAGCGAAGGCAAGTTGCTGCCGCGCTTCATCACGGTTGCCAACATCGAGAGCAAGGACCCGGCACAGATCATCGCCGGTAACGAGAAAGTGGTTCGTCCACGTCTGACCGATGCCGAGTTCTTCTTCAAGCAGGACAAGAAGCAGAAGCTGGAAACCTTCAACGATCGCCTGAAGAATGTTGTATTCCAGGCTCAGTTGGGCAGCGTCTTCGACAAGGCCGAACGTGTTTCCAAGCTGGCGGCATTCATCGCGCCACGCATTGGCGGCGACGCTCAGCGTGCAGCACGTGCCGGTATTCTTTCCAAGTGCGACCTGGCGACCGAGATGGTCGGCGAGTTCCCGGAAATGCAAGGCATTGCCGGTTACTACTACGCCAAGGCTGATGGTGAAGCAGAAGACGTCGCACTGGCACTCAACGAGCAATACATGCCTCGCGGTGCAGGCGCAGAGCTGCCTACCACCTTGACCGGCGCTGCCGTGGCCATTGCCGACAAGCTCGACACTCTGGTCGGTATCTTCGGTATCGGCATGCTGCCAACCGGCAGTAAAGACCCGTACGCATTGCGCCGTGCAGCGCTGGGTATCCTGCGCATCCTGATCGACAAGAAGCTGGATCTGGATCTGATCGAGACCGTCAAGTTCGCGGTCAACCAGTTCGGTGCCAAGGTCAAGGCCGCTGGTCTGTCCGATCAAGTGCTGGAATTCATCTTCGACCGCCTGCGTGCGCGTTATGAAGACGAAGGCGTCGAAGTTGCGGTTTATCTGTCGGTTCGTGCCTTGCAGCCAGGTTCTGCTCTGGACTTCGATCAACGGGTCCAGGCCGTACAGGCATTCCGCAAGTTGCCACAGGCAGCGGCGCTGGCAGCGGTGAACAAGCGCGTATCGAACCTCTTGAGCAAGGCCGAGGGCAACATCGCCCAGACCGTCGAGCCCAAGTATTTCGACAACGCCAACGAGTTCTCCCTGTACTCGGCCATTCAACAGGCAGACCACGCGGTCCAGCCAATGGCAGCCGAGCGTCAGTACAGCGAATCCCTGGCACGCCTGGCAACTCTGCGCGAGCCTGTGGATGCGTTCTTCGAGGCAGTGATGGTCAACGCTGACGACGCCAACGTGCGCGCCAACCGTTATGCATTGCTGGCACGTCTGCGCGGCCTGTTCCTCGGCGTTGCCGATATCTCGCTGCTGGGTTGAGGAATAGAGAGTGAAGCTGCTGATTCTCGATCGGGACGGAGTCATCAACCATGACTCCGACGCTTACATAAAGTCGGTGGAGGAGTGGATTCCCATTCCAGGCTCGATCGAGGCCATCGCAGCATTGAGCAAGGCCGGCTGGACGGTGGCAATTGCCACCAACCAGTCCGGCATTGCCCGAGGTTATTACGATCTGGCGACTCTGGATGCCATGCATGCGCGCTTGCGCGAGCTGGTGGCAGGGCAGGGTGGCGAGGTTGGCTTGATCGTTTATTGCCCGCATGGGCCGGATCAAGGTTGTGACTGCCGCAAGCCCAAACCGGGCATGCTGCAGACCATCGCCAATCATTACGCAGCAGACCTGAAAGGTTTATGGTTCGTGGGCGACAGCAAGGGTGACCTGCAGGCCGCTTTGGCCGTCGATGCTCAACCAGTTCTGGTAATGACCGGTAAAGGCCGCAGGACAATGGACGGTACGGTGCCGGCCGGCACTTTGATTTTTGACGATCTGGCGGCAGTTGCCGCAGAACTTATCCACAATAGCGTTTCGCTGTAATCCCTCAGGTTCAACGGTACGCTGAATGAGCGGGCACCTGCCCGTACGGTAAAAGCAACTATGTCGATCATGCAGGCAATCAGGACCTTTTTCTTTTACCTGTTGCTAGGCACCAGCTCTCTGCTGTGGTGCACACTGAGTTTCTTCATTGCGCCTTTTCTGCCATTCAAGGCTCGCTACCGGTTCATCAATGTCTACTGGTGCCGCTGCGCTATCTGGCTGACCCGCGTGTTTCTGAATATTCACGTGGAAGTGACCGGCGCGCACAACGTTCCAAAGACACCTTGCGTGATCATCTCCAACCACCAGAGCACTTGGGAAACCTTCTTCCTTTCGGCCTACTTCGAGCCCCTGAGCCAGGTGCTCAAGCGTGAGTTGCTGTACGTGCCGTTCTTCGGCTGGGCCATGGCCATGCTGCGTCCTATCGCGATTGATCGCGAAAACCCCAAGGCCGCACTCAAGCAAATCGCCAAGAAGGGTGACGAATTGCTCAAGGACGGCATCTGGGTACTGATCTTCCCGGAAGGCACCCGAGTCCCGTTCGGTCAGGTTGGCAAGTTCTCCCGTGGCGGCACCGCACTGGCCGTCAATGCCGAACTGCCCGTGCTGCCTGTAGCGCATAACGCTGGCAAGTACTGGCCGAAAGAAGGCTGGGCGAAAAAGCCGGGTACTATCCAGGTCGTCATCGGTGAACCCATGTACGCCGAAGGCACCGGCCCTCGCGCCATTGCAGCGCTCAACGACCGCGTCCAGGCCTGGAACGAAGCCACGCAGAAGTCCCTTGGGTCAGACGTTGCACCTGTCTCGAGCACCGAGAAAGCTGAAGTCTGATTTTGTGGATAACCTGTGCACCATTTTTGCGAAACCTTCAAAAAAATCGGCTAAGTCATTAATTTAGCTGCTTATTTCTGAAGCTGATTAATGAGCTAAAAACGTGCATAAGTTTTGCGAGTAGATAGAAAGCCGACCTTGAGGGTCGGCTTTTTAGTGGGCGCAACGCAAGCTCTGACTCACCTCTGAATCGACAAGGACGGCAAATGAAAGAAGTGATGCTTTTAGGCTCTGGAAGCAATTCTCTGTTTTGGGGAGGAGTGCTCGGATATTTATTGATCCTTGTACTGACGCTGATAAAGCAATTGATCCAACTGCACAACTCTCCTGTCATCAAGGAGTTTGCAGAGTATGCCTACTGGATTCTTGCAGGGGGTGCAGTGGTCGCTTTATCCATAGGATATGTCAGCCCCAGTGAACAGGGAGATCGCGTCTTTTCAACCTTGTGCTTTTACACGGGTCTGCTAATTCCCTTCATATGGAGAGCAAGAAAGCCTGGCCACCAATCATTGGATGGCGCTCTTTCAAGTGAGGCGTTATCGAAAGCGGCACTTGTTCTCTGGATAGTTTCGCTGTTTTTTCCGGTAGCAATCAAACATGGTCATAAAATCACCATGGGATGGAACCTACTGACTAGCGGATGGATCGGGCCATTGCGATTTCAATTTGCCTGGTATGCAAACCCTCTCTTTCTCATCAGTTTTCTAAGGCTGCAATCCTCACAAAGCACGACAGGACCCGCTTTTCTGGCGCTAATGCTATCGCTCAATACGATCACTTTCTTTTGGGACAATGCTTTGAGTTATAGCTATGGCTGGGGCTTGCTGCTCTGGTTCATGGCGTTATTCCTCATGGTGGCTGCAGCAGGTGCTTTTGAAATCAGTAAGGGGGAAGAGCGGGAACTGGGAGAGTGGCTACGTTCACTAGGGCTTGTTGCCGCGATACTGATAGTCGGTATCGGTATTTCACTTTAACCAAAGATTCGAGTGGTGAATCGATCACTCGAACGTCTGCTTTATCTGAGTGCTCCTGATTTAAACGTCCGCCTGGGGTCTTCTGTATGCCATCCCCACAGAACGGGGTGCGGTGTGTACAAAACCGAACTGCGCATAGAGGTCTTGTGCCTGACCATCCGCAATGAGACTGACGTAGCCGCTTTCAGGAACGGTGGCTTCAATGTATTTCATAATTTCGGTCATGATGCGTTTCCCTAGACCATTGCCTTGGTGCTCCCTAAGGACGGCAATGTCCACCACTTGAAAGAAACATCCCCCGTCACCAATGACTCGTCCCATCCCAACCGGGAGTGCCCCATGAAGTATCTGCACAGCAAAGAGAGTATTGGGTAAGCCCCGTACCGATGCCTCTTCGGTCTTTGCACTGAGGCCAGAGCCAATACGAAGCGCTTGATAAGTCTGAAGAGAGGGCGTCTTCAGCAGGCATGAATAAGTGGTCAATCGAATCACCGAGGCAAATGGGTTTCTAAGGTAGGGATTCACGGATACGGCAGCAGCAACGGCTCACGCTGTGCAGAAAGTCACGGTTAATTCGTCAACTTACCAGGGCTCATCAGCCACTACGGATAAGTGAAGTTACATCGAGTTGGCGGTATTCTGCAGGAAACCGATCGCGTAATAACAACGCTAATTTTTAGAGTCTCAAGGATCGCTTGGCATGATAGAAGAGCTGTTTGAGTTCGTTTTCCGTGCCATCTTTTACCCCATCGGCTGGCCTGTGGTAAAACTCATCACGCTAGGAAAGTACCCGTCCAAAAACGCCTGGTTTTCCACACGCCCGGAATCCGACTGGACAATGGGTATCGGAATTGCCATTTCGCTAATTGCGATGATGGCGGCATTGGCACAGTTTGAGGCCGTAAGATAAAGATCGAACTGCAGGTATGCTCGATTGAGCAAGCGCACAATCAAATGTAATCCATAAAAAAACCCAGCACTCGGCTGGGTTTTTTACAGGACGATAAAAACACGCCCACTTGCAGCTACAACAACCTTAGAAATCCAGGTTGGAAACTGCCAACGCATTGCTCTCGATGAAGTCGCGACGAGGCTCGACCGCATCACCCATGAGGGTGTTGAAGATCTGGTCGGCTGCGATTGCGTCTTCGATCGTGACCTTCAGCATGCGGCGCACGCTTGGGTCCATGGTGGTTTCCCAGAGCTGATCGGGGTTCATTTCGCCCAGACCTTTATAGCGCTGGATAGTGTGGCGCTTGGTGCTTTCGGCCATCAGCCAGGCGAGGGCGTCCTTGAACTCGGTGACTGGCTTCTTGCGCTCGCCACGTTGCACATAGGCGCCTTCTTCCAGCAGAGAGCTGATTTGTGCGCCCAGGGCAGTGACGGTCTTGTAGTCGTTGCTGCCGAAGAAGTCGCGGTTGAAGGTGACGTAGTTCGACAGGCCGTGAGAGATCAGTTCAACCTCTGGCAGCCATACGTTACGTTCACGATCTTCACGCAGGCTGGCCTTGTACACCAGACCCGACTTCTCACCCGCACGCAGACGCTCATCGAACTTGGCCAGCCAGGCTTGCATGCCGGCATGGTCAGACAGTTGCTCGAGCGTGACAGGTGGCAGGTAAACGAAGTGCTCGGTCAGTTCCTGAGGATACAGACGCGAGAGGCGCTTGAGGGTCTTCATGACCATACGGAAATCGTTTACCAGGCGCTCCAGTGCTTCACCGGAGATACCAGGAGCCGATTCGTTCAGGTGCAGGCTGGCATCTTCCAGAGCCGACTGGGTCATGTACTCTTCCATGGCATCGTCGTCTTTGATGTACTGCTCTTGCTTGCCTTTCTTGACCTTGTACAACGGTGGCTGAGCGATGTAGATGTAGCCACGCTCGACCAGCTCTGGCAACTGACGGAAGAAGAAGGTCAGCAGCAGGGTACGGATGTGCGAACCGTCGACGTCAGCATCGGTCATGATGATGATGTTGTGATAACGCAGTTTGTCGATGTTGTACTCTTCGCGGCCGATGCCACAGCCCAAGGCGGTGATCAAGGTGCCCACTTCCTGGGAAGAGATCATCTTGTCGAAACGTGCTTTCTCGACGTTGAGGATCTTACCCTTCAGAGGCAGGATCGCCTGGGTTTTACGGTTACGCCCCTGCTTGGCTGAACCGCCAGCAGAGTCCCCTTCCACGAGGTACAGTTCGGAAAGGGCAGGGTCTTTTTCCTGGCAGTCGGCGAGTTTGCCCGGCAGGCCAGCAATATCCAGAGCGCCTTTGCGGCGAGTCATCTCACGGGCCTTGCGCGCAGCTTCACGAGCCCGTGCAGCATCGAGCATCTTGCCAACGACAGCCTTGGCTTCGTTCGGGTTTTCCAGCAGGAAGTCAGAGAAGTATTTACCCATCTCTTGCTCGACTGCGGTTTTGACTTCGGACGATACCAGCTTGTCCTTGGTCTGCGAGCTGAACTTGGGATCCGGCACCTTCACCGAAATAATCGCAGTCAGACCTTCACGCGCATCGTCACCGGTTGTGGCGACTTTGTGCTTCTTGGCCAGGCCTTCCTGTTCTATATAGTTGTTCAGGTTACGAGTCAGTGCCGAGCGGAAACCAACAAGGTGAGTACCGCCATCGCGCTGAGGAATGTTGTTGGTGAAGCACAACAGGTTCTCGTTGAAGCTGTCGTTCCACTGCAAGGCAACCTCGACACCCACACCATCGTCACGCTGGACGTTGAAGTGGAAGACCTGGTTGACCGCTGTCTTGTTGGTGTTCAGATACTCAACGAAAGCACGCAGACCACCTTCATACTTGAACAGCTCTTCCTTACCACTGCGCTCATCCTTGAGGAAGATACCTACGCCGGAGTTCAGGAATGAAAGCTCACGAATCCGCTTGGCCAGGATGTCCCAGCTGAAGTGGATGTTCTTGAAGGTGTCGGCGGAAGGCTTGAAGTGAATCTGCGTACCCGTGCTATCGCTCTCACCAACGATTTTCATGGGCTCCTGTGGAACACCGTGAACGTAGGTTTGCTCCCAGATTTTTCCGCTACGACGTACAGTCAGTTGCAGAACTTCCGAGAGGGCGTTAACAACAGAAACACCTACACCGTGCAGGCCGCCGGATACCTTGTAGGAGTTGTCATCAAATTTACCGCCAGCGTGGAGCACGGTCATGATGACCTCTGCCGCCGAAACGCCTTCTTCTTTATGCACGTCAACCGGAATACCGCGGCCGTTGTCGCGCACAGTAATGGATTCGTCTAGATGGATGGTGATGCTGATATCGTCGCAGTGGCCAGCCAAAGCTTCGTCGATCGAGTTATCAACCACCTCGAACACCATATGGTGTAGACCGCTGCCATCGTCTGTATCACCGATGTACATTCCGGGACGCTTGCGTACGGCATCAAGTCCTTTCAGCACTTTAATGCTGGACGAGTCGTACGTTTGGTTTTCGCTCATGCAATCACTCCCGATGGTCGTGGGTCTGGGTGATACGGCCTTGTTCCACGTGGAACAAAGCAACTGGCGTTTCCGTCTGCCAGCCTTCCCTCAAAAATTCTTGATCTACACAGGTGATAAAAACCTGGCAGCGTAATTCTTCCAGCAAGCGACAAAGTGCGCGACGGTGGTTGTCGTCCAGTTCGGAAGGCAAGTCATCCACCAGATAAATACATTGGCCACGGCGAGCCTGGCTAACCAGATGCCCTTGAGCAATGCGCAATGCACAGACCACCAACTTCTGCTGGCCACGGGACAATATATCCGCAGCATTGTGTGCGCCCAGTCTAAGACGCAAATCAGCGCGTTGCGGTCCGGCTTGTGTATGGCCCATCTGCTGATCACGGAGCAAGGATGAAGCGAGCACGGTGCTCAGCTCTTTTTCCTTATCCCAGCCTCGGTAGTAGCTCAGGGTCAGACCTTCAAGCTCAACAAGCTCGCTCAAAGTTTGTTCAAAGACGGGTTTCAAGGCCTTGATGTAGGTGCGACGAAATTCATCGATTTCATCACTGGCCAGGCACAGTTCCCGATCCCATGCCGCTTGCGAAGCGGCGTCAAGTGTACCATGCCGCAGCCATGAGTTCCGCTGCCGCAGGGCCTTCTGCAGGCGCTGCCAAGTGGACATGAAACGAGGTTCCACGTGGAACACTCCCCAGTCCAGAAACTGCCGGCGTATTTTCGGTGCGCCTTCCAGCAACCGGAAACTGTCGGGGTTGATCAGTTGAAGCGGAAGTATCTCGGCCAGTTGCGCAGCGCTACGTGCATTCTGTCCATCTATACGGATCTGAAACTCGCCTTGCCTGTCGCGGGAGATCCCGAGATTACTCTGGCCACTCTCGGCCAGTTGAACCTGACCAAAGACGGTACAAGCAGGCTGTTCATATTGAATGACTGGAAGAAGACGGCTGCTGCGAAACGAACGTGCAATGCCCAGCAAGTGAATGGCTTCCAGCACGCTGGTCTTGCCACTTCCGTTGGCACCATAAAGGATGTTGATACGCGGGGAGGGGGAGAAGGTCACTGGGTGCAGGTTGCGCACCCCAGTGACCGAGATGCGGCTAAGAGACATCTAGATAGCGCTGAACATGGGGTTACAGACGCATCGGCATGACAACGTAGGCGGAATCATCGTTATCCGATTCTTGTACCAGAGCACTGCTGTTGGAGTCCGACAGAATCAAGCGCACTTGTTCTGTTGTCATCACACCCAGCACGTCTAGCAGATAGCTCACGTTGAAACCGATTTCCAGGGAGTCACCGCTGTACTCTACGCTGATCTCTTCTTCTGCTTCTTCCTGCTCAGGGTTGTTCGCCTGAATCTTCAACTGACCACTTGCCAGTTGCAGGCGGATACCACGGTATTTTTCGTTCGACAGAATGGCGGTACGGCTGAAAGCTTCACGCAATGCCTGACGATCACCCAATACCAGCTTGTCACCACCTTTAGGCAGAACACGCTCGTAGTCCGGGAATTTGCCGTCTACCAGTTTGGAGGTAAAGGTGAACTCACCGGTCGTGGCACGAATGTGGTGCTGACCCAATACGATGCTGACGATGCCGTCCTGCTCGGTGAGCAGACGCGCCATTTCCAGAATGCCTTTACGTGGCACGATCACTTGATGACGGTCGGCTTGCTCGATCTGTGCAGACATCGAGCACATGGCCAAGCGGTGGCCGTCAGTGGCGACAGCGCGCAAGATGCCAGCGCTGACTTCAAGCAGCATGCCGTTGAGGTAGTAACGGACATCCTGTTGAGCCATGGCAAAACTGGTGCGCTCAATCAAACGACGCAGCTTGCTTTGCACCAGGTCGAAAGTCAGTGAGCCCGGGCCTTCTTCAACGGTTGGGAAATCGTTGGCAGGTAGCGTGGACAAGGTAAAACGGCTACGACCTGCCTTGACCACCACTTTGGAGTCATCGACCTTGATGTCGATCAGCACGTCGTTCGGCAGGCTCTTGCAGATATCCATCAGCTTGCGCGCAGGGACAGTGATTTCCCCTGGCTCAGCAGGCTCTTCGAGTTGGACACGACCCACCAGCTCCACTTCCAGGTCAGTACCTGTCAGGGAAAGTTGCTGGCCTTCGACGACCATGAGCACATTGGATAGCACCGGCAAGGTCTGACGGCGTTCAACCACGCCGGCGACCAATTGCAGGGGTTTCAACAGGGCTTCGCGTTGAATGGTGAAATGCATGGTCTAGTCCCTTGCCTTAATAAGCTGCACTGGCGTCATCATGTAGTCAGAGTCCGCAGCAGGTTCTTGTAGTCCTCGCGGATATCCGCGTCGGATTCCTTGAGTTCGTTGATCTTGCGACATGCATGCAGAACAGTCGTGTGGTCGCGGCCACCGAATACATCACCGATTTCCGGAAGACTGTGGTTGGTCAGTTCCTTGGAAAGCGCCATCGCCACCTGACGTGGACGTGCGACAGATCGGGAACGACGCTTGGACAACAGGTCGGAGATCTTGATCTTGTAGTACTCGGCGACAGTGCGTTGAATGTTATCCACACTCACCAGCTTGTCCTGCAACGCCAACAAATCTTTAAGCGACTCACGAATCAGTTCGATCGTGATATCACGGCCCATGAAGTGCGAGTGAGCGATGACACGCTTGAGCGCACCTTCGAGTTCACGGACGTTGGAGCGAATGCGTTGCGCAATGAAGAATGCAGCGTCATGGGGTAATTCGACCTTGGCCTGATCAGCTTTCTTCATCAGGATCGCAACGCGGGTTTCCAGCTCTGGCGGCTCGACGGCCACCGTAAGCCCCCAGCCAAACCTGGATTTCAGTCGTTCTTCCAGGCCTTCGATCTCTTTAGGGTAACGGTCACTGGTGAGAATGACCTGCTGCCCACCTTCGAGCAATGCGTTGAAGGTGTGGAAAAACTCTTCCTGAGAACGCTCCTTGCGGGCGAAGAACTGAATGTCATCGATCAGCAACGCATCGACCGAGCGGTAGAAGCGCTTGAACTCATTGATCGCGTTCAGTTGCAGCGCCTTGACCATATCGGCCACGAAGCGCTCCGAGTGCAGATAGACAACCTTCGCGTTCGGGTTCTTCTTGAGCAGATGGTTGCCCACCGCATGCATCAAGTGAGTCTTACCCAGACCGACGCCACCATAAAGGAACAGCGGGTTGTAACCATGCTTGGGGTTATCCGCAACCTGCCAGGCCGCAGCACGGGCCAACTGGTTGGACTTACCTTCGACAAAGTTTTCAAAAGTGAACGTGCGGTTCAGGTAACTGGTGTGCTTGAGCGCACCTTCGACCTGGACAGTACGCTGCTCGGCACGCGCTGGAGCCTGCTGCGAACTGGCACCCGCCATCGGATCGAAACTGTCACGCGAAGGTTCGTCGTGAGTCTCGGGGCTCTGGACCGGAGCTGGAGCAGCAGGCACCACAGGCGCAGCAACAGGTGTTGAAACGCTGCTGACGTTGTTGGCCGACAGCGCCTGCGAAGCAGCAGCGGCCAACGGTGCATTGGGTGCCGCACGCGGTGCCGAGCTGCGCTTGCTTCCTATTAATAAGGAAAGAGCAGGCGCCATTCCCTGGCCGTGCTCGCCCAACAGCTCAAGCAGACGACTCAGGTACTTTTCGTTTACCCAATCGAGAACGAAACGGTTTGGTGCATACACACGCAACTCGTCGCCTTCGGCTTCGACCTGTAGCGGACGGATCCAAGTGTTGAATTGCTGGGCAGGCAGCTCATCGCGCAAAAGCTCCACGCACTGCTGCCAAAGTTCCACTGACACGGATATCCCCTAAGTCGAAAGCCGGTGAGGCAAAAACATCCGCCATTGTAACGATCAGACGCCGACTTATCCACATGTAGGTTGCTCACAAACAAGGAGAAAGCTGGCTTTTATTACTTGAAAAGTCGACAGACGGTAGGTGGATAAGCTCTGTGGATAAACCGGCTTCAGCTCATTGCATAAGTCGGGTCGAAACTCTGTGGATAACGCACCTGTGGATAACATGCCATTCCATACACAGCTTTTCCGAGGTCACAGCACAGGGAGAGCACGGTTTCTCGACAGCCTTATGATCTTCTGTACACATTGATTTTAAAGGGCTTCGATTGGTTATCCACAGACAAGTGCGTCCCTAGTCTTTATAAGCTCTACAAAGAAGCTTTAAATATTCCCTCTTTTTATTTCTATAACTGATTTCTCTCAGGTCACCCCGGATGCGGATGAGGAATGCGTAATGACTCGTAAGGAAGTAAATAAAGGAAAAGCTGGTTGGAAATTGACCTGCACGCCTGCTTTCTCTAGAATCCCCGGTCTCTTAAAACGGGGGCCATTCCGGCCCGTAGTGGACGAACCAGGTAACACGCCATGAAACGTACTTTCCAACCCAGCACTATCAAGCGCGCCCGCACCCACGGTTTCCGTGCCCGTATGGCCACCAAGAACGGCCGTGCAGTCCTGTCGCGTCGTCGCGCCAAAGGCCGTAAGCGTCTGGCAGTTTGATAAATCGGCACTGGTGGTGAGTCGAGACTTCAGTCGGGAAAAGCGTTTGCTGACTCCCCGGCATTTCAAGGCAGTCTTTGACTCCCCTACCGGCAAGGTTCCGGGTAAAAATCTCCTGCTCCTTGCACGCAACAACGACCTTGATCATCCTCGTCTGGGGCTGGTGATAGGTAAAAAGAGCGTAAAGCTCTCCGTTGAGCGAAACCGCTTGAAACGCCTCATGCGCGAATCATTCCGCCAGCACCAGGATAATCTGGTCGGTTGGGATATCGTGATCGTCGCGCGTAAAGGTTTGGGTGATGTAGAAAACCCTGAACTGATTCAGCATTTCGGCAAGCTCTGGAAACGTCTGGCGCGTAGCCGACCCACTCCAGAAGCAAAAACCGAAACTGCAGGGGTAGACAGTCCAGATGCGTAAACTGGCACTCGTTCCGATCCAGTTTTACCGCTACGCCATTAGCCCGCTGATGGCCAGTCACTGTCGTTTCTACCCCAGTTGTTCCTGCTATGCGTATGAAGCCATCGATAATCATGGCCTTTTACGCGGCGGCTGGCTGACACTTCGTCGTTTGGGCCGCTGTCATCCGTGGAATCCCGGTGGTTATGACCCGGTTCCACCTATCCCCACCTCCCGTTCTTCTTCGATGGCCGAGTAATCATGGATATTAAACGCACGATCCTGATCGTCGCCCTGGCAATCGTGACCTACGTCGGGGTTCTGAAATGGAACCAAGACTACGGCCAGGCTGCCATGCCGACCCAGAATGTTGCAGCCAGCACAACCGCACCGGCTATACCGGATACGGCTGCTGGTACTAATGGTTCTGCAAATGCCGATGTTCCAAGCCCGACCGCGAATAATGTCGCAGCGCCTCTGGAAACTCCGGTAGCGCCCAGCAAAGACCTGATTCAGGTCAAGACTGACGTGCTCGATCTGGCGATCGATCCGGTAGGTGGTGACGTAGTCCAACTTCGTTTGCCGCTGTATCCACGTCGCCAGGACCGCCCGGATGTTCCTTTCCAGCTGTTCGACAACGGCAGTGAACGTACCTTTCTGGCACAAAGCGGCCTGACCGGTACCAACGGACCTGATGCCCGTGCTACCGGCCGTCCGGTTTATTCGTCTGCACAAAAGACTTATCAACTGAACGATGGCCAGAATGATCTGGTCGTCGAGCTGAAATTCGCTGATAACGGCGTCAATTACATCAAGCGCTTCACATTCAAGCGCGGTTTGTACGATGTAGTGGTCACCTACGTTGTGGATAACCAGAGCGCTCAGCCTTGGGCGGGCAATCTGTTTGCACAATTGAAGCGCGATGCCAGCTCCGATCCGTCTTCGACCACTGCCACTGGCACTGCAACCTACCTGGGTGCTGCCTTGTGGACAGCTGCAGAGCCGTACAAAAAAGTGTCGATGAAAGATATCGACAAGGCTCCGCTGAAAGAAACAGTACAAGGTGGCTGGGTTGCATGGCTTCAGCATTACTTCGTGACGGCCTGGATTCCAAGCCACAGCGACAGCAATGCTGTTCAGACTCGTAAAGACAACCAAGGCAACTACATCATCGGTTTCACTGGCCCGACACTGGCTGTTGCAGCCGGTGCCAAAGGCGAAACCAGCGCGACGCTGTATGCCGGCCCGAAAAGCCAGGCAGTACTCAAAGAGTTATCCCCAGGGCTGGAACTGACTGTCGACTACGGCATTCTGTGGTTCATTGCCCAACCAATTTTCTGGTTGCTGCAACATATCCACGCCATTGTGGGTAACTGGGGCTGGTCGATCATCTTCCTGACCATGCTGATCAAAGGCTTGTTCTTCCCTCTCTCTGCTGCCAGCTACAAATCCATGGCGCGCATGCGTGCCGTAGGTCCAAAGCTGACCGCCCTGAAAGAGCAATTTGGTGACGATCGTCAGAAGATGTCCCAGGCAATGATGGAGCTGTACAAGAAAGAAAAGATCAACCCGCTGGGTGGATGCTTGCCGATTCTTGTCCAGATGCCGGTTTTCCTCTCGCTGTACTGGGTACTCCTGGAAAGCGTGGAAATGCGTCAGGCTCCGTGGATCCTGTGGATAACCGACCTGTCGATCAAAGACCCGTTCTTTATCCTGCCGATCATCATGGGCGCAACCATGTTCATCCAGCAGCGTCTGAACCCGACTCCGCCGGATCCGATGCAGGCCAAGGTCATGAAAATGATGCCAATCATCTTCACGTTCTTCTTCCTGTGGTTCCCTGCCGGTCTGGTTCTGTACTGGGTTGTGAACAACACCCTGTCGATCGCACAGCAGGCCTACATCACTCGCAAGATCGAAGCCGCTACCAACAAGGCTGCTGCTTGATCTAACCTGTGAACAAGTTTTACAAGACGCCCCCTCGTGGGGCGTTTTGCTATCTGTCAGTTGTCCAGGAGCCGGACCATGAACGTCCCTCGTGAAACCATCGCAGCCATCGCAACCGCCCAAGGTCGCGGGGGTGTTGGCATCGTGCGTATATCCGGGCCTTTGGCGAGCAAGGCTGCTCAAGCGATCATTGGCCGCACGCCAAAACCACGATTTGCTCACTACGGGCCTTTCGAGGATGAAACTGGCCAGGTCATCGATGAAGGGATTGCGCTGTATTTTCCTGGCCCAAACTCCTTTACCGGCGAGGACGTCCTGGAGCTGCAAGGCCACGGCGGCCCTATCGTTCTGGATATGCTGCTGCAACGTTGCCTGCAACTTGGCAGCCGTCTGGCAAGGCCAGGTGAATTCAGCGAACGGGCGTTCCTCAACGATAAGCTCGATCTCGCTCAAGCAGAGGCCATCGCGGATCTGATCGAAGCCAGTTCTGCACAGGCTGCGCGCAACGCATTACGCTCCTTGCAGGGTGTTTTTTCGCAGCGTGTGGATAACTTGACCGAGAAGTTGATCAGCCTGCGGATCTATGTCGAAGCGGCCATCGACTTTCCTGAGGAAGAAATCGACTTTCTTGCTGATGGCCATGTACTGAGCATGCTTGATGAGGTGCGTAACGAGTTATCCACAGTGCTGCGCGAAGCAGGGCAGGGTGCGCTGCTGCGGGACGGCATGACTGTAGTGATTGCTGGTCGTCCCAATGCCGGCAAATCCAGCCTTCTCAATGCCCTGGCAGGTCGAGAGGCTGCGATTGTCACCGAGATAGCCGGCACGACCCGTGATGTGCTGCGCGAACATATCCACATAGACGGCATGCCACTGCATGTTGTGGATACCGCAGGCCTGCGCGATACCGACGATCAGGTGGAAATCATCGGCGTACAACGTGCCCTCAAGGCCATTGGCGAGGCAGATCGCATCTTGCTGGTGGTAGACGCTACGGCGCCTGAAGCAACCGATCCTTTCGCACTATGGCCAGAGTTCCTGGAACAACGCCCTGATGCATCCAAAGTTACGCTAATCCGTAACAAGGCCGATCTCAGTGGTGACCTCATCGCTCTGGAAACCAGCGCTGATGGCCATGTCACGATCAGTCTCAGTGCCAAGGCCGGAGGTGAAGGTCTGGAACTGCTGCGCGAGCACCTCAAAGCCTGCATGGGATACGAGCAGACCTCGGAAAGCAGCTTCAGCGCACGTCGACGCCATCTCGAAGCCCTGCGTCATGCCAGTGACTTTCTGGAGCATGGCCGCGCACAACTGACATTGGCCGGCGCAGGCGAGCTATTGGCGGAAGACCTGCGCCAGGCTCAGCAGGCGTTGGGTGAAATTACCGGGGCTTTCAGCTCCGACGACCTGCTCGGCAGGATCTTCTCAAGCTTCTGCATCGGCAAGTAATCTCGGCAATACAGCCCGACGCAATGTCGGGCTTGCCTTTCTGAACTCCCTTTCTAGTCCCCCAGCAAGCCTCTCTTATTCACAGAGAAAGGCTTTGCCGTGCCTGCTCATTGCCACTGGTCGCACCAAAACACAATTCTGTGGGCTTACGGGCCTGTGAATTGTCCATTCAAAGTGCTTTTCAGCAGAATTAAGCCCTGTGAATAACTGCTTCTGAGCTCAGTTGATAACTGGGGTCGAAAGCTGAAGATAAACCCATCTGTGGACAAGTGGTCATTTAATCCACAGGCTCAAGACGGTTATCCCAAGGCCTCAATGGCACATGAACACAGACTTTTGAAACGCTGTACATATTGATTTATATGGCCTGTAGAACCTTATCCACAGAAAGGATGCTCAGTAAGAATAAACATAAAAACAAGGTTTTATAAGATTTCTTTCCTTTTTAATTTCTTTATTCGCCAGTTTTCCACAGCTGGTTAAATTTTGTGCAACGGGTTTCTTTCAGGTGGGTGTATTCCCTATACTTGTCAGCTATCCCAATTTCCCATCGACAACAGGCACGAGGTGCGTGGTGGATTTCCCTTCCCGTTTTGAAGTGATCGTCATCGGTGGCGGTCATGCCGGTACCGAGGCCGCACTTGCGTCGGCACGCATGGGTGTCAAAACCCTATTGCTGACGCACAACGTGGAAACGCTCGGTCAGATGAGCTGTAACCCGGCCATTGGCGGCATTGGCAAAAGTCATCTGGTCAAGGAAATCGATGCCCTTGGTGGTGCGATGGCAACGGCCACCGATAAAGGCGGTATCCAGTTCCGTGTATTGAACAGCCGCAAGGGGCCAGCAGTACGAGCGACTCGTGCTCAGGCAGACCGTGTCCTGTACAAGGCCGCCATTCGCGAAATCCTGGAAAACCAGCCGAACCTGTGGATATTTCAACAGGCCTGCGATGACCTGATCGTCGAACAGGATCAGGTTCGTGGTGTTGTTACCCAAATGGGTCTGCGTTTCATGGCCGATTCCGTGGTCTTGACCACTGGTACGTTCCTGGGCGGACTTATCCACATCGGTATGCAGAACTATTCCGGTGGCCGTGCAGGAGATCCGCCGTCGATTGCCCTGGCAAAACGGTTACGTGAGTTGCCGCTGCGCGTTGGCCGCCTGAAAACCGGGACGCCACCGCGTATCGATGGCCGTTCGGTCGATTTTTCGGTAATGACAGAACAACCCGGCGATACACCTATACCGGTCATGTCGTTCCTGGGTTCCAAGGAGCAGCATCCAGAGCAAGTCAGTTGCTGGATCACGCATACCAATGCCCGGACCCACGAAATCATTGCCTCCAACCTTGATCGTTCACCCATGTATTCCGGTGTGATCGAAGGTATCGGCCCGCGCTACTGCCCTTCGATCGAAGACAAGATCCATCGCTTTGCCGACAAGGAAAGCCATCAGGTCTTCATCGAGCCTGAAGGCTTGACCACTCACGAGCTGTATCCGAACGGAATTTCCACTTCGCTGCCATTCGATGTGCAGTTGCAGATCGTTCGCTCGATTCGCGGCATGGAGAATGCGCACATCGTCCGTCCTGGTTACGCCATCGAATATGACTACTTCGATCCTCGGGACCTGAAATACAGCCTGGAAACCAAAGTCATCGGCGGCCTGTTTTTCGCTGGCCAGATCAACGGCACCACTGGCTACGAAGAAGCCGGTGCGCAAGGTCTGCTGGCCGGGACCAACGCTGCGCTTCGCGCCCAGGGCAAGGAAAGCTGGTGCCCGCGTCGTGATGAAGCGTACATCGGCGTACTGGTTGACGACCTGATTACACTCGGCACACAAGAGCCTTACCGGATGTTCACATCCCGTGCCGAATATCGTCTGATCCTGCGTGAAGACAACGCCGACCTGCGTCTGACCGAAAAAGGTCGTGAGCTGGGGCTGATCGACGACGCCCGCTGGGCGGCGTTCTGCACCAAGCGTGAAAATATCGCGCTGGAAGAACAGCGTCTGAAAAGTACCTGGGTTCGACCTGGTACAGAGCAGGGCGATGCGATTGCCGCACACTTCGGCACGCCGCTGACTCACGAATACAATCTGCTCAACCTGCTGACTCGCCCGGAAGTCGATTATGCAAGCCTGATTTCCCTTACCGGCGAGGGTTGCAGCGACCCTCAAGTCACCGAGCAGGTCGAGATCAAGACCAAATACGCCGGTTACATCGAACGTCAGCAGGACGAAATTGCCCGTCTGCGGGCCAGTGAAGATACAAAACTGCCGGAAGACATCGATTACACGACGATTTCCGGGTTGTCGAAAGAGATTCAAGGCAAGCTGGGGATAACTCGTCCCGAGACCCTGGGACAGGCATCGCGGATTCCTGGCGTTACGCCGGCGGCGATTTCCCTGTTGATGATTCATTTGAAAAAACGCGGCGCGGGCCGTCAGTTGGAGCAAAGCGCTTGAGTTCTATGGTTACCCCGCAGCATGCTCAGGAATTATCCACAGGTGCCCGGGAACTGGGCGTGAATCTGAGCGAAAAGCAGCATGGCCAGTTACTGGCTTACCTTGAGCTGTTGATAAAGTGGAACAAAGCCTACAACCTGACGGCTGTGCGCAATCCGGACGAGATGGTTTCGCGTCATTTGCTCGACAGCCTGAGTGTCGTTCCTTTCATCGAAGGCCCACGCTGGCTGGACGTTGGTAGTGGTGGCGGGATGCCCGGTATTCCGTTGGCTATCATGTTCCCGGAGATGAAAGTTTCGCTTCTGGACAGCAATGGCAAGAAAACCCGGTTCCAGACTCAGGTCAAACTTGAGCTGAAACTCGACAACCTCGAAGTTATCCACAGCCGTGCAGAGGCTTATCAGCCAGATGCTCCGTTCACGGGGATTGTTTCCCGGGCGTTCAGCAGTCTGGAAGACTTTACTGGGTGGACGCGCCACATGGGCGACACCGATACACGTTGGCTGGCGATGAAAGGGCTGCATCCGACTGATGAACTGGTAGCATTGCCGCCAGATTTTCATCTCGATAGCGCACAAGCCTTGACCGTTCCAGGTTGCCAAGGCCAACGCCATCTGCTGATACTGCGCCGCACGGCATGACTGGGAACACAAGCAAGAATGGCTAAGGTATTCGCGATAGCGAACCAGAAAGGTGGTGTGGGTAAAACCACCACTTGTATCAACCTCGCAGCGTCACTGGTTGCAACCAAGCGCCGCGTGCTGTTGATCGATCTCGACCCTCAGGGCAACGCGACCATGGGTAGCGGTGTGGATAAACACACCCTGGAAAACTCGGTATACGACTTGCTGATCGGTGAATGCGATCTGGCCGAGGCGATACAGTTTTCCGAACATGGCGGTTATCAACTGCTGCCGGCCAACCGTGACCTTACGGCTGCCGAAGTGGTGTTGCTGGAAATGCAGATGAAGGAAAGCCGCTTGCGCAATGCGCTGGCGCCTATCCGGGAAAACTACGATTACATCCTCATTGACTGCCCACCGTCGCTGTCGATGCTGACCCTCAATGCCCTGGTGGCATCCGATGGGGTCATTATCCCCATGCAGTGCGAATATTTTGCGCTCGAAGGTCTCAGCGACCTTGTGGATAACATCAAGCGCATCGCAGAACTGCTCAACCCTCAACTGAAAATCGAAGGGTTGCTGCGCACGATGTATGACCCGCGCCTGAGCCTGATCAACGATGTTTCCGCGCAGCTCAAGGAACACTTTGGCGAACAGCTCTACGACACCGTGATCCCGCGCAACATCAGGCTCGCCGAAGCGCCGAGCTTTGGCATGCCGGTGCTGGCCTATGACAAGGCTTCCCGCGGTGCGCTGGCTTACCTGGCCCTGGCGGGTGAACTGGTACGTCGTCAACGTCGCAGCTCGAAAGCCGCGCAGCCAACCTAAGGAATTCCCATGGCCGTCAAGAAACGAGGTCTCGGACGTGGGTTGGACGCACTTCTGAGCAGTCCAACCGTCAGTTCTCTGGAAGAACAGGCCGTCAAGATCGATCAGCGCGAGCTGCAGCATGTGCCTCTGGATCTGATCCAGCGTGGCAAGTACCAGCCGCGTCGCGATATGGATCCCCAGGCGCTTGAAGAGCTTGCCCTGTCGATCAAGTCCCAGGGCGTCATGCAGCCGATCGTGATTCGTCCCATTGGTGACAATCGCTACGAAATCATTGCAGGTGAGCGTCGCTGGCGTGCCAGCCAGCAGGCAGGCGTAGAGACGATTCCGGCAATGGTCCGCGAAGTCTCGGATGAAAACGCCATCGCCATGGCGTTGATCGAGAACATCCAGCGCGAAGACCTCAACCCCATCGAAGAAGCGATGGCCATGCAGCGGTTGCAGCAAGAGTTTCAACTGACCCAGCAGCAGGTCGCCGATGCAGTCGGCAAGTCACGAGTCAGTGTGGCCAACCTGCTGCGTCTGATTGCATTGCCTGAGGTCATCAAGACCATGCTGTCGCATGGTGATCTGGAAATGGGCCATGCCCGTGCATTGCTCGGTTTACCTGAAGAAAGGCAGATCGAGGGTGCGCGACATGTTGTCGCACGTGGCCTGACTGTGCGTCAGACCGAAGCACTTGTCAGGCAGTGGCTCAGTGGCAAACCGGCTCCAGTGGAGGCGGTAAAAACAGATCCGGACATCAGTCGGCTGGAACAGCGCCTTGCCGAGCGGCTGGGCTCTGCGGTCCAGATCCGTCACGGACAGAAGGGAAAAGGGCAGTTAGTCATCCGTTATAACTCGCTGGATGAGTTGCAAGGTGTGCTTGCCCACATTCGCTGAAACAATTGCTCTGTAGCGTGTAGTCGGAAATCACTACCTTACGGTTGAATAGGGGCTTAACCGCCCCTATACTCTGCGCGCATTTTGTCGGCACAAATTATGCCAAGTTATTGCTTATGGCGACCGACATTCAAGGAGCAGTTGCGATGGAATCACGCATGCCAGACCGCTTGCCGTTCCATCGACTAGCGGTTTTTCCGGTATTGCTGGCTCAATTGATTGTCCTGCTGCTGGCCGCTTTTGCGCTTTGGCAGTTGAAAGGAGTCGTAGCGGGATATTCTGGGCTGTGCGGTGGCCTGATAGCCTGGCTGCCCAATTTGTACTTTGCTCACAAGGCTTTCCGGTTTTCCGGGGCTAGAGCAGCGCAAGCCATCGTCCGGTCATTTTATGCCGGCGAGGCAGGCAAACTGATTTTTACGGCAGTGCTTTTTGCACTGACGTTCGCAGGTGTGAAGCCATTGGCGCCGCTAGCTGTATTCGGCGTGTTCATGTTGATCCAGGTGGTCAACTGGTTCGCTCCCCTGCTAATGAGAACAAGACTTTCGAGACCTTAGGGCGTTTGAGGCAAAAATGGCAGAGCAAACAGCTTCGGGCTATATCCAGCACCACTTGCAGAACCTGACTTTCGGTCAGCTACCCAACGGCAGCTGGGGCTTTGCCCACACCGCAGCAGAAGCAAAAGAAATGGGCTTTTGGGCTTTCCACGTCGATACCCTCGGCTGGTCGGTCGCACTGGGCCTTATTTTCGTTCTTATTTTCCGCATGGCGGCCAAGAAGGTAACTTCCGGTCAGCCTGGCGCTCTGCAGAACTTCGTCGAAGTGCTGGTCGAGTTCGTCGATGGCAGCGTGCGTGACAGCTTCCACGGCCGTAGCGCCGTGATCGCTCCACTGGCTCTGACCATTTTCGTCTGGGTATTCCTGATGAACGCCGTCGACCTGGTTCCTGTCGACTGGATTCCTCAGCTGGCGATGCTGATCTCGGGCGATGAGCACATTCCTTTCCGTGCAGTTCCGACCACTGACCCTAATGCCACTCTGGGCATGGCTCTGTCGGTATTCGCACTGATCATTTTCTACAGCATCAAGGTCAAGGGCATCGGTGGTTTCATCGGCGAACTGACCCTTCACCCGTTCGGCAGCAAGAACATCTTCGTTCAGGCGCTGCTGATTCCGGTGAACTTCCTGCTTGAATTCGTGACCCTGGTAGCCAAGCCGATTTCGCTGGCACTGCGTCTGTTCGGCAACATGTACGCTGGCGAGCTGGTATTCATCCTGATCGCGGTCATGTTCGGCAGTGGCCTGCTCTGGCTCAGTGGCCTGGGTGTGGTGCTGCAATGGGCGTGGGCTGTATTCCACATCCTGATCATCACCCTGCAAGCGTTCATCTTCATGATGCTGACCATCGTTTACCTGTCGATGGCTCACGAAGATAACCATTAAGATTCGCCATTCGGTGCATCTGATGACCCTCTTGCCATTGGTGAGAGGGAGCCGCAAGCGGGAGACCGCAAGGGCTGATGTAACAAACGATTTTGTTTTACCGCTTTAATCTAAGAAAACCTAACCAATACGACGTAAAAGTCGGGAGGAAAGATGGAAACTGTAGTTGGTCTAACCGCTATCGCTGTTGCACTGTTGATCGGCCTGGGCGCACTGGGTACTGCAATCGGTTTCGGCCTGTTGGGCGGTAAGTTCCTGGAAGGCGCTGCGCGTCAACCAGAAATGGTTCCAATGCTGCAAGTTAAAATGTTCATCGTTGCGGGCCTGCTCGACGCCGTTACCATGATCGGTGTTGGTATCGCTCTGTTCTTCACCTTCGCGAACCCCTTCGTTGGTCAACTCGCTGGCTAATCGCTCGATTTTTCGAGTTGATTGGTGTGATGGACAACGAACGAGCGAGGTGTTGGCGTGAATATTAATGCAACCCTGATTGGCCAGTCCGTTGCGTTCTTCATCTTTGTGCTGTTCTGCATGAAGTTCGTGTGGCCTCCGGTCATCGCGGCTTTGCACGAACGTCAGAAGAAGATCGCGGATGGACTGGACGCTGCTACACGAGCAGCTCGCGACCTGGAGCTGGCCCAAGACAAAGTGGGTCAACAACTGCGCGAAGCTAAAGCTCAAGCAGCTGAAATCATTGAGCAGGCCAAGAAACGCGGTACTCAGATTGTCGACGAAGCCCGTGAACAGGCTCGCGTTGAAGCTGACCGTGTGAAGGCTCAGGCTCAGGCCGAGATCGAGCAGGAACTGAACAGTGTCAAAGACGCTCTGCGCGCCCAGTTGGGTAGCCTGGCAGTCAATGGCGCCGAGAAGATCCTGGGTGCCACAATCGATCAAAACGCGCACGCGGAGCTGGTTAACAAACTGGCTGCTGAAATTTAAGCGAGGGCGATCATGGCAGAACTGACCACGTTGGCCCGACCTTACGCTAAGGCGGCCTTCGAGCACGCGCAGGCCCACCAGCAACTGGCCAATTGGTCAGCCATGCTCGGCCTGGCTGCTGCGGTGTCGCAAGACGACACCATGCAGAGCCTGCTCAAGGCCCCGCGACTGACGAGCGCACAGAAGGCCACCACTTTTATTGAAGTGTGTGGCGACAAGTTCGATGCCAAGGCACAGAATTTCATCCATGTCGTTGCTGAAAACGACCGTCTCCCGCTTCTGCCGGAGATCGCCGAACTGTTCGACCTGTACAAGGCCGAGCAGGAAAAATCGGTCGATGTGGATGTCACCAGTGCTTTTGCATTGAACCAAGAACAGCAAGACAAACTCGCCAAGGTTCTCAGTGCACGGCTCGGCCGGGAAGTGCGCCTGCATGCTGCGGAGGATGCCACCCTTATCGGTGGTGTCGTTATCCGCGCCGGCGACCTGGTTATCGATGGCTCAGTTCGCGGCAAGATCGCGCAACTAGCCGAAGCATTGAAATCTTGAGTTTGAAGGGGCAGCAGAGCAATGCAGCAACTCAATCCTTCCGAAATAAGTGAAATCATCAAGGGTCGCATCGAGAAGCTCGATGTAACCTCCCAAGCCCGTAACGAAGGCACCGTCGTCAGCGTGTCTGACGGTATCGTGCGGATTCACGGTCTGGCCGACGTAATGTACGGCGAAATGATCGAGTTTCCGGGCGGCGTCTACGGTATGGCGCTGAACCTTGAGCAAGACTCTGTAGGTGCCGTTGTACTGGGCGCCTACACGACTCTGGCTGAAGGCATGAGCGCCAAGTGTACTGGCCGCATCCTCGAAGTTCCGGTTGGTAAGGAACTGCTGGGTCGCGTAGTCGACGCACTGGGCAACCCTGTTGACGGTAAAGGTCCGCTGAACAACACCGAGACCGATGCGGTCGAGAAAGTTGCTCCAGGCGTGATCTGGCGTAAGTCGGTCGACCAGCCAGTGCAAACTGGTTACAAGGCCGTCGACGCAATGATTCCAGTCGGCCGTGGCCAGCGTGAGCTGATCATCGGTGACCGCCAGATCGGTAAAACCGCTATGGCGATCGACGCGATCATCAACCAGAAAAACAGCGGCATCTTCTGCGTCTACGTTGCAGTTGGTCAGAAACAATCGACCATCGCCAACGTTGTTCGCAAGCTCGAAGAAAACGGTGCACTGGCTAACACCATCATCGTTGCTGCAAGTGCTTCCGAATCCGCTGCGCTGCAATTCCTTGCTCCGTACTCGGGTTGCACCATGGGCGAGTACTTCCGCGACCGCGGTGAAGACGCGCTGATCGTTTATGACGATCTGTCCAAGCAAGCAGTGGCTTACCGCCAGATTTCCCTGCTGCTGCGCCGTCCACCAGGCCGTGAAGCCTACCCGGGTGACGTGTTCTATCTCCACTCCCGTCTGCTGGAGCGCGCATCGCGTGTTTCCGAAGAGTACGTAGAGAAGTTCACCAACGGCGCAGTGACCGGCAAAACCGGTTCCCTGACTGCACTGCCGATCATCGAAACCCAGGCTGGCGACGTTTCCGCGTTCGTTCCGACCAACGTGATTTCCATCACCGACGGTCAGATCTTCCTGGAATCGGCCATGTTCAACTCCGGCATCCGTCCGGCTGTGAACGCCGGTGTTTCGGTATCCCGTGTAGGTGGTGCCGCACAGACCAAGATCATCAAGAAGCTTTCCGGTGGTATCCGTACCGCTCTGGCTCAGTACCGTGAACTGGCAGCATTCGCCCAGTTCGCTTCTGACCTGGACGAAGCCACTCGCAAGCAGCTTGAGCATGGTCAGCGCGTTACCGAGCTGATGAAGCAGAAGCAATACGCGCCGATGTCTATCGCTGATATGTCGCTGTCCCTGTATGCCGCTGAACGTGGCTTCCTGGTGGATATCGAGATTCCAAAAATCGGCAGCTTCGAGCAGGCTCTGATTGCTTACTTCAACCGCGATCACGCCGACTTGATGGCGAAGATCAACGTGAAGGGTGACTTCAATGACGAAATCGACGCTGGCCTCAAAGCCGGTATCGAGAAGTTCAAAGCCACCCAAACCTGGTAAGCCGCAGCGGGAGCCGAAAGGTTCCCGCTTGCTAACCTGATAGGTGTTACATGGCAGGCGCAAAAGAGATTCGCAGCAAGATTGCGAGCATCAAAAGCACGCAAAAGATCACCAGCGCCATGGAAAAAGTGGCGGTCAGCAAAATGCGCAAGGCTCAGTCGCGCATGGCTGCTAGCCGTCCTTACGCGGAGCGCATCCGTCAGGTGATTGGTCATCTTGCCAACGCCAACCCGGAGTATCGCCACCCGTTCATGATCGAGCGCGAAGTAAAGCGTGTCGGTTATGTCGTAGTGAGCAGTGACCGTGGTTTGTGCGGTGGCTTGAACACCAACCTGTTCAAGGCTTTGGTCAAGGACATGGCGGTAAACCGTGAAAACGGCGTAGAGATCGATCTGTGCGTGGTCGGCAGCAAAGGTGCGGCATTTTTCCGCAACTTCGGCGGTAACGTCGTCGCTGCGATCAGCCACCTGGGCGAAGAGCCGTCGATCAATGATCTGATCGGCAGCGTCAAGGTGATGCTGGATGCCTACCTGGATGGTCGAATTGATCGCCTGTCCGTGGTATCCAACAAGTTCATCAACACCATGACCCAGCAGCCAACGGTGGAGCAATTGATTCCGCTGGTGGCAACCCCGGATCAGAAACTCAAGCACCACTGGGACTATCTCTACGAACCCGATGCCAAAGAGCTGCTTGACGGCTTGATGGTTCGCTACGTTGAGTCGCAGGTGTACCAGGCGGTGGTCGAGAACAACGCTGCTGAACAAGCTGCGCGGATGATCGCGATGAAGAACGCCACAGACAACGCCGGTGATTTGATCAGCGATTTGCAGCTGATCTACAACAAGGCGCGTCAGGCAGCGATCACCCAAGAGATCTCGGAAATCGTCGGCGGCGCTGCCGCGGTTTAACGGTTCAAATATTAGAGGAACCAGCTAATGAGTAGCGGACGTATCGTTCAAATCATCGGCGCCGTGATCGACGTGGAATTCCCACGCGATAGCGTACCGAGTATCTATAACGCGCTGAGTGTAGAAGGCGCGCAAACCACTCTCGAAGTTCAGCAGCAGCTGGGCGACGGCGTGGTTCGTACCATTGCAATGGGTTCGACCGAAGGCTTGAAGCGCGGTCTGAACGTCAACGACAGCGGCACAGCCATCTCCGTACCAGTCGGTAAAGCGACTCTGGGCCGGATCATGGACGTCCTTGGCAACCCGATCGACGAAGCCGGTCCTATCGGTGAAGAAGAGCGTTGGGGCATTCACCGTCCTGCGCCGTCCTTCGCTGAACAGGCAGGTGGCAACGATCTGCTGGAAACAGGCATCAAGGTTATCGACCTGGTTTGCCCGTTCGCCAAGGGTGGTAAAGTCGGTCTGTTCGGTGGTGCCGGTGTAGGCAAAACCGTAAACATGATGGAACTGATCCGTAACATCGCCATCGAGCACAGCGGTTATTCCGTGTTCGCCGGTGTGGGTGAGCGTACTCGTGAGGGTAACGACTTCTACCACGAGATGAAGGACTCCAACGTTCTGGACAAAGTGGCACTGGTTTACGGTCAGATGAACGAGCCACCGGGAAACCGTCTGCGCGTTGCTCTGACTGGCCTGACCATGGCCGAGAAGTTCCGTGACGAAGGTAACGACGTTCTGCTGTTCGTCGACAACATCTATCGTTACACCCTGGCCGGTACCGAAGTATCCGCACTGCTGGGCCGTATGCCTTCCGCAGTAGGTTACCAACCGACCCTGGCTGAAGAGATGGGTACTCTGCAAGAGCGCATCACTTCCACCAAAAACGGTTCGATCACCTCGATCCAGGCGGTATACGTACCAGCGGACGACTTGACCGACCCGTCGCCAGCGACCACGTTCGCCCACTTGGACGCAACTGTCGTACTGTCCCGTGACATCGCTTCCCTGGGTATCTACCCAGCGGTAGATCCACTGGATTCGACTTCGCGCCAGCTGGACCCGAACGTCATCGGCCAGGAACACTACGACACCGCTCGCGGCGTTCAGTACGTGTTGCAGCGTTACAAAGAGCTGAAAGACATCATCGCGATCCTGGGTATGGACGAGCTGTCGGAAACCGACAAGCAGTTGGTAAACCGTGCTCGTAAGATCCAGCGCTTCCTGTCGCAGCCGTTCTTCGTGGCTGAAGTCTTCACTGGTGCATCGGGTAAATACGTTTCCCTGAAAGACACCATTGCTGGCTTCAAAGGCATCCTCAACGGTGACTACGACCACCTGCCAGAACAAGCGTTCTACATGGTCGGCGGCATCGAAGAAGCGATCGAGAAAGCCAAGAAACTGTAATCCCGGCGCCCGGCAACGGGCGCTAATCAGGTTGAGGCAAGCAAATGGCTATGACAGTCCATTGCGACATCGTCAGCGCGGAAGGGGAAATCTTCTCCGGTCTGGTCGAGATGGTGATTGCGCACGGTAACCTGGGTGATCTCGGTATCGCTCCAGGCCACGCGCCTCTGATCACCAATCTGGTCCCGGGCCCGATCCGCTTGATCAAGCAGGGTGGGGAAGCCGAGGTGTTCTACATCTCCGGTGGTTTCCTCGAGGTTCAGCCGAACATGGTCAAGGTGCTTGCCGATACTGTGCAACGTGCTGCCGACCTGGACGAAGCTTCTGCTCAGGCCGCCGTCAAGGCTGCCGAGAAGGCCCTGAACGAAAAAGGCGCGGACTTCGATTACGGATCTGCGACTGCTCGTCTGGCCGAGGCTGCAGCTCAGCTGCGCACCGTTCAGCAAATTCGCAAGAAGTTCGGCGGCTAACCCCGCTGGTTTCAATGCGCGATTGAGTAAAAGGGTAGCCTCGGCTACCCTTTTTCTTTTTTCAGGATCAGCCCGTTCCGGGCTGGTTACCGCTCAGTTGGTAGTCCTCATGTCTCTCGATATCGTTATTCTTGCCGCTGGCCAAGGTACCCGGATGCGTTCGGCCTTGCCTAAAGTCCTGCACCCTGTGGCAGGTAATTCCATGCTTGGCCATGTTATCCACAGCGCACGACAGTTATCCCCAAACGGTATTCATGTAGTGATCGGCCATGGCGCCGATGCCGTGCGCGAACGTCTGGCGGCGGATGATCTGAATTTCGTCATGCAGGACAAGCAACTCGGTACTGGCCACGCAGTCGCCCAGGCAGTGCCTGAACTGAGCGCCGACACTGTGCTGATTCTTTACGGCGATGTACCGCTGATTGAAGTCCAGACCCTGCAGCGCTTGCTGGCTCTGGTCACACCCGAGCAGTTGGGCCTGCTGACCGTGACCCTGGACGATCCGACAGGCTACGGCCGTATCGTGCGCGACGAACAGAATCGGGTCTGTGCCATCGTCGAGCACAAGGATGCCAGCGAAGCTCAAAAAGCGATCAATGAAGGCAACACCGGTATTCTTGCGGTGCCCGGCAAGCGCCTGGCTGACTGGCTTGGACGTCTGTCCAACAACAATGCCCAGGGCGAGTATTACCTGACGGATGTGATTGCCATGGCGGTCAGTGACGGCCTGGTGGTTGCCACGGAACAGCCCCACGACGCGATGGAAGTGCAGGGCGCCAATGACCGCAAGCAATTGGCGGAACTGGAGCGTCATTACCAGTTGCGTGAGGCCCGTCGTGTGATGGCTGCCGGCGTGACCCTGCGTGACCCTGCACGTTTCGACGTGCGCGGTGAAGTGACTGTCGGTCGTGATGTGCTGATCGATATCAACGTGATCCTTGAAGGTCGCGTGGTCATTGAAGATGACGTGGTCATCGGCCCGAACTGTGTCATCAAGGACAGCACCCTGCGCAAAGGCGTAGTGGTCAAAGCCAATAGCCATATCGAAGGCGCGATTCTGGGCGAGGGCAGTGATGCCGGTCCATTCGCCCGTCTGCGTCCAGGCAGCGTTCTGGGTGCCAAGGCCCATGTGGGTAACTTTGTCGAACTCAAGAATGCTCACCTCGGGGACGGCGCAAAAGCCGGGCACCTGACGTATCTGGGCGATGCCGAGATCGGAGCGAGAACCAATATCGGTGCAGGCACCATCACCTGTAACTACGATGGCGCCAACAAGCACAAGACCATTCTGGGCGAAGACGTATTCATTGGCTCCAACAACTCGCTGGTCGCGCCTGTGGATATCTCTTCAGGAGCCAGCACTGCCGCAGGTTCCACCATCACTCAGGACATTCCGGCCGAACAGTTGGGCGTTGCTCGCGCACGCCAGCGCAACATCGAAGGCTGGAAGCGCCCGGTGAAGGTCAAGAAACCATAAGGTTATCCACAGGAGCGCATTTATTCGCGAAACAGCTCCATTCGCGAATGAATTCGCTCCTACGGGTTGACCATCTTCCGATAATAGGGTTTTATTGCTTTCGTTATCTTTTGAATCGAAACTTAAAGCCAAAATGTCGAAACGCAATACACCCCAACGTCGCCATAATATCCTCGCCTTGCTCAATGAGCAGGGCGAAGTCAGTGTCGATGATCTGGCCAGGCATTTTGAAACTTCAGAAGTTACGATCCGAAAGGATCTGGCTGCTCTTGAAAGCAACGGTCTGTTGTTACGCCGCTACGGTGGCGCTATCACCTTGCCTCAGGAACTGATTGCCGAGAGCAGTCAGCCTGTTTCCAGATACAAGCAAGCCATTGCCCGTGCGGCAGTGTCGCGGATTCGCGAACATGCGCGGATCATTGTGGACAGTGGCAGCACCACTGCTGCGCTGATTCCCGAGCTTGGGAATCAGCCGGGTCTGGTCGTGATGACCAACTCCCTGAATGTGGCCCGCGCTCTGGCTGAGCTTGAGCATGAACCGGTGCTGTTGATGACCGGTGGAACCTGGGACCCGCACTCCGAATCCTTTCAGGGACAGGTAGCCGAGCAGGTTCTGCGCTCCTACGATTTCGATCAATTGTTCATCGGTGCTGATGGCATCGATCTGGTTCGCGGTACCACGACCTTCAATGAGTTGCTGGGCCTGAGTCGGGTCATGGCTGAAGTCGCCCGCGAAGTGATCGTCATGGTTGAAGCCGATAAAGTCGGTCGCAAGATTCCCAATCTGGAACTGCCCTGGAGCAGTATCCATACCCTTATTACAGATGAGCGCCTGCCCGACGAGGCACGCGAACAGATAAAAGCCCGCGGCATTACCCTGATTTGTGCCGCTGTCAGCTAGGAGAGAACCATGTGTGGAATTGTCGGCGCCGTTGCTGAACGTAGTATCACAGCCATTCTGCTGGAAGGGCTAAAACGTCTTGAATACCGTGGTTATGACAGCGCAGGTGTAGCCGTTTTCAGCAATGAAGGCACCCTTGAGCGTCGTCGCCGTTCGGGCAAGGTCAGTGAGCTGGAGCAAGCACTTGCAGGCGAGCCTCTGAACGGTCGCCTAGGTATCGCTCACACTCGTTGGGCCACCCACGGTGCGCCTTGCGAGCGTAATGCACACCCGCACTTTTCAGCTGACGAACTGGCAGTTGTCCACAACGGTATCATCGAAAACCATGAAGCCCTGCGCGAGCGCCTCAAAGGCCTGGGTTACGTATTCGTTTCCGATACCGACACTGAAGTCATCGTCCACTTGCTGCACCACAAGCTCAAGGACACCCCTGATCTGGCCGACGCCCTGAAAGCGGCAGTCAAGGAACTGCACGGTGCTTATGGCCTGGCGGTTATCAGCGCCAAACAACCGGATCGTCTGCTGGCTGCTCGCAGCGGCAGCCCGCTGGTGATTGGTCTGGGCCTTGGTGAAAACTTCCTGGCATCGGACCAGTTGGCATTGCGTCAGGTAACCGACCGCTTCGTGTATCTGGAAGAAGGCGATATCGCAGAGATCCGTCGCGACAGCGTGCAGATCTGGACTGTGGATGGTCTGCCGGTGGTTCGTGAAACCGTGCAATACCACGAAGGCGCCGAAGCGGCCGACAAGGGCGAATATCGCCACTTCATGCTCAAGGAAATCCACGAGCAGCCCAAGGTTGTGCAGCGCACGCTGGAAGGCCGTCTGGGTCAGCAACAAGTGCTGGTTCATGCTTTTGGCCCGCAAGCTGCCGAACTGTTCGCCAAGGTCCGCAATGTCCAGATCGTGGCCTGTGGCACCAGCTATCATGCCGGTATGGTTGCGCGTTACTGGCTCGAAGGTCTGGCCGGCATTCCTTGCCAGGTCGAAGTGGCCAGCGAGTTCCGCTATCGCAAGGTTGTGGTCCAACCGGACACCCTGTTCGTTTCGATTTCCCAGTCTGGCGAAACAGCCGACACCCTGGCCGCACTGCGTAACGCCAAGGAACTGGGCTTCCTGGCAAGCCTGGCGATCTGCAACGTCGGCATCAGCTCGCTGGTCCGCGAGTCGGACCTGACCCTGCTGACCCAGGCCGGTCCTGAAATCGGTGTGGCCTCCACCAAGGCATTCACCACCCAACTGGTTGCCCTGCTGTTGCTGACCCTGTCCCTTGGGCAAGTCAAAGGCACACTGGATGAAGGTGTCGAAGCCGAACTGGTCGAAGAACTGCGTCGCCTGCCGACCCGTCTGGGTGAGGCACTGGCCATGGACAGCACCGTCGAGAAAGTCGCCGAGCTATTTGCCGAGAAGCACCACACCCTGTTCCTGGGCCGTGGCGCGCAGTTCCCGGTAGCGATGGAAGGAGCCCTCAAGCTCAAGGAAATCTCGTACATCCACGCCGAAGCCTACCCGGCCGGCGAACTCAAGCACGGTCCATTGGCGCTTGTGGATAACGACATGCCGGTAGTCACCGTCGCGCCCAACAACGAACTGCTGGAAAAACTCAAATCCAACCTTCAGGAAGTCCGCGCACGCGGCGGCGAACTGGTGGTGTTCGCTGACGAGCAAGCCGGCATGAAAAACGGCGAAGGCACCCACGTCATTGCCATGCCACACATCATCGATGCCCTGGCCCCGATCCTCTACACCATCCCGCTGCAATTGCTCTCGTACTACGTGGCAGTGTTGAAAGGTACGGATGTTGATCAGCCGCGGAATCTGGCGAAGTCTGTGACTGTGGAGTGAGTTATCCACAGATGGTAAAACCATGATGGGTCCACAGCAATAAAACCATCACAGCCTGGAAGCTCTTTTATAGAGTTTCCAGGCTAAGACCCACAGAGTTGATACACCCCAAGAGTTATCCCCAACCACTCCTCCAGCGGGTGTCGCTGACAGCCGTGTCTTCCATCTCACCATACAAGGTGCGACTCACTGATTCTCAGTGAACCGCCTTCCTGAGACTTTTACTTCTATACAACCCCGGTGGGCAGCCAAACCAGCGATTACAGGCTTTGTGAAAACTGCTGCTGTCGCGAAAGCTCAGTTTTTCAGCGATGGAGATTATCGTTGCCTCTGTAAAGCAAAGAAGCTGGTCCGCCAGTTCCCGTCGGCACTCATCCAGAAGGTTTTGAAAGCCCGTAGACTCATCATCGAGTCGGTTTTGAAGCGTTCGTGTACTTAAGTTCATTTTGAGCGCCACTTGGGCCAATGACATCAAGTTACCCGAAGATAAGGAGACAAAAATATGGTTTCTGACAATGGGGGAAATTCTATATTGGCGCAGAGAAAGCTCTTCATTGGTGTAATTCAAATGATGTATTTTCAATGCCGGATTGGCGGTGCTCAAGGGGCGCGCGCAGTCGGTCAGGGAGTAGCTTATTCTGTTGATGTCGCTGGAGAACGTTAAGTTGTTTCCAAAAAAAGACTCCAGCATTGTGCAGTCTTCCGGTTGCTTGTAACTGAAGGCTGCTGCCACAGGGATGGGTTTGTCCCACGGCAATAACCAATGCGTCAAAGCCACCTGTGTGGACAGACAGCAGTCAATGTACTGTCTGTTAACGTTGACCGATTCCAGGCGAAGAAACTCAATGGTCAGGGTCTCTGCGTCTTCAGTTACGGAGACAGGCATACCATCTGATAGCAGGACGGAGTATTGACCCATCGTCTTTAGCGCTTCGCCCAGGGTTGAGCTGGACATGATTGCGTACAGCTGTGAGTTCAATTGGCCGGGCTGGAATAAACCGTAGGAATACAATCCTGTCTCGGGATCACCGGATTCTTCAGTGATTGCCGCAACCAGGCGGGATGCCTCTGTTACCTTGAGCCTTGACCCTTCCTGAACGCTCATCTCTACGTCCGAATAAAATCGTTGAAACTCCATGGATGGCGCAGACAGGGTGGTAGCCAGGCGTAGGATTACCTGGGCACAAGAGGCAGCGAGAGTAGGCATAGCGAGCTTCTAAGTGAAATCTTTAGTGAGAATGCCAAACATGAAAGATCATGCCAAGCCTTGCCCGATCAACATTGTTGAAATGAGTGATTGAAGAAAGAATTTTAGAATTATCACCCTATTTTACAGGCGTGTGGAGTTGCGGCGCGCACAATGTTTTTAGCGTTCGTGGACACTGCGCCGTGATGAATGAAGTGTTAAGTTTTCTGGCGTGTCTGGAGTCTGCGGACACTGAAATTTGTATTCAGGGACACTATGATTCCTCGGCGAATGTGCTGAAATGCACCCCGTCGATGCCGGGTGAGCCGCTCACGGAACTATGAAAGTATTAAAGTTCGGCAATGGAAAGTGTGACGCTTTAATGTCATGAAAAAACCTGAATATTGACCCGGTTTTAATCGTGATCGAAGAGTTTAAGCAAACAGCGTCCATTGGGCGAATGGGAGCTTTGCACTTCTCCCCTTTGCCTGCCTGCGTTCAGCTCTCTGTCTGACCATGTACTAAATAACCCAATAGCAGTCTGCTGACTCATTGATTGGCAGGCCTGATGCGAGCCCATCATGAACCTTCGTAGTTTTAAAATCGCGACACGTAGTCTTATCTGTTTTGGCGTTCTTGCGGCGCTTGTCGCCGGGCTGGGACTTTTTGGTTTACTCCAGCTTTCCGATATTCGTAAGCAAGGCATCCGGATGGAGACGAATGATGTGCCCAGCATCGTTGAAGCTGACAATATCGCCCTGAAACTTGCCCGTACCCGCATCGAATCATTACGCCTGCTGGCTATCCCCGATGCGGCCACTCTGGCGACGACGCGCAAGAAAATCGAAGAACTGAGCGTTGAGGTCAAGGCAGGTCTGGATCGCTACCAACAGTTGCTGGACTCCGATGCAGAGCGCCAGGCCGTGGACACTCTGCGCCAGATTCATCGTGATTATTTGCGTGATGCCAACCAGGTAGCTGACCTGATCACTGCCGGCCAAATCGAGAATGCCCGCAAGATCATGCAGACGAGCATGGCGCAACTCGGCATTCAGATGAACGAACGCACCGCAACGCTGAGCAAAATCAATCAGGCCAGTATTCAGGCATCTTCCGAGGAGTCAGGTGCTGCTTACAGTCAGGCCAAATCCATCACCTGGATCGCAATCCTGACTGCGCTCGGCATGACTCTTTTGCTGGCCTGGCGTCTGACACTCAGCCTTGTGCGTCCCATCTCCCAGGCCGTTGCCGCCGCGAGCAAGATTGCCGATGGCGACCTCACCCAGCGTCTGGATATCCACGGCCACGATGAAGCTGCGCAGCTTTTGCAGGCGATGCATCAGATGCAAGGCCAGTTGCGCGACACGCTGGAGCATATCGGTCAGTCTGCGACCCAGCTTGCCTCTGCCGCCGAAGAGATGACCACGGTCATGCAGGAAAGCGCTCAGGGCCTGCAACAGCAGAACAGTGAGATCGAGATGGCGGCTACTGCCGTGACCGAAATGAGCCAGGCGGTGGATGAGGTTGCAGGCAACGCGACGACCACGTCTGCCGAGTCGCGTCAGGCAGCGGAGTCGGCACGTCAGGGGCAGCGCCAGTTGGGCGATACCCTTGGGGCTATCGAGGTGCTGACAGAAAATGTCCTCGGTGCCAGCACTCAGGCCCGGCAACTGGCAGAGCAGACCCGCAATATCAGCCAGGTACTGGACGTGATCCGCTCTGTGGCCGATCAGACCAACCTGTTGGCGCTCAATGCTGCTATCGAGGCGGCACGTGCCGGTGATGCAGGTCGTGGCTTTGCCGTTGTCGCCGATGAGGTGCGGGCGTTGGCTCAGCGTACTGGCGAATCCACTCGTGAGATTGAAACCATGATCGGCAGCATCCAGCAAGGCACCGGCCAGACCGTTGAAGCCTTGTTGACCAGCGCCGATCAGGCACAGCAGACCCGGGAACAGGCTCAGGCCGCCAGCACTGCGCTGGAAGCCATTGCCCAGTCCGTCAACGGGATCGATGAGCGCAACCTCGTGATTGCCAGCGCCGCCGAGGAGCAGGCTCAGGTTGCCCGTGAGATTGATCACAACCTGGTGCGTATTCGCGACCTGTCGGTACAGACCGCTACCGGAGCCGAGCAGACGCGCACCGCCAGCCAGCAACTGTCCGAACTTGCTGTGGGGTTGAATGGCCAGCTACGGCGTTTTCGTACCAAGGCCGTCGCTATCTAAAGGGGCGGACGAGGTTCACCCCTGATATCGCAACGCCTCGACTACCAAAGAAAACGCACATGAAGAGTACTGGCGATTCGGGTAATAGAGGTGATAACCGGGGCAGGTCGGGCACCAGTCGTCCAGGACGTTAATCAGTTTTCCTTCGGCGATGAATTGCTCGACCCGGTCTTCTGGCAGGTACGCAAGCCCGAGCCCGGCCAGTACCGCGTCCAGTCGCAGGGCCACGCTGTTGAAGGTCAGTTGCCCGCCAACCTTGACCTTGAGTTCCTGGTCATCTTTGGCGAAGTCCCAGGCAAAGAGGTCGCCGTGGGTAGGAAAGCGGATATTGATGCAGTTATGGGCCGTCAGGTCTTGAGGTATCTGCGGTCGTGGGTGTTTTGCAAAGTAAGACGGCGCCCCGACGACAACCCAGCGCAGGTCAGGGCTCATTCTGACTGCAATCATGTCCTTGGCGACCCGGTCACCGAGTCGTACGCCCATGTCATAGCGCTCGGCAACGATATCGACCAGGCCGGAATCGATGTTCACCTCGACGTTGATCTGCGGATATTGGGGAAGAAGCTTTATCAGCGCCGGCGAGATGATGGTGATCGAGGCGTGTTCGCTGGCCGTGATGCGGACAGTGCCGACCGGGTTCTCGCGATCTTCCGTCAGGATTGCCAACTCGGACTCTATTTCCTCGAAGCGTGGCTTCACCGTGCGCAACAGACGTTCGCCTGCTTCGGTCGGTGAGACGCTGCGGGTCGTACGGGTCAGCAGGCGCAGGCCAAGCCGTGCTTCAAGATTGCGGATGGTATGGCTGAGGGCCGATTGGGATACACCCAGCTTTGCAGCGGCTCTGGTGAAGCTGCGCTCGGTTGCGACAACGGTAAAAGCAGATAGATCGTTGAAGCTTTCCGGTGGCATTCAGTAATCCGTTTTATCGGGAGCGCAAAAAGAGTGAGGAGCCTTGTATCACCTCGAATGTAGGGAAGGTAAACCAGTCGCTTGAGCAGGACTATGTGGTTCCGGCGAATACAGTCATGAGATTTACTCATGAATCTGCGACAGCCCGTTTGCAGGACGACCCAATCCCCTTGAACCGTTGCAGTTTCATGGGCCGGTAACGCCCTTCTTGACGGTTGTTCCGAGCAAATTTTTTCCTTGCCCTTTGGCCGTCATATTCGGCATAACATGCCACTATTCTCACCATCAGATGCCCACCCATGATCAAAGCCAGTCTCCGTAGTCACCTGACCTTATGGTGTGCGGGCTTGTCGTTATTCACGCTCTTGAGTGTCGGTTTCTATGTCGGGCATATCGCTACCGAACAGATGAAACAGGCGAGTGCCAATACTTCATTAAGTACCGCCAAATCGGCTGCTGCATTGCTGGGCGCGCAGCTCTATGAGCGGCAACTGGAAATGCACCTGCTCAGCCAGGAATCCCATTTGATGAGCGGCAATCTGGACGACCCGGCTATCCTGCGGTCGATGGAGCTGCGCAGCCAGTCCCATTCCGAATATGCCTGGATGGGCGTTGCCGATACACAAGGGCGGGTGAGGCAGGCCGTGAATGGGCTTCTGGTCAACCTATCGGTCAAGGAGCGCCCCTGGTTCAAGGCGGGTCTGCAAGGTTCCTACACCGGCGACCCTCATGAGGCGGTCTTGCTGGCAAAGTTGCTGCCCAACCCCAGTGGCGAACCTCTGCGCTTCATCGATTTTGCCTCGCCCATCCGTAATGCCGATGGCGCGGTGGTGGGGGTGCTGAGCGCCCATGCGCACTGGAGCTGGATGGCCAGGATTGTCGAGGCGGCAGTCTTGCGCGAAGACATGCTGAACAATATCGAAGTGCTGATTGTCGATCATGCGGGTGATGTCCTTTATCCACAGCAGCGTGTCGGAGAAAAACACCCTGAACTGCTTCAGTCACCGGAGCCGGGATGGTTTGTGGGCGATGGTTTTCTGACCAGCGTTGTAAAAGTGCCAACCCCGACGATTTCAGGGCTGGCCTGGTATGTTGCGGTTCGCCAGCCCTTGGCTCAGGCTCTGCAACCCGCACATAGCCTGTTTTACAGGTTGCTCGTGCTGGGCTTTATTGCCGCCGTCGCCTTTGGATTGGCGGCTTACTATCTGGCGCTGTACCTCAGCCGGCCGATCGAGCAACTGGCAAAGTCAGCCAGGCAGGTACAGGATCAGCAGCCAGACGTGGTTTTCCCTCTCAGCCATCCCGTGCTGGAAATTGCCCAGCTCGGCCAGTCGATACAGAACATGACTCAGTCCTTGCTGGGCAAGGAGCGCGAACTGCAGGATGCCAACAGTTCGCTGGAAGTCACGGTTGCGCAACGTACGGCAGCCCTCACCGAAGCCAATGCCGAGTTGCTGAAACTGGCGACTCACGATGCGCTGACGGGTGTGTATAACCGGCGTCTGTTCGATGAAAAACTGATCGAGTGCAGCCAGCGCTTTGTATTGACCGGACGCCCGTTCGCCTTGCTGTTCATCGATGCCGACCACTTCAAGCGGATCAATGACACTTATGGCCATGCCATCGGTGATGAAGTCCTGTACCAACTGGCTCAACTCATTGAGAAGAACACTCGCTCCACAGACTTCGTTGCCCGCTACGGCGGCGAGGAGTTTGCGGTGCTGTTGCCGCAGTTCGATAATCAGGGCAGCCCGGACATTGTCGCCGAGAAGATCCGTGCCGCCATCGCCGATGCAGATTTTGCTCTGGTCGGGCAGGTCACTGTCAGCATCGGTATCGGCCTGTCCGAATCAACCGATGCCAATACGACGGCACTTATCAAGCGTGCGGATCAGCAGCTCTACCATGCGAAACTGGCGGGTCGAAACCGGGTTGCCCGCAATGCCAGCATGAATGATGTGCAGATATCCACATAGCACCAGCCGGTGAATTCACGCCGGCTTCTGTCTCCCGTATAGATGCCTGTTCAGTTTTACCTTGTTCAACCGATACACTGCCTTGCCAACTGTCATTTGAAGGTAATAAGACCTTCAAATGCTGACTTTGTTGGCGTGGAGGCGGGGCAATGTTTGCAGCGGTTAACGGGGTTCTGGAAAACATCAGTGTCAGATCAAAACTGACGCTGGGCTTTGGCATGGTGCTGGTACTGACGATATTGATTGCCTTGACTGGCTGGTCGGGGATCACATCGTTAAGTGAGCGCAGTGACAGAATTCTGGATATCGCCAAGCTGAACGAACTGGCCAGGGACATGCGTATCGCACGCTTGTCTTACACCATCACTTTCGATGCCGAACACGCAGCAGCAGTGGTCAAGATGCTGGACAGCCTTGATAGCCACCTTGCCCAAAGCCGCTCGGCCTTCAATTCGCCACACAATGTTCCACATATCGAATCGGCCAACGAGTCGGTGAAACGCTATCGGGCACACTTCAGCGACTTCACCCAGGCCATTCAGGCCCGTGAGGCGACCCGAGCGGTTTTTGGCAATCACTCCGATGCAGCGTTGGCCGAGCTGACAAAGCTTGAAGCCAGCGTTGCTTCCGGCGATCAGGCGCTGCGCGATGCTGTGGATAAAGAGCAGAGGCTGGTTCAACAGGCGCGTTTCCAACTGCGCGGTTACACCTACAGTCTGAGGGCGGATCTTGAACAGCCTGCCAAAGAGGCTATCGATCAGGCGAGTGCCTACGCGAAAACACTCGGTCAGCTTCTGCCTGGTGCCCAGGCCGACAGTGTGCAGCGACTTCAGGCTGCGCTGACGGCTTACCGCTCGGTCGTCGGGATGTTCAGTGATGCCCAGGCGTCGGCTAACAAGGCCCAGTCGGCGCTCAACGAAGATATCAAGGCCTTGTTCGTGGCCAGCAATCAGTTGGCGCAAAATCAGGCCGATCAGCGTGCTGCCGATGTTCTGAGTGCGCGCAATGTGTTGGGCAGTGCTGCGTTGGGTGCCTTGCTGCTTGGCATTCTGGCAGCCTGGGTCATCACCAGGTTGATCGTTGTCCCGCTGATGGAAACCCTGCGCAGTGCCGAGCTGGTTGCCAATGGCGACCTGAGTAACGATCTGAAAGTGGTGCGCCGTGATGAATTGGGCCTGTTGCAGAGCAGCATGCAGCGCATGACGCTTAATCTGCGTGAACTGATCGGCGGCTTGCGCGATGGTGTGGTACAGATTGCCAGTGCTGCCGAGCAGCTTTCGGCAGTTACCGAGCAGACCAGCACCGGCGTCAACAGCCAGAAAGTCGAAACCGATCAGGTGGCGACTGCCATGAACGAAATGACCGCTACCGTTCAGGAGGTGGCGCGCAATGCCGAGCAAGCTTCCGATGCAGCAGTCAACGCCACGCGAGAAGCCCGTGAAGGTGATAGCGTCGTGGGGCAGGCCATCGAACAGATCGAGCGACTGGCCAGCGAGGTCGGTAACTCCACTTCGGCAATGACGAGCCTCAAGCAGGAAAGCGACAAGATTGGCACTGTGCTCGATGTCATCAAGTCCGTGGCGCAACAGACCAACCTGCTGGCGCTCAACGCGGCCATTGAAGCAGCCCGTGCCGGTGAAGCCGGTCGGGGTTTTGCGGTGGTGGCCGATGAAGTGCGCAGCCTGGCGCAACGCACTCAGGCGTCGACCGAAGAAATCGAACAATTGATCATCGGGCTGCAAGGCGGCACGCAGCAGGTCTCCAGTATTCTCGAAAGCAGTCGCTCGTTGACAGACAGCAGCGTCGATCTGGCTCGCCGCGCTGGCGTTTCGCTGGGCAGCATTACCCGTTCGGTGTCGGCCATTGAATCCATGAACCACCAGATTGCTGCTGCCGCCGAGCAACAGAGCGCTGTGGCAGAAGAGATCAATCGCAGCGTGATCAATGTGCGTGAAATCTCCGAGCAGACCTCTGCGGCCAGCGAAGAAACGGCCGCCTCCAGCGTCGAACTGGCACGCCTTGGCGGTTATCTGCAAACACTGGTGCGCAAGTTCAAGCTGTGATCCGGTCCACCTGTGGATAACCTGGCTGTGGGTAACTTTATCCTCAGCGTTCCAGCACCAGTTCTACTCGGCGATTACTTGCACGCCCCTGGGCAGTATGGTTGTCGCCCAGGGGCTGGGTGTCTGCATAGCCCACGGCCGCAAGCCGATTGCCTTTGATGCCGTTGCTCTGCAGGTAACGCACCACGCTGCCTGCGCGGGCGCTGGAGAGTTCCCAGTTGGAAGGGAATCGGGAACTGCGGATGTCCTGCGTGTCGGTGTGGCCCGTAACGATGACTTTGTGCGAGACGCTTTCGAGTACGGGAATCAGGTGTTGCAGAACCTTCAGGCCGCCCAGATTGAGGTCTGACTGGCCGGAAGGAAAAAGGATTTCACTGTTGATGCGAAAGCTGACTGTGCTTTCGTTGGTGACAACCTCAATGTCATCACCCAGTTTGTCCAGAGGCAGTTCCTTGAGCAGGTCATCGACAGTGGGCGCAGGAGAGGGTGGTGGCGGCGGTTCGATTGCAGCGGGTTCGGTGATGGCTTCTGCCGTGGCTGAGGTCGCGACTGGCTCAGGAGCGGGCTCCGGTTCGGCAGGTATTTTTGTCGGGGCCACGAGCAGTAACTGGCCAGGCTGATCCGGCTGATGAACCTGTGTCAGGTTTTTAGTAATCACCAACGGGTTCAGGTCGGCGTCGGCTTACATTCAAAGAAAATCTATCGCCTTCAATGCCGTTGTTCGCGAATGAATTCGCTCCTACAGCGGTTATGTGGAAGCAAATTCGAGCCGCTGAAACCTGAAGCGCGCCTTGCCCCGCCTGCATTCCAGAAATTTTTTTAACCCGACTCCTGACTTTTTGATCAAGTTTGTGGTCGTGCAGGCCGATACGCCTATCGCGCAACTCTGCTGCTTAAAAAAATAAAACCTTCAGCTTTTGCATGGGCGCATCGAAAGAACATCACGGAGAGTTTATGAACAGCAGTTTTGCAAATATAAGCGTCAACATGAAGCTGGCTCTGGGGTTTGGCCTGGTTCTGATTTTTACCGCGTTGCTGGCCCTTGTCGGCTGGAACGGCCTCGACAAGCTGATCTATCGCACCGACAGAATCGGCGATATCACCGAGCTGGGTAACAAGCTGACGGTGCTGCGTGTGGCCCGTTTGCAGTACATGCTCGCCGATGGTGACGATACCGCTGCACAGAATGTTCAGACTCAACTGGATACTTTCAAGAACACTCGGCAGTCCATCCTGAAGAACTTCACCAACCCGGCGAATGCAAAGCTTCTGGAGCGCCTGGGCGATCAGCTCAATGCTTACGAAAAACTTCTGAACCAGATGCGCACGGCCTATCGCAACAGCGCCACTGTGCGTGCGGAAATGGGAGTAACGGCAGCCAGGGCGAGTGACCTCATTTCTGCGATCAATGAGTCCGTAGTCAAGATGGACGCTTCCGATCCTGCGCGTTCCGATCTGCTGCAACTGATTGCAAGCGCTCGTATGGACGTGCAACTGGTGCGTTACGAAGTGCGCGGCTATACCGGCAATACGACGGAAAAGACCGAGCAGGCAGCATTCCAGCAACTGGAGGCGAGCATCGCGGGTGTCGACAGACTCAAGGCTGCGTTCAATGCGACCCATGGCGACAAGGTCGCACAACTGGAAACAACCCTGCGTGCCTACAAGACCTCTGTGCAGGGCTTCAAGGACGCGGACAGCGCCATCAATGCCACGCGCAAGGAAATGACCGCTCTTGGGGATGAGATCTTCAAAGTGGGCACCGAGCTTAACGCCATGCAAAAAACGCTGGTTGAGCGAGACACTTCCCAGGCGCGCAGCCTCCAGCTCATCGGTGCGCTGGTTGCTCTGCTGCTCGGTGTTTTTGCGGCCATCATCATTACTCGCCAGATCACCCGCCCATTGCAGGAAACCCTGGAAGTCGTGAACCGCATTGCTTCGGGCGACCTGAGCCACACCATGGTGGTGACTCGTCGCGACGAACTGGGCGTGCTGCAACAAGGCATCCAGCGCATGGGCACCACGCTGCGTGAGCTGATTACCGGAATTCGTGATGGCGTGACCCAGATTGCCAGCGCTGCCGAAGAGCTTTCAGCCGTGACCGAGCAGACCAGCGCCGGGGTCAACAGCCAGAAAGTCGAGACCGATCAGGTCGCGACGGCCATGCATGAAATGTCGGCAACGGTGCATGAAGTGGCGCGCAACGCCGAGCAAGCCTCGGTTGCAGCTTCGACCGCCGACCAGGAAGCCCGCGAAGGTGACAAGGTGGTGGGCGAAGCCATTCACCAGATCGAAAAACTGGCCGCTGAAGTATTGCGCTCCAGCGATGCCATGACGGTACTGGAGCAGGAAAGCGACAAGATCGGCAAGGTCATGGACGTGATCAAGGCGGTGGCCGAGCAGACCAACCTGCTGGCACTCAACGCGGCTATCGAAGCGGCGCGTGCCGGTGAGGCCGGGCGTGGTTTTGCGGTGGTGGCTGACGAGGTGCGTGGTCTGGCTCAACGTACCCAGCAATCGACTGAGGAAATCGAGACGTTGGTGGCAGGCCTGCAAAACGGCACCCGTCAGGTCTCCGATATCATGCTCGGCAGCCGTAGCCTGACCGACAGCAGCGTCGCTCTGACTCGCAAGGCTGGTACTTCTCTGGAAAGCATCACACGCACGGTCTCCAGCATTCAGGCCATGAACCAGCAGATCGCCGCCGCAGCCGAACAGCAGAGTTCGGTGGCTGACGAAATCAGCCGCAGCATCCTGAACGTTCGCGATGTGTCCGAGCAGACGGCCGAAGCCAGCGAAGAAACCGCAGCCTCCAGCGTAGAGCTGGCGCGGCTGGGCAACCAGTTGCAGATGATGGTGAGCCATTTCCGGGTGTAATAGGCAGGAGCGAATGAATTCGCTCCTGGGCGGGCCTTTACAGGGCTGGCAGGTATGACTGGCGGATTCTCTCCACTTCGCCATTACGTTGCAGGTTGAGGATCGCGGCGTTGATTTGTGGCAGGAGAGCGGCGTGCCTGCGCTGCAACTTGATCGCCAGTGGCGCTTCGCTGAGTTGGGCGCCCTGGCGGAAGTTGGCGGGGTCGATTCGATGGCTGGCGATCAGGTAATCGTATAGCTCATCGATCATGGCCACGGTGTCTACACGCCGGGTTTGCAGCAGTTCGAGCAGTGCCAGGTCCTGCGAGGTTTCCAGCCTGGAAACACGCCTCTGGGCAAAAGCGGTTTCCAGTGCGCGATAGGTATATCCCCGAACCATGCCAATGGTCAGGTCGTGCAGTTTATCCACAGGGGTTGTGGCTGCCGGGTGATCCGTGACGAAGTACAGGTGCTCCTTTACGGTCATGTACGGGATGGAAAACACATAGCGCTTTAAATCTTCGGGGCTGTTCCAACTGGGCGAGTCGGCATAGTTCAGGTCGATCTGGTCCTTGTCCAGCATGGCTTGCAGACGATTGACCGGATAGGAAACGAATTCTGCATCGATATTCGCCATCTCCAGCACGCGCCGCCCGATGTCGATGGATATCCCTTGCAGGTTGCCCTGCTCATCCGCATAGCTGAACGGTCGCCACTCGCTGCCTCCCGCCAGATACGGAGCTGACAGCGCATGCCCTGTCGGTTGCAGCAGTGCCAGAACAAAGCCTGTGACCAGTAGCCCAAATCTCATGCCCGGTTTCCCTGCGAAGTCCTTGCTGAATACTCAATGTAGTCGTTGCGTGTGGCAATGATATGGATAGTTCTTGCCCAATCGGTTTAGAGGACCCTGCACCGATATACCTTGGTATAGGGAAGTTATATGCAAGTTTGTTAATTGGCTACTTTTGCAGGTTTTAAGCATTTCACGGACTTCTATAAACTTGGCCGTGTAATAGAGCACTGTTGTTTTTCATAACTTTCCGCTCAACGCTCACGGCCAGGTCTTTTGATACTTGCCGCCCTTGCCTGTACGCAATTGTTCGAGGTGAGCAATGAACTCTGTCTTTGAATCCGATAAAAAATTGCCAGCCATTAAATACGGTGCGACACGCAGCCCTGTGTCCGGTCTGGCCGACTTCATCTGCGTGCTGCTTCTGGCGGTGATCGCGGTATTGGTGTTTCACGGTGTCCATCAGATGACGCAACCCTTGGCCGCGCTGGAAAGCACGCCCATGGTGCTCGATCCGGCACAGTTGCCGGATTATGCATTGCGCACGACTTTGCGCATGTTTGCGGCCCTGGCGGCTTCATTGATCTTTACGTTCATCGTGGCCACGTTGGCGGCCAAGAGTCGCAAGGCCGAGATGATTATTGTGCCCGCGCTGGACATCTTGCAGTCCGTGCCGGTCCTGGGTTTTCTGGCATTTACCGTGACCTTTTTCATGGGCATGTTTCCCGGTCGGCAACTGGGTGCGGAATTGGCCGCCGTCTTTGCCATCTTTACCAGCCAGGCCTGGAACATGACGTTCAGTTTCTATCAATCGCTGCGCACGGTGCCGAGCGATTTGAATGAAGTCAGTCGTCAGTTCGGTTTTTCGCCGTTGCTCCGGTTTGTCCGGCTGGAACTGCCGTTCGCCATGCCGGGGCTGGTGTGGAACATGATGATGTCGATGTCCGGCGGCTGGTTCTTTGTCGTGGCCTGTGAGGCTATTTCGGTTGCCGACACCCAGATCAACCTGCCGGGCATCGGTTCCTGGCTGGCTCTGGCGATAGCCCGCAAGGACATGGCAGCGGTGGCCTGGGCGGTTGGCGCCATGGCGCTGGTGATCCTGTGCTACGACCAGTTGCTGTTTCGGCCGGTGGTGGCCTGGGCTGACAAGTTTCGTTTCGAGCAGACGGCTTCGCAAAAGCGTCCGCGTTCGTGGATGTACAGCCTGTTGGGGCGTTCGCGTCTGATTCCGGCGCTCTGCACGGTGTTCACGGTGCCATGGCGGGTATTGATGTCGATGGACTGGACGGCCTTGGGGCGCTCCCGCAAAGCGGTATCCAGGCCGGAGTCTTCCCGTCTGGCTGACGGCTTCTGGCGGATGCTGGTGTTGGCTGCTTGTGTGTCTGGCAGTGTCTGGCTGATGCATTTCATCGGTGCGTCACTGGGGCTGGACGACGCACTGAACGCTTTTGGTCTGGGGCTGGCGACCATGTTGCGTGTGGTCCTGTTGATTGTCATTGCCAGCCTGATCTGGGTGCCGATTGGCGTCTGGATCGGCCTGCGCCCGGCGTGGGCTGAGCGCCTGCAACCGGTCGCGCAGTTTCTCGCGGCGTTCCCTGCCAACGTGCTGTTTCCGTTTGCAGTCATCGCCATTGTCGGGCTGAACCTGAACCCGGATATCTGGCTCTCGCCGCTCATGGTCCTGGGGACTCAGTGGTACATCCTGTTCAACGTGATCGCCGGGGCCAGCGCGTTGCCGACCGATCTGCGCGAGGTGGCCGGGATGTTCAACATGCGCGGCTGGCAATGGTGGCGGCGCGTGGCCTTGCCGGGGATCTTCCCTTACTACATCACCGGCGCGCTCACCGCTTCCGGCGGTTCGTGGAACGCCAGCATTGTGGCCGAGGCAGTGTCCTGGGGCGACAAGTCGCTGGAGGCGACCGGGCTGGGCTCGTATATCGCCAACGCTACTCAGGCCGGGGATTTTGCCAGGGTTGCCTTGGGTGTTGTCGTGATGTCGGTGTTTGTAATTGCTTTCAACCGCCTGCTCTGGCGCCCGCTGTACGGGTTTGCCGAGCGGCGTTTGAGCCTGGTTTGAGGAGTGGAAGCCATGATGACTATCGAAAAGCGCTGCCTGGTGGATGTCCGTGACGTCCGGCATGTCTACGGCAAGGCCAGCAAAGAGCGTCTGGTGCTCGATAACGTGACGCTGAAGCTCAACGAAAACGAGATCATCGGGCTGCTGGGCCGCTCGGGTTCGGGCAAGTCCACGTTGCTGCGCTCGATTGCCGGTCTGGTGGTGCCCACCGCTGGCGAAGTGAGTTTCCCCGCCGGGCCGCAAGGGCGCGCACCCACCGTGAGCATGGTTTTCCAGAGCTTTGCGCTGTTCCCGTGGCTGACAGTGCTGGAGAACGTGGAGGTTGGCCTGGAGGCGCAGCGAGTGCCTGCCGAATTGCGTCGCAAGCGCGCACTGGCGGCCATCGACCTGATTGGCCTGGACGGTTTCGAGAGTGCCTATCCCAAGGAGTTGTCGGGCGGCATGCGCCAGCGCGTGGGCATGGCCCGTGCTCTGGTGATCGACCCTGACGTGCTGCTGATGGACGAGCCTTTTTCTGCCCTCGACGTGCTGACCGCCGAAACCTTGCGCACCGACCTGCTGGACATGTGGTCGGAAGGCCGGATGCCCATCAAGTCCATCCTGATGGTGACCCACAACATTGCCGAAGCGGTGCTGATGTGTGATCGCATCCTGCTGTTCTCCTCCAACCCCGGTCGGGTGGTTAGCGAAATCAAGGTCGACCTGCCGCAGCCGCGCAATCGTCAGGACCCGTCTTTCAGGGCGCTGGTCGAGGAGATCTACGTGCTCATGACTCAGGACAGTGGCGCTGGCGAGTTGCGTCAGGGCGTTTTTCCGGGGACTGGGTTGGGCATGGTGCTGCCGCAGGTATCAATCAACGCGCTGGCCGGGCTGATCGAGGCGATTCATGCACCGCCTTATGGTGCCACGGCGGATTTGCCGGAGCTGGCGAGCGCGCTGCACTACAACGCCGATGAGCTGTTCCCGATTGCCGAAGTCCTGCAATTGCTGCGCTTTGCCGAACTCAAGGGTGGCGATATCCGCCTGCTGCCGGCTGCGCGTCGTTATGCGCTGGCGGATGTCGACGAGCGCAAGCAGCTCTTCGCCCACCACCTGCTGAGCTTCGTGCCGCTGGTGGCGCATATCCGTCGGGTTCTGGATGATCGTGCAACCCATACTGCGCCTGCGCGACGCTTTCGTGACCAGCTCGAAGACTTCATGTCCGAAGGCGATGCGATGCAGACCTTGCGCAGCGTCACCCAGTGGGGCCGCTATGCCGAGCTTTTTGCCTATGATGAATTGCTGGATCAGTTCAGCCTCGACAATCCTTCATAAGCTTTGCAGGAAAACTGGCATATTCAGCTTTCATCAACGAGCGAGACACGGGCAATGCGCGAGTCGAAAACCTTTGGCAAGGCGGCAATGGCTGTTCGACTGGCATTATTGCTCGCCCTGGCGGTGGCCATTGCGATTGCCGATACGCTGACGGATCTGGAAATCGCGGTCGGCGTCTTTCAGATTGCCGTGGTGCTCATGGCTGTCAGGTTCATGCCCGCTGGCGGCGTGATCGCGGTCGCGCTGGCGTGTATGGGGCTGACGGTGCTCAGTTACGAACTGACCACTTCCCGCTCCAGCGAAGCGGGGCTGATCAATTGTGGTATCAGCCTCTTGGCCATCGCCATGACGACGTATCTGGCATTGCGCCTGGCAGCGGCAGTCCGGACGGTTCATGAGGCGCGTACCCAGTTGGCGCAGATTGCCCGGGTCAATATGTTGGGCGAACTGACGGCTTCCATCGCCCATGAGGTCAATCAGCCGCTGGCGGCGATTGTCACCAGTGGCAATGCCGGGCTGCGCTGGCTGGCCAGCGAGCCTGCGAATCTGCCCAAGGCCCGACAGGCCATCGAGCGCATGATCAGTGATGCCAATCGGGCCAGTGATGTCATCGTGCATGTGCGTGCGCTGGCGAAACCGGCCCCGACCCACAAGGAGTGGGTGAGCGTGGCCGATGCCGTCGCCGAAATCGTTTCCCTCGCCCATAGTGAAATGAACCAGCAGGGCATTACCCTGACGGTGGAAATTCCCGACGGCTTGCCTCCGCTGTTGGCCGACCGGGTGCAGATCCAGCAGGTGTTGCTGAACATGATGCTCAATGCGATGGACGCCATGAGCGGTCTTGAGTCAGGCCATGGCCAGTTGCAGGTGGTGGTCGACTGGAGCGCAGGCGCGGATATCGGATTTTCGGTGCGCGATAACGGTATCGGCGTTCCGGCGGAACATCTCGACCGGATTTTCGATGCCTTCTACACGACCAAAGAACAGGGGATGGGGATTGGGCTGGCGATCAGTCGCTCCATTATCGAAGCCCATGGCGGACGCATCTGGATGACACCCGGCGAGCAAGGCGGCGCGACGTTTCACTTCACCCTGCCTACCGCAAAGATGGAGAGCTGATGAAAACAATCGTTCCGGCCCCGCAGGTCGAGGAACCGATCATTTACGTGGTCGACGACGATCAGTCGGTGCGCTCGTCTCTGGAGGACTTGCTGGCCTCGGTCGGGCTGCGCTCCATGCTGTTTGGCTCGACTCAGGAGTTTCTCGACGCCTCGCGGCCCGATGCGCCCGGTTGCCTGATTCTGGACGTGCGCATGCCGGGCATGAGCGGCCTGGATTTTCAGCGTGAGATGGTGAAGTGGGGCATCGGCCTGCCGGTGATTTTCATCACCGGTCATGGTGATATTCCCATGTCGGTGCGGGCGATGAAGGCGGGGGCTCTGGAGTTTCTGACCAAGCCTTTTCGCGAGCAGGATTTGCTGGACGCCATCCAGCAAGGCTTGGTGCGGGACCGGGCAAGACGTCAGGCCAGCGCAGTGGAAACCGAGTTGCAACGGCGTTATGCAAGCCTCAATGCCGGTGAGCAGCAGGTGATGGACCTTGTGGTCAGCGGCCTGCTGAACAAGCAGATTGCGGACCGGCTCAACGTGAGCGAGATAACGGTCAAGGTCCGGCGTGGCTCGGTCATGCGCAAGATGCAGGCGGACTCATTGGCGGATCTGGTCAAGTTTGCCGAGCGCATTCAGCCATCAGCGGTGTCGCACGATCAGTGATTGCTGCTCAGGCTGATGATCTTGGGGAAATTGGTCAGCCTGACCGAGGTCGAGCAGCGGCTGGCCTGGCACTGCCATGACTGCTTACTGTCGATGCTGCCCTGTTCGGGGTTGATGGTATCGGTCAGCCTCACCGGGCCGCTCATGGGCTTGTCGCTGATGATTTTTTCGTCTTTCGGTGCGCCGATTGCCCAGGCCACCAGAACACGCTCATCACCCTTGTCGAAGTACAGCAGGTAAGTGCTGTCGCTCAGGGTGCTGGCCTGTGCATCGTAGGTGAAGCTGCTGATGACCGGCGCAATGGCTTGCATCATGGTGTAGGCGGGCTTGGGCGAGAGGTCTTCATTGAGCACTCCGAAGTTGTGCTCCTGGTCGTAACGGTTCGGTCCGTCATTGAGCAGGTCGTACCACCACAGGCCTTTGACATTAGGCACCGTGCGCGACAGGAAAAAGATCCGCGCCATGTACACGGCCTGGGTCACTTCACTTTTGCCGCAAGGCCCCTGATGGCTGGGCCAGCCCATTTCCGTGAGGTAGAGCGGCACAGCGCGGCCAACACGGGTGCGGATGTCCAGCTCGTAGCGGGTCATCCAGCGCACCCAGGCTTCCGGCGTATTGCCGTTGGTAGCGGAACAATGGGCGTAAGGATGCAGGGAAAGGCCGTCCACCAGATCCAGCACGCCGCTTTCGATCAGGCCATCCGCGAAACCACCATTCATGCCGTCGCGGGTAATGGCTCCTGCCAGGATCTTTGCCGGAGTGCCGTTGGCATTGAGGGTGTTCTGGCGAATCACTGGCACGGTGCTGCGCACCAGATCGGCATAATCCAGGCTGAGCTGGCGGTCTTTTGGCCCGTCCAGATCCCACTCGTTCCAGACCTCGTAAAAGCTGATCTTGTTGCCCAGTTGCCGGGTGACGTAATCGACGTATTTCAGAAAGGGCACCGTGACTTCGGGCGTGCGCGGCTTGGCGTTGTCATGAAAGTAAGTGCTGTAGCCCAGGATTGCCGTTCTGTTGAGGTTCAGGTCACTGGCCAGGTTCAGGTAATTGCGCCATTGCGGAACGATACGCAACTGATTGGGACTGGGTTCGGCGGTCGACCAGAAGATATCGTCCCTGACCGCGTTGAAGCCAGCCTGTGCGGCGAGGTTCAGCGGCTGCCGGACGGGCTGGTCGAAGTTCATCAAATGGGTGCCGATACCGACCAGAAATACCGGTTCGGCCTGCACCGATGCGTTACCGGCCAGGCAACCCAGCAGCAGGCATGCAAGGGTTCTCATGTTGAAGCCTCAGTATTGCGCGGGGAGGGCGCTGATCTGCATTTCCGGTGAACGGGTTGCCAGAGCATCTTCTTCACGCTTGGCGAACACCACATGGCCTATGGTCAGGCCGATGAACAGGTTGGCTACCGCTACCTCGAAGATGTCCGTGGTCCAACTGATCAGGCAGCAGCAAAAACTGATCGCCAGCAACATGCGCCCCACGTGGCTCTGATCGTTGATCAGTGCGAAGAACATGGGAATCTGCAGCGCATACAGCAGCAGCCCGGTCGCGCCCAGCATCACCCACAAGTACATGACGCTGCTGTCGATGGTCATGAAAATATCGGCACCTGGAACCGGGAACATCGTCAGCGTACTGCCGACCATTCCGAAGCCCGCGCCGGTAATTCCCCAGCCCGCAAAGGTCATGGCTTCGGCGATGTTGGGCCAGGTATTGTTCAGCCGGTCATACAGCGATGCCATCGAGCTGCCACCGCTGCTGACCGTTCGGGCATCGAAGTCATACAGCAGGCCCAGCGTCGGCAGCAGCAGACCGGCCATGACTGCCATGATGCAGGCAAGCCGGCAGATCCAGGTCATGCGCTGGATCAGCAACAAACCCAGAGTCAGCATAAAAGCGACGGCTGGGCCTTTGCTGGTGGTCAGCACAATCGCGTAGAGCGCCACTGCGCTCAGCACCATGAGGACCGGGCGCGAGCGGATGAACATGAGCAGATACAGGCTGTAGATGGCGATGAGTATGGCCAGCAGGCTGGACATCCGGGCGAACCCGGCGACCCGGTCTTCCTCATCCGAACTCCAGGATGTGTTGGCGCTCAGTTGCGTTTCTCCCACGCTGTAGCTGTAGCCTTTCCAGGGCACGAAGGTGAACTTGTCCAGCGCCAGCCCCACCAGAGATGCCAGCAGACAAAAGCCGATGGCCCAGCCGAGCAGCTTTCTTCGATGGAACAGGTGCTCGCTGCACACCAGCCCGAAAAACAGCGGGCTCAAGGCGAACAGGCTGAATGCCAGATTGAATACATGGGCTCTGTGCAGCATCGCCAGCAGTGCGTAAATCAGCCACAGCACCATGCATGTCCAGAACAGTCTTCCGGCCTTGAGGGTGCGCAACTCCATGACGAACAGCAGGACGCAGGCCATCTTGGGCAGATAGAGCAGCGGGCTGATGCCGACCTTGTCGAAATAGAAACGCAGGGCGCCGGAAAAGGTTTCGACCAGAATCAGACCGATGGCAACCAGCACCACTACGGTCGACTTATCGAAAGACAGGAGCGACGGTTTCTCGCCCGTATTGTCCACAGGGTTCAACTCCATGATGTAGGCCTTCTGAAGAGCGTCAGGAATTTCGGATGGGCATAGCTACCGCCCTCGACCGCGACAGACGGGCCGATAAGGGGATGAGCTTGAGGAGGGGAAACAAGTCTGGAGCGAATGCTCGCAACGGCGTGACAAGGGATATATCAGTCGCAGTTCACGATACTGTCAACTTTTAGAGGTGATCAAAACCAGGCAGGACCGGATTTATCCGGGAAGAGGCCAGTGCATTCACTGCCTCTTCACCGTCAGCAATCATGTCTTCCCGGATAAATCCGGTCCTGCAACTGTTGCGGGTTTCAGAGCATTACGGGTACTTGCGTCTGTCCGGGGCAGGCGGGAAGTACTGGTACAGCCAGGTTTCACTCAGGGTGCGATCCCCGGTGCGGATGAACATGCGCATTTCCACCGGCTCTACCGAGTCGCTGTCAGGCAGCCAGTCGAAGGTGATGCGGTAACCCTTGATGTCCGGCAGTACCAGGATGTTGAAGTCCTGGACCTTGCCGTGGGAAACCTTGAGCACCGGCTCGATACCTGTACCTTCTGGGAGACGATCCAGGCCGCCGCCGTGGAAGTCCACCGCGAAACGACGTGCCCAGTATTTGGGGTAATGCTCGCCCGGTGCCCAGCCTTCGGTAAAGCCGCCCATGCCCGAACGGGTCGCATTGACCTGAGCCAGCGGAGTGCTGACTGGTGGCAGCGGGCTCCAGAACAGCTTGTAGCCGTAGTTGAGTGACTCGCCAGCCTTGACCTTGGCCTTGGGGGTCCAGAACACCACGATGTTATCCATCGTTTCGCCCGTGGTCGGGATCTCCAGCAGGCTGACCTCGCCTTCACCCCACGGCGTCGTGGGCTCGACCCACAGGCTTGGGCGGCGGTGGTACCAGACAACCGTATCCTGATAGCTGGCAAAGTTGTGGTCGTACTGCACCAGGCCGAAGCCCTTCGGGTCCTTGTCGGAGAAGGCGTTGAATTGCAGTTTGGCCGGGTTGTTCAGCGGGCGGCAGATCCACTCGCCGTTACCGCGCCACATGGCCAGCCGGTCGGAGTCGTGCAGTTGCGGGTGAATCGAGTCGCACATGCGGCGCTCGTGGGTGCCGCAACTGAACATGCTGGTCATCGGCGTGATGCCCAGTTGCTCGATGTCGGCCCGCGCGTTGATATGTGCGTCGACTTCCATCACCACCTGACCGGACTGGCAATCGATGTCGAAGCGATAGGCACCTGTGGCGCTCGGCGAGTCCAGCAAGGCATAGACCACGAAACGGGTGGCATTCTTGTCCGGCGTCTCGAACCAGAACTTGGTGAAGTCGGGAAACTCTTCCTGGCGCTTGGCGTAGGTGTCGATGGCCAGACCGCGTGCTGACAGGCCGTACTGATTGTTGCCGTCCACTGCGCGGAAATAACTGGCGCCCAGGAACGACACGATATCGTTGACGGCGATTTGTGGAGCCTTGAACAGCTTGAATCCGGCAAAGCCCAGGTCGCCCTTGACCAGATTTTTGTCGATGCCGCTGTTCTCGTAATTGAACAGTTCATGACGGAAATGCACTTCGCGCGCCTGTTTGGTCTTGGCGTCGAGGCTGTACATGCGCACGGGCGTCTTGAAGCCCATGCCGACGTGGAAGAACTGTACGTCGAGCTGGCCTTTGACGTCATGCCACAAGGAGTGCGCGGCGTCATAGCGGATGGCGTTGAATTGCAGCGGCGTCATGTTCGCCAATACCGGCGGCAGCACCTGCTTGGTGCTGACATAGGCCTTGCCGGCCAGTTGTTTGGCGTGAGCCTGCAATGTCGGGAAATCGAAATGTTCTATCTCGCCGTCCGCAGCTGCGGCAAGCGCTCGCGCAGCAAAAAGCCCCGAGGCTGGCAAGCTGCTATAGGCGGCCAACGCCATGGAAGCTTTAAGGAGATTCCTGCGATTCATAAAAGTGAAGCCTCTGAGTAATTCTGTGCGTCCTGCACAAGAAAATGGCGCGCCAACGACTCCTTGCCGAACGCAAACTACCCACAACAGATAACAAAGACGAGATGCTGTTCCAAAATAGGTGAAAAAAAATGCCGCTCATCATCAATGAATATGGCACTTGAAGGGCAGGGCGGGAAGGTTTTCAGAACCGGCCCGACCGCCTCATCCCGCTCATCGCCGCTTGGCATAAGGCTTTCAGACGAGTCGGGTGCGAATGAGCGGTCAGGAAGTTGAGTTTGCGTGACGTCTGGAAGCCATTCGCCATGCAATATTCAGCAATCATTTTGCCATGCCTTTCAGGCGGCCCAACCCGCCAATCGGGGTGCTCACGGGCTTGAACGCCAGGAGCTTTTGCCGTTGCCTTGCTACAACTTGTGAAAGATATAGTCACAGTCATCCGCGGCGGCCAGCGGAATATGGTGTGCAAGCAGGCGCTCGTGCAGTTGCGGATCATCGACCCGTACTTTCCAGTTTTCGCTCCAGTTCTCTACGGTGGCCTCCTTGCTGCTGCGTATCGCATCGATCAGTTGCAAACGCTCCGGGAAATAGACCGCGAATGCATCCTCCTTCCAACTGGCCACCTTGATGCCCAGTTGTGCGCAGACTGCTATCTTGGCCGCAGCGTCAACGATGTCGGCTTGCCTGGAGCGGTTGACCAGTGCCTGAAGTTCGGGATTGGCTACGCCATCGGTACACAGGATGTCGCCGCTTTCCCAGGACTCGGGCGGACAGATCTTGTTGTCCTTGTTCACCTCGATGAATGGATTGATTTCCATCGGGTAAATCCGGCAGACCAGCGGGCGTTCTTCATAGATACCGCACAGGTTATCCGCACGCAGATTCGGGCATTGCTCAAGGGCATTGCCAGCGAACACCGCAATGACGCGAATGCTGCTCTGGGCATCGTTGACCGCGACCGACCTGCCAGCGCTGTGCGCATATTCTCTTGAATCGGCTGGCCAGGTCAGCTCGTTGAAGGCCTCCAGGATCACCGCTACATCGTGTCCGCGAGCCAGCCATTGTTCGGCTTCGTTCAGCGTCAAGGGTACAAGCCGGCCTTTACAGCAGATACCGCAACCCACGCAGTTATATCGGATTACATTGCTTGGCATGTTCCATACCTGGAGCTACAGATTTATTCGCACGGACGAACCTGTGCCCAGGCTGGAAGCTTGAGTCAGACCGTCATTTTGTTTTCAGGGGGGTGAGCTATAGGCTTTCCACGCTCGACGTCACGACGGGTTGTCTGCTTGCAGGCCAACTTGTAACCATTTATGTGACATAATTTTTCAAGCCTTATATTTCGTAACGTTCATTACGAAATGCTTTTATCCCGGCCACGCAGACGCTGTCAAACATTTCATAGCGATCATTATGAAAACAGTCGAATCTAAAAAATCGGGACGTCCGCTTTCTTTTGACCGCGATGTCGTACTGGAAAAGGCAATGCTCGCTTTCTGGGAGCATGGCTATGAATCCACGTCCATGGCCACGCTGACCAAGGCAATGGGGGTGACCGCTCCAAGCATCTATGCCGCCTTCGGAGACAAGAAACAGCTTTTTCTGGAGGTTGTGGATCTGTATGTCAAAAAGGGAATGGCTTCCAGAAAGGAGCTTGATGCGAACGCTACAGTTCGTGAAAGCGTTCTGGGTTCATTGCATCATGCAGTCGATGTGTTTACAGCCAATTCCGGTTCTTCCGGATGTCTGCTCGCCACGGCTGCGGTCAGTTGTTCGGAAGCGGCTGCCGATGTCCGCGAACATCTGGCTGCAATTCGCCGTGACATGGAAACCGACTTCGTCTCAACGATCAGGGGAGGCATCCAGAAAGGTGAACTTCCTCCTGGCACTGACGCTGCGGTTCTGGCGGGGTTTTTCATGGCAATACTTCAGGGAGTGGCGGCACAGGCACGCGATGGAGCGGATCGGCAGAAGCTGTTTGAGATCGTGGATTTGGCCATGTCTGTCTGGCCTTCTCCTTCTGAGAGATAGCAGGCCGGGCTGCTGAACAATATTGTTTGCTCGTAGCGGCCAGAGACGCGGAGTCACCTGACGAAAGTTTCACGATAAGCGTTATATCGTAACGCTATCATTCATGGGGTTAGTCAGGTTCCGGGGTAGCAATGCGGGTTGATCTGGATATCGGGCGCGCAGGCCTTGAGGGTTTGCCGCGCTTTCAACTGGCTGCACAACAGGCACAGCGCCTGAGTCGGCTCAGGTACCTGGCTGTCGGCACGAGCATCACGGTGCTGTTGCTGGCGCTGTTCGTCGATCTGTTTTCCCCCAGTTCCTTGTGGATGGCGGTGCTCGTCAACGGTGCTGCTGCCTTGTTGTTGCTGGCTGCCGGACTGCAATCGGCGCTGGGGATCGCCCGCTGGCGCGCTCGTGCCCTGGGCACACTCGCGCCGCTTGAACAGAGCCAGACGTTGCCGCAGATCGACGAAGCCGGTTGGTACGAGCGCCTGCTGACCCGGCTCAGCGATGCTGGCGAATCCATGCTCGCACACTTGGGCACCGCGGCATTGTGGCTTGCCGGCTGGTCGCTGCTGGCGCTGATATGTATCCGCATGGTCTGGGACTTGAGCTTGCCCGGCACCGAGCTGTCATCTGTCGCCAGTCTGGCGGGCAGCCTCATGCTGCTGATGGCTTTCGGATTGCTGGTGCTGGAGCGGCAGTTCAGTCACGAACAGACCGCCCAATGGCCTGAAGCCGGGCAACTGGCGCAACTGACCCGCATGGTCATCGGGGTCTTGCTGGTCGGGGCGCTGTGTCTGTTCTTTGCCAGCGTGGATCGCGTCTGGCCGCCACGGCTGGCGGTGCTGGTCGGCATCCTGCCAGCGTTGGTCGCTGTCGAATTCCTGCTTCGGGCGCTGCTGTCGCTCTTCACTCCGCGCAATGAGCGTCTTGAGCCACGCTTGATGGCCAGCAGCCTGATTGCCGATCTGTTGCGCTGGCCGCCTCGGCCGTTGCTGGTTTTGCAGCATGAATTGCATAACCGGTTTGGTATCGACCTGCGCCAGATCTGGGCGCTGAGCTATATGCGGCGTGCGTTTCTGCCGGTGCTGGCGGTGGTTGCTGCCTTGGGCTGGGCGCTTACGGGCGTGCATGAAATTTCAATGCAGGGGCGCGGGATTTATGAGCGCTTCGGCAAACCGGTCGAGGTGTTCGGGCCGGGTCTGCATGTCGGGTTGCCATGGCCGTTCGGCAAGGTGCTGGCGGTGGAAAACGGCGTGGTTCACGAGATGGCCACCAGCGTTTCCGAGGCCAGTGCCGTGGAACAGCTTCTGGACCCTGCCGAAGGTCCGCCGCCCGCCAGCGCCAATCGCCTGTGGGACGCCAGCCACATCAACGAGAAATCCCAGGTGATCGCCAGCAGCACGGGTGACAAGCAGAGCTTCCAGGTGGTGAACATGGATGTGCGCTTTGTCTATCGCATCGGCTTGAGCGACGCCGCTGCGCTGGCCGCGACCTACAACAGTGCCGATGTGCCGACCCTGATTCGCAGCACCGCCAGCCGTGTGCTGGTCCACGACTTCGCTTCCCGCACGCTGGATGAGCTGCTCGGCGAACAACGCACAGGGCTGGCCGAAGACATTGGCAAAGCGGTTCAGGCCGACTTGCAGCGTCTCGATAGTGGCGTGGAAATTCTCGCCACGGTGGTCGAAGCCATCCATCCACCAGCCGGTGCCGCCAATGCCTACCATGCCGTGCAGGCTGCGCAGATCAGCGCCCAGGCCTTGATCGCCCGCGAGCGCGGCGCGGCCAGTGCCCAGGCCAATCAGGCGCAACTCAATGCCAGCGTCGCCCATGACCAGGCCAGTGCCAATGCACGTGAAGTGCTGGCGACGGCGCAAGGCGCGGACCTGCGTTTCAGTGCCGAGCGTCAGGCTTACACCGAGGCGGGCCAAGCGTTCCTGCTGGAGCAATACCTGACCCGGCTCAGTCAGGGCCTGGGCAGCGCCAGACTGCTGGTTCTCGACCATCGTCTGGGCGGCACTAGTGCGCCGACCATCGACCTTCGCACCTTCACCCCACCGGCAGACCCAACGGCGCCGCGTAAAGCCGTTCAGTAAGGAGTCGTCCCTTGAGTCTGTTCCATCATCACCATGATCATCACGACCACAGCGACCATGCCCATGGCGGGCATCACCACCATCATCACGATGAAGCCGTCGGCTCAGGGAAGCGTCCCTGGCTGCGAATGGGGCTGGCGGTATTGCTGATTGCATTTGCGGTCGCCACGGCGAGTCTGGTGCAGGTTCGTTCGGGGGAGGCGACGGTGATTACCCGCTTCGGCAATCCGTCCCGCGTCTTGCTGGAGCCGGGCCTGAGCTGGCGCTGGCCTGCGCCGTTCGAGGCGGCGATCCCTGTGGACCTGCGTTTGCGCACCACCTCCAGCGGTTTGCAGGATGTGGGCACCCGCGATGGTCTGCGCATCATCGTCCAGGCTTATGTGGCGTGGCAGGTGCAGGGCGATGGGGACAACGTTCAGCGTTTCATGCGCGCCGTACAGAACCAGCCCGATGAGGCTGCCCGGCAGATTCGCACCTTCGTCGGCTCGGCGCTGGAAACCACCGCCAGCAGCTTCGACTTGTCGAACCTGGTCAATACCGATGCCAGCAAAGTGAACATCACGGCTTTCGAGAACCAGCTGCGCCAGCAGATCGAGCAGCAGTTGCTCACGACCTATGGCGTGAAAGTCCTGCAGGTCGGCGTGGAGCGCCTGACCTTGCCTTCGGTGACGCTCAGCGCCACGGTCGATCGCATGCGTGCCGAGCGTGAAACCATTGCCACCGAGCGCACGGCCGCCGGCAAGCGCGAAGCCGCGCAGATCCGTTCGGCTGCCGAGCGTGATGCGCGGATCGTCGAAGCCGACGCCACGGTCAAGGCGGCGGATATCGAGGCTCAGTCTCGGGTCGAAGCCGCCGAGATCTATGGCCGCGCCTATGCGGGCTCGCCGCAGCTCTACAACCTGCTGCGCTCCCTCGACACGCTGGGCACGGTGGTGACGCCGGGCACCAGGCTGATCCTGCGCACCGATGCCGCGCCGTTCCGGGTGCTGGTGGACGGGCCGCCAACACTGGACGGCAAGAGTGGATCGCAGCCATGAGCGAGCCTTCAGGCGTCGAGGCAGAAGCGCAGCGTCCGGCGGTCAACAGCCCATGGTTGCAGGCCAGTCGTCTGGCGTTTCTGGGGTTGTATGGCGTGACGCTGTTGGCGGCCCTGGGCTGGGTGACTTCCAACGTGCGACAGATCGATCCCCAGAACCGTGCCGTGGTCATGCGCTTCGGTGAGCTGGAGCGGATCCAGAACGCCGGTTTGCTGATTGCCTGGCCGCAGCCACTGGAACGTGTGGTTCTGCTGCCTTCGGCGGATCGGGTAATCGAGCGCCGGGTGGAAACCCTGTTGCGCTCGCCTCAGGCCCAGAAGGCCGATGAGGTCGCAACCTTTGCCGTGCCCATGAGCGATGCCCTGGCAGGCTCCGGCTTTCTGCTGACGGGCGATGCGGGTGTCGTCCAGCTCGACGTGACGGTGTTCTACAAGGTGACCGATCCATATGCTTTCGTTCTCCAGAGCGAGCATGTGCTGCCTGCACTGGATCGGCTGGTCAATCGCAGCGCCGTGGCGCTGACGGCGGCGCGAGATCTGGACACTATTCTGGTTGCCCGTCCCGAGCTGATCGGAGCTGACAGCAAGGCTGCCGAACGGCGTGAGCGGTTGCGTGGCGATCTGGTGCGCGGCATCAACCAGCGTCTGGCTGAACTGGAGGCGACAGGCGCTGGAGTCGGTATCGAGGTGGCGCGGGTGGATGTGCAGTCCAGCTTGCCCAAGGCCGCCGTCAACGCCTTCAATGCGGTGCTGACCGCCAGCCAGCAAGCGGACCAAGCCGTGGCCAACGCCCATAACGATGCGGAAAAGCTCACTCAGGCTGCCAACCAGCAAGCCGACCGAACCTTGCAGGTGGCGCATGCCCAGGCGTCGGAGCGACTGGCCAAGGCCCAGACCGACACCGCGACCGTTGCCAGCCTCGCGCAGTCGATCCAGAACCGCAACGATCCTGGTCTGTTGCAACGCCTCTACCGTGAGCGCGTGCCGAAAATTCTCGGTCAGGCCGGATCGGTCACTACTGTCGACCCCAAAGACGATTCCCGCCTGATCATTCAGGGAGCTGAACAATGAGTGGCGAAGCCGTTCACACCCACGCCAGACCCGAAGCGGCCAGCCTGCTGAGCGGGGCGGAGCAACGCAGCGCGGCCCGTCAGTTGACCCTGGCCATGCTGGCTTTGGGTTTATTGGGGCTGGGCCTGATCTGGCGTTTGATTGCGCCTGAGCAGACCGGCGTCAGCCAGTTGCTGCTGGGCGCGGCCTCGCTGTTGGTGGCAATCCCGGTGATCAGCGCCGGTTGGCATAGCTTGCGTCACCCAAGCCTGCATGGCATCACCGACCAGTTGATTGCGCTGGCGATGCTGGGTGCATGGGCTACAGGCGACCTCATGACGGCGGCCTTGCTGCCGATCATCATGATCTTCGGCCATGTACTGGAAGAGCGCAGCGTGATCGGTTCCCAAGAAGCCATTCAGGCGCTGGGCCAACTGACCCGCAGCCACGCCCGGTTGATCAAGGCCGATGGCAGCATTCATGAAGTGGACAACTCGACGTTGCAGGCTGGCGATCAGGTCGAGGTGCGGGCCGGTGATCGGGTGCCTGCCGATGGCCGGGTGATTTCCGGTCAGGCCAGCCTCGATACGTCCTCCATTACCGGCGAGTCCATACCGCTGGAAGCTCAGACCGGAATGGAAGTCTACGGCGGAGCGATCAACCTTGATGGCCTGCTGCGCATCGAGGTGACGCGCATTGGCGACCAGTCCACGCTGGGCAAGGTCATTGCGCTGATGCAAAGCGCCGAACGTTCCAAGCCGCCGATCACTCGTCTGCTGGAGCGTTATGCCGGCAGCTACATGGTGCTGGTGTTGCTGATTGCCGCGCTGACCTGGTTCATCACTCAGGATGCTCAGGCGATGCTGGCTGTGCTGGTCGCTGCCTGTCCTTGTGCGCTGGTGCTTTCGGCTCCGGCCACGGCCATTGCGGGCATTGCCGTGGCGGCCCGTCACGGGATTCTGATCCGCAGTTCGGCATTTCTCGAAGAGCTGGCGGACCTGACGTCGCTGGTTGTGGATAAAACCGGCACCCTGACGTTTGGCAGCCTGCGTCTTCAATCGATCCAGGACAGCACGGGGTATGCAGACCTGCTGCCGTTGGCGGCCAGCCTCGGGTCGGCCAGCAGCCATCCGGTCAGCCGGGCACTGGCCGGGCTGGTGGACAAGGATCAACTGCTGGCGCTCAGCGATATTCGCGAACGTCAGGGCCTGGGTGTGGTGGCTTCGACAGCCCATGGCGAAGCGGCATTGGGACGTCCCGAGCTGTTTGAGCAATTGGGAATTACCACGCCTGCGGTGCCCGAGCATGACGGCCCGTTGGCCGGGCTGGCGCTGGGCGGGGTATTCCAGGCTTGGTTGTTGCTGTCGGACAGCCTCAAGCCCGAGGCGAGCAAGGCGCTGGCCGAGTTGCGCGAGCTGGGCCTGGGACGGCAATTATTGCTGACCGGTGATCGCCAGACCGTGGCCGACAATCTGGCGCGGGAAGTGGGGATCGTCGATGTTCAGGCTCAGGCACTGCCTGAAGACAAGCTCAACCGGGTGAAGGGTGAAATTGCCCAGGGCTTCAGACCGATGGTCGTCGGTGACGGGATCAACGATTCGCTGGCCTTGAAGGCAGGTGTTGTCGGCGTCGCCATGGGCGCAGGTGGTGCCGATATCGCGCTGGCTTCGGCGGATATCGTGCTGATCGGCAGCGATTTGCGTCGTCTCGGCACCTGCGTACGCCTTAGCCGCCTGTGTCGCCAGACGTTGCAAGTGAACGTGATCATCGGCCTCGGCTGGACACTGGCTATTGTTGCACTGGCAGCCTTTGGTCTGCTGGGTGTCGCTGGCGCCATGGTTGCGGCTGTGCTGCATAACCTCAGCACGTTGCTGGTGCTGGGTAATGCCGGGCGTTTGCTGCGTTTTCAGGAGCCGCTACTAAAATTGTAAGACGGCACTCAAGCCCGAAGAACTCTGTTACAAATTGATGGTCATTCAAGACTAGGGTGATCCATGAAAGGCTGCACGTTTGGCTCGAATCAGTGGGCACAAGGCCGTTCCCGGTAGTTTTTCTTTCATGCCAATAGCCTCGGTTCTGACTGAACCGTCTGGACTACCTTTCTCCAGCTTCTGGATAGGGGGGCAACTCATATGAATGTGCAACTTCCAACGGCCTTGCAGAATCTCCACTTGCCATTGCGTCTCAAGCTTTGGGACGGTCATGAGCTGGATCTGGGGCCTGCGCCCAGTGTCACGATTTTCGTCAAAGACCCGATGTTGGTTTCCGACTTCACGCATCCCAGCCTCGGCCTGCTGGGTAGCGCCTTCGTGGAGGGGCGTCTGGAGCTGGAAGGTTCGATCAGTGAAGTCGTGAGGGTTTGTGACGAGTTGACTCACGCCTTGCTGGTGAATGAAGACTCCATCTCTCCTGTGCGCACTCAGCACGATAAAGCCACCGACGCGGCGTCGATCTCCTATCACTACGACCTGTCCAACGACTTCTATCAGCTATGGCTCGATACGGAGATGGTTTATTCCTGCGCTTACTTCAAGACGGGAAGGGAAACGCTTGAGCAGGCGCAGCAGGACAAGTTTCAGCATCTGTGCCGCAAGTTGCGCCTCAAGCCCGGTGAGTACCTGCTGGATGTCGGTTGTGGATGGGGCGGTCTGGCACGTTTTGCGGCGCGTGAGTATGGGGTGAAGGTGTTCGGGATCACCCTCAGCCATGAGCAACTGGCGCTTGCCCGGGAGCGGGTCAAGGCCGAGGGTTTGCAGGACAGGGTCGAGCTGCAATTGCTCGACTACCGCGATCTGCCGCAAGACCAGCGTTTCGACAAGGTGGTCAGCGTGGGCATGTTCGAGCATGTGGGCCACGGCAACCTGCCGCTCTACACCCAACGCCTGTTTGGTGCCGTGAAGGAGGGTGGTCTGGTGATGAATCACGGGATTACGGCCTTGCATACCGATGGCCGTCCGGTTGGGCGTGGAGCTGGGGAGTTCATCGACCGGTATGTGTTCCCCAACGGCGAGTTGCCGCATCTGGCGATGATCAGCGCGCATATCAGTGAAGCAGGCCTGGAAATCGTCGACGTCGAAAGCCTGCGTCTGCATTACGCCAGGACGCTGGAGCACTGGAGTGCTCGTCTTGAGGCGCGCTTGAGCGAGGCTGCCGCCATGGTGCCGGAACACACCCTGCGTATCTGGCGGCTGTACCTGGCAGGCTGCGCGTATGCATTCGCCAAGGGCTGGATCAATCTGCACCAGATCCTGGCCGTCAAACCCTTTGCCGATGGCGGGAACGGTTTGCCGTTGACCCGTGAAGACATCTATCGGTGATTTACAGGATCGGCGAAATCAACCGCGCCACGCGCATGCCCAGTTGGTGCAGGTGGCGGGTTTCGCGGCTTTCCTGAAGGGATATCTCGTGGCTCAGGTTGAAGTCGGCACTCAGCATGGCTTCAACCTCACGGGCGAAGTCCGTATCGACGGTCAGCAGCATCAGCTCGAAATTCAGCCGGAACGAGCGGTTGTCCAGATTGGCGCTGCCGATGGCGGTGATCTCGTTGTCCACCAGCACCACCTTCTGGTGCAGGAAGCCCGGTCTGTAGCGGAACACTCGCACGCCAGCCCGCACGGCATCGAAGGCGAACAGGCTGGAGGCGGCGTACACCACGTAATGGTCGGGGCGCGAAGGCAGCAGCAGTCGCACATCCACACCGCGCAGCACTGCCAGGCGCAACGCTGCCGAGACGGCTTCGTCAGGGATAAAGTAAGGGCTGGTGATCCACACCCGCTCGGTCGCCGCGTGGATGGCTTCGACAAAGAACAGCGAGCAGGTTTCCTGGGCATCGGCCGGACCGCTGGCCAGTAACTGACACAGCACGCCCTGTTCAGGAAATGATTCGGGAAGGTTCATGGGCGGCAGTTCGCGGGTGGCCCAGAACCAGTCTTCGGCGAACGACTCCTGCAGGCAGGCGACCACCGGACCGATGACCTGCACATGGGTATCGCGCCAGGGCGACAGGGGCGGTTTGAGCCCCATGTATTCATCACCGACGTTGTGCCCGCCCAGATAACCTTTCAGCCCGTCGACCACCACTATCTTGCGGTGATTGCGGAAGTTGATCTGGAAGCGATTGAGCCAGCCGCCATGGGTGGCAAAGGCCTTGATCTGCACACCGCCTGCGCGCAGCTTCTCGCTGTAGGAGGCGGGCAGGGCATGGCTGCCGATACGGTCATAGAGCACGAAAATCGCCACGCCTTCGGCGGCTTTCTTCAGCAGCAGCGTTTGCAGGCGACGCCCAAGGTCATCGTCATGAATGATGAAGAACTGCACCAGAACCGTCTGCCGGGCCTGCTCGATGGCCGCGAACATGGCATCGAAGCTGGCCTTGCCATTGATCAACAGTTTGACCTCGTTATTGGCCAGAGCCGGCATGCGCCCGAGCTTGGGCATGGCGCGCAGCGATGCGTAAGCATCCGAGCGGCGCGCGGCGACGGCTTCTTCGATCCAGGGGCGCCAGTTCAGGTTGGTGATAGCGTTGCGCATTTCGCTGTTGGCGTCACGCCGGGCCTTGATATAGGCATCAAACGAACTGCGCCCGAAGACCAGATAAGGGATCAGGGTGAAGTAAGGAATGAAGAACAGCGGCATCGCCCAGGCAATCGCGCCTTGCGCGGTGCGCACGGTCAGCAATGCATGGATGGCAGCAACTGCGCCCACCAGATGAATGAAAGCCAGGACGTAGCCGAAGAAATACGGGCTATGGAAATCCATAGGTAAACGATGCTCCTTAACTTTGCGCCTACAACAGACCATAGCCGCTCGGGATTGTCGCTATTTTGATCCGGGTGCAACTGGTTACAGCTTATGTCGTCTAAGATGCGGCCTATCTGGGTAATGTTCTTACGAGGAATCTTTTTAATGAACAAACGCGCGTTGGCGTTGATGTTTTGTCTGGCTGCACCTGTGGCTCATGCTCAGGTGCTGCAACCTGGCTTGTGGGAACTGACCTCCAGCAACATGCAGGTCGATGGTCAGGCGCTGCCGGATCTGCAACTGATGCTGGGCCAATTGAAAAACCTGCCTCCCGAGCAGCGCGCCATGATGGAACAGATGATGCAAAAACAAGGCGTCACGCTGGGTGGGCAAGGCGTGCGATTCTGCCTGACCGAGGCGCAGGTCAAATCGGACAATATTCCTCTTACCGATCCAAAATCCGGCTGCTCGCAAAAGATCACCGCACGTAACGGTCAGACCTGGAACTTCCAGTTCAGTTGCCCCAAGGCGCAAGGTACCGGGCAGGCCCAGTTTCTCAGTAACCGTGAGTTCACCACCAAAGTGGTCGGCACCTTCAACGCTACAGGCCAGCAACAGAATGGCAGCATGGACACACGGGCTGTCTGGTTAGGGCCGCAATGTGGTGCAGTGGCTCCACGAAACTGATTACGTTCCACGTGGAACATTTTTCTTTTCGGTCATGCACTTACTGCCCCTGATTGCAGGTTTCTCGACAGCGCCAATCTTCATGTAAGGCTTCAAGTTTCACTTGTAACGTGGTGTTATATTATTACTATTGTTGCGGTGATACTTTTCATGAGCCGGGATGCTCGCCTTGTTTCGTGAGACCTGCCATGCACAGACGTCAAATCCTGCTCAATATGCTTCTGGCCAGCGCTGCGCTGGCCTTGCCTTTTGGGGCTTACGCCACGCAGATTCGCAATGCCCGGCTGTGGCGCAGCGATGACAAGCTGAGGCTGGTGCTCGATTTGAGCGGGCCTGTGCAATACAAGACTTTCACGCTGGCTGCGCCTGACCGCTTGATCATCGATGTCAGCGGTTCGCGGCTGACCGGGGATTTCAGCCAATTGGCGCTGGATCGAACGGTGATCAAGTCGATTCGTTCCGGGCATTACGGGCATGGTGATGACACTCGCATCGTGCTTGATCTCACCGCGCCTGTGCAGCTCAGCAGTTTTCTGCTCGGGCCGGAAGGCGGGCAGGGGCACCGCCTGGTACTGGACCTGAGTTCTACTGCCAGCGCGCCGGTGCAGATGGCTGCTGTCGCGCCGCCGCCTCCGGTTCAGGTTTCCGACAAGGCTCATCCCAAGCGCGACATCATGGTGGTGGTCGATGCCGGGCATGGCGGCAAGGACCCTGGCGCTGTCGGTTCCCGAGGCGAGCGGGAAAAGGACGTTGTGCTGTCCATCGCTCAATTGCTGGCCAAGCGTCTGAAACGTGAGAAAGGCTTCGATGTGCGGCTGGTACGCAACGATGATTTCTTTGTTCCCCTGCGCAAGCGTGTGGAGTTTGCCCATAAGTCCAAGGCCGACATGTTCATCTCGGTGCATGCCGATGCTGCGCCGCGGCTGACAGCCTCCGGCGCTTCGGTGTTTGCCTTGTCCGAAGGCGGCGCGACATCGGCGACGGCGCGGTTCATGGCCCAGCGTGAAAACGGCGCCGACCTGCTGGGCGCCACCTCGTTGCTCAATCTCAAGGACAAGGACCCGATGCTGGCCGGGGTGATTCTCGACATGTCGATGAACGCTACCATCGCCGCCAGCCTGCAACTGGGCCATACCGTGCTGGGCAGCCTGGAAGGCATCACCACACTGCATCAGAAGCGCGTGGAACAGGCGGGGTTTGCGGTGCTCAAGTCACCGGACGTGCCTTCGATTCTGGTCGAGACGGGGTTCATCTCCAATAGCCGCGATAGCCAGAGACTGGTGACTGCACGCCATCAGCAGGCCGTGGCCGATGGTTTGTTCGAGGGCTTGCAGCGTTACTTCCAGCGCAACCCGCCGCTGGATTCCCACATGGCTTGGGTTCAGGAGCAGAAGAAACAGGCGCAAGCCTGACGTTGCTCAGTGGCAGCCATTCAGACGGCTGCAAGTGATCTTGCTGCGTGTGCCATCGGAGCTGGAAACCCGTGTGATGGTGGTCCAGCCGATACGCTGGATGGTGCCTATCCAGGCATCGCCATTCGAGGCCAGGCCGGTGAAGAAGGTCAACTGATCAAACCGGCTGTTGGTCTGCGCCCAGCGTTTTTTGCCAATCACCTCATAGCCCCGCAAATACGTGGTCGAACCTGCGGTGAAGACGCTATAGCCATTGCCTTGCGCATCGCTGCACGCCAGCAGGTTCGCGCTACGGGTACAGGTCGCCATATCTACGCCGGGCCGCGGGCCTGCCGCCATTATTTGTGTGCTGATCAATAGCAGTAACGTGAACAAGCCTTTTGAAATGTGTTTCACGCAGACGCCCTTTGTCGAACAGGTTGGCAATTTTGCATCGTTATACTATAACATTGTCGGGTGATTAGAGCTGGCTGCCAACGGTGTCGATAACAGGCCCGGTGCAGCCTATATCAACAAGGTGCAAGCCTTGCAACCTGGCCCGAGAATCCTGATGCCCAATCGTCTGCCTGTTACCGTTTTGTCCGGTTTTCTTGGAGCCGGGAAAAGCACCCTCCTCAATTACGTGCTGCGCAACCGCGAAAACCTGCGAGTGGCCGTTATCGTCAACGATATGAGCGAGATCAATATCGATGGCGGCGAAGTTCAGCGTGATGTCAGCCTGAATCGTGCCGAAGAAAAGCTCATCGAGATGAGCAACGGCTGCATTTGCTGCACGTTGCGCGAAGACCTGCTCGAAGAAGTCAGCCGTCTGGCTCAGGATGGGCGCTTCGATTATCTGCTGATCGAATCCACGGGCATTTCCGAACCCTTGCCGGTGGCCGAAACCTTTACCTTCCGCGATGAAGCGGGCAAGAGCCTGGCCGACATGGCGCGGCTGGACACCATGGTGACGGTGGTCGATGGCGTCAATTTCATGCTCGATTATCAGGCTTCCGAAAGCCTGGCCACCCGTGGCGAAACCCTGGGCGAAGAGGATGACCGCTCGATTACCGATCTGCTGATCGAGCAGATCGAGTTCGCGGATGTGATCCTGCTCAGCAAGATCGACCTGATCAGCTCCAGCGAACGTGAAGAGCTGATGGCCATCCTCAAGCGCCTCAACGCCCATGCCGAGATCGTGCCGATGGTGATGGGCGAGGTGCCGTTATCGACCATCCTCAACACCGGTCGTTTCGATTTCGAGCGAGCTTCCCAGGCGCCGGGCTGGCTCAAGGAAATGCGTGGCGAGCATGTGCCGGAAACCGAAGAGTACGGCATCGCCTCCACGGCTTACCGGGCGCGTCGTCCTTTCCATCCAGAGCGTTTTTTCAACTTCATCGATCGCCCATGGACCAACGGCAAACTGCTGCGCTCCAAGGGCTTCTTCTGGCTGGCGAGCAAATACAAGGATGCGGGCAGCTGGTCCCAGGCTGGCGGCCTGATGCGGCATGGTTTTGCAGGCCGCTGGTGGCGCTTCGTGAGTCGCGCGCACTGGCCGCAGGATCAGGAGAACATTACGTCGATCATGGACAACTGGTCGCCTGAAACCGGCGATTGCCGTCAGGAGCTGGTGTTCATCGGGCAAAACATCGACTTCGCCCAACTGATCGCAGAGCTGGATGACTGTTTGCTTACCGACGACGAACTGGCCATGGGCGCGGAGAGCTGGCGCCTGTTGCCTGACCCGTTTGGTGACTGGTACGACGAGGAGGCTGCCTGATGCTGGCACCCGTATTGAAGTTTCAGCCCCGTGCCCGTCAGGTGCAGGGCGAGACGCCCGAAGTGTTGGGGCAGGTGCTGGAAGACGGCGTCAACCTGTCGGTCTGGCAGCGCCAATTGCCCGCGCATATCGAGGATTTCGGCGCATTGCTGTTGTCCCTGAACGAGCCCCTGTCGGAGTCCATGACTCTGGAAGTGCAGGGCGGTGATGTCGAGCCCAATCTGCAAGGCCTGGCCTCGGGCTATGCCGACTTGCAGGGGTATGACGGGTTTATCGCAGACGTGTCATGGCTGGTCAGTGCTTATGCATGCCTGCTGGGCGCTGAATGTGTCGGCCTGCGCTTGCGGGCGCTGGACAAAGCCATGTGCCCGCGCTTTCACGTCGATCACGTACCGGTGCGTCTGGTTACTACCTATGCCGGGATCGGCAGCCAGTGGCTCAAGGAACACGCCATCGACCGCAAACAACTTGGCAGCCCAGAGGCCGAACCGCAGGACCCGAGCCGTATCCAGCAGATCCATTGCGGGGAAGTCGCCTTGCTCAAGGGCGAGCGCTGGAGCGGTAACGAAGGTTTGGGGCTGGTGCATCGTTCGCCACAACTGGAGCGCAACGAACGGCGTTTGATCCTGACCTTGGACTGGCTGGCCTAATTGGGCGTCAGCCACTTGCCCTTGCTTTGCCCCTCACAAAACGGCTTGAGGTAAAGCGCGTCGCTGGCAATGCCGTAATAGTGGATATTCTCGTGATAGGGCATATTGGCAACCTGTGCGTTGCTGCATATGCCAAAGGCACCTGCCGGACAACTTTGCGAGAAGGTCACTTCTGTTTTCTGGCCTGCCAGTTGCGGTTGGCAGAAGCCGTCGCGGAACAGGTCTTCCGGGATATTCAGGTTTTCCTGACAGACTTTGACGTCTAACCTCTCAGCCTGGCTGTGCACCAGACACGCTTGGGCCAATACCTTGCCCGATGCCATTGTCAGCAGCATCAACGCCAATCGAACAGGCAGCCTGATGGCTCGCATTGTCAGCTTTCCTTCATCATTGTTTGCAAACGACACTCTCCAGAAGCGACTCCAGATGCTGCAGAACATTGCGACCCATGTGATCGGTGGCCCGCTGGGCGCCGGCAAGACCAGCCTTATCAGGCATCTGCTGAGCCAGAAACCGGCCGATGAGCGCTGGGCGGTGCTGATCAACGAGTTTGGTCAGATCGGTCTGGATGCTGCGCTTTTGACCGTGGATGCCGATGGTATCGCACTTGGCGAAGTGGCTGGCGGCTGCCTGTGCTGCGTCAACGGCGTGCCGTTTCAGATCGGCCTGGGACGCCTGCTGCGCAAGGCCAGGCCCGCCCGCCTGTTCATCGAACCTTCGGGCCTGGGGCATCCCGCACAACTCATGGCCCAGTTGCGCCAGGCACCATGGCTGGGTGTGCTCAGTGTGCAACCTGGCGTGATGGTGCTCGATGCGATCAGCATGGCGGCAGGTCAGCCGCTACCGGTTACCCAGCAGGATGCGTTGGCGGATGCTGGTCTGGTGGTGATGAACAAGGCGCAGGGTATCGACGATGCGTCACGCAGGCGTTTGGCCGAGGCATTGCCGGAGCATTCGCTGATCTGGGTTGAGCAAGGCCAGCTTGCGTTGGCGCAACTGCCCGGTTTTCTGGAGCACGGAGCTGTGGATAACCGTGCTGTGGATAACCTCATTCTGCCCCCAGGCCTCGGGCAATTGCCTGCTGTCTGGAATGATCCGAACGAGCCGATCCGTCAGAGCCAGGAGAGCCCGGACGGCTGGAGTATCGGCTGGCGCTGGCATCCTTCCCGGCAGTTCGATCGGGCAAAGCTGCTGCAATGGCTGGAAAGCCTGACGTGGCGGCGCGCCAAGATGGTTATCCACAGCCCCGACGGCTGGTTTTCAGCCAATGGGCTGGAAGGCTCGCAACTTGAATGGCAAGGCAGCGAGTGGCGCCAGGATTCGCGTCTGGAATTGATCTTTGCGACGCCGCAGGACAGCGTCATGTTGCAGACGCAATTGGCTCACTGCTTGCGTTGCTGATGAGTCTCGCGCCACTTGTTCATTTCGATGATTTCAGCGCTAGGTGGTGGCGTTTTAATTTCAAACGGGTAGGGTGCGAGTTCGATCTGGGCCGAATGGGCACCGAACATCGTGATCGTACCGGGGTGACGTTGTTCTCCGGTGACGGTGAACTCGAAGCCGTAGATACGGGCCAGACGCTTGTGGCCCTGAGCATCGCGGATGAAAGCCAGACGACGCAGAGCGACATTGCCGTCGAGCAGTTCCAGGTCGAGCCGGGCACAATGCTGTTTGACCCGCTCCAGCGCTCGCTCGCGCAGACCGTGGGCATGCCACAACCAGGCTGCCGCACTTGCGAACAGCATCAGCACGAAAATGTTTCCCAGGGTCAACATGGCAGAGTGCTCCTACTCAGGAGTCTTCAGCTTAACTGCCCGAAGTGATTTACAGCCATACTGCGCGACTTAAATTTCTTATTACTGCACTTGCATCGTGTTCAGGATCCTCCCATGAAACGTACACCTCACTTGCTCGCCATCCAGTCCCATGTGGTGTTCGGCCACGCAGGCAACGGCGCAGCGGTGTTCCCTATGCAGCGTATCGGGGTCAATGTCTGGCCGCTCAATACGGTCCAGTTCTCCAACCACACCCAATACAAGCAATGGACCGGCGAAGTGCTGGCTCCGCAGCAGATCCCGGCGTTGATCGAGGGTATTGCGGCAATTGGTGAACTGGGCAACTGCGATGCCGTGCTTTCCGGCTATCTGGGCAGCGCGGCGCAGGGGCGGGCGATTCTGACGGGGGTGGCGCGTATCAAGGCGGCCAATCCCAAAGCGCTGTATTTGTGCGACCCGGTGATGGGGCATCCCGAGAAGGGCTGCATCGTTCCGGCCGAGGTCAGCGATTTTCTGCTGGAAGAAGCAGCGGCAGTGGCGGATTTCATGTGCCCGAACCAGCTGGAGCTGGACAGCTTTGCCGGTCGCAAGCCCGAGTCCCTTCTCGATTGCCTGGCCATGGCGAGATCGTTACTGGCGCGAGGCCCCAAGGCTGTGCTGGTCAAGCATCTGGATTACCCCGGCAAGGCGGCGGATGGTTTTGAAATGTTGCTGGTGACCGCCGATGCCAGCTGGCACCTGCGTCGTCCGCTGCTGGCCTTTCCGCGTCAGCCGGTGGGTGTGGGTGATCTGACGTCCGGCTTGTTCCTGGCGCGTGTGCTGCTGGGTGATGATCTGGTGGCCGCTTTCGAGTTCACGGCTGCGGCAGTGCATGAAGTGCTGCTGGAAACCCAGGCCTGTGGCAGCTACGAGCTGGAGCTGGTGCGGGCACAGGACCGGATTGCCCATCCGCGGGTGCGGTTTGAGGCGGTGCGGTTGTAATGGTCTTGGCGAATGAATTCGCTCCTGCCGATTAATGCCGATCACTTAAGGTCATAAATCACTTTGTGGGAGGCAGCTTGCTGGCGACTTCAGCGTACAGACGCAGAATATCTGCCGGTTTCACAGGCATTTTCGCCAGCAAGCTGCCTCCTACACGTTTTGTTTGCGCCTTAACTGATTGGCATTACTCCTGCCGATCGAATTCATTTGCGAACAACGTATTACAGGGATTCTTCCTTGATCTCCTGATAACGCTTTTCCAGCTCCTGGCGAATCTGGCGGCGTTGCTGGGCCTGGATGAAGCGGCGTTTGCCTTCGGCGGTTTCCGGCTCCAGCGGCGGGACGCTGGCTGGCTTGCGGTTGTCGTCCACCGCGACCATGGTGAAGAAGCAACTGTTGCTGTGACGCACCGAGCGCTCGCGGATGTTCTCGGTCACGACCTTGATCCCGACCTCCATCGAGGTATTGCCGGTGTAGTTCACCGAGGCCAGAAAGGTCACCAGCTCACCGACGTGAACCGGCTCGCGGAAAATCACCTGATCCACAGACAGCGTCACCACGTAGCGACCGGCATAACGGCTGGCGCAGGCGTAAGCGACTTCATCCAGATACTTGAGCAAAGTACCGCCATGTACATTGCCAGAGAAGTTGGCCATGTCCGGGGTCATCAATACAGTCATCGACAGCTGGGCGTTTCCGGGTTCCATAGCGTACTCACACGGTCAAGGTCATCATGAGTGGCGCCTTGTGCCGGCGCTCACGAGGGTGGTTCTATTACCTGCAACAGACAGTTATCGGGACGTTGGCTGATGCAATGCCGTCACGCCTGCGAATCTATCTGTTTCCATATATTGCACCGGCTTTCTCTCGACGGGTGCAGTGTTACTCTCCCAAAACCCGTGGATCGGGTTTTTTCTTACGCTTTTAGCCGCGTTTTCTTGATGCAGCTTCCGATTTTTCAGCTTTGCTGGCTACTCGGGAGAGGTAGGCATCATTTCTCAATAAGGAGCCACACCCATGCATGCCGTCAATTTTATCCAGGATTTGGCAGTGATCATGCTGGTGGCGGGTGTGGTGACTATTCTCTTCCATCGCCTCAAGCAGCCGGTGGTACTGGGCTATATCGTGGCGGGGTTCATCATTGGCCCGCATACACCGCCTGTCGGGCTGATTCACGATGAAGGGACCATCAAGACCCTCGCCGAGCTTGGGGTGATCTTCCTGATGTTCTGCCTGGGCCTGGAGTTCAGCCTGCGCAAGCTGTTCAAGGTGGGAGCCACTGCATTCATTGCGGCCTTCCTCGAAATTGCCCTGATGATCTGGATCGGCTATGAAATCGGCCAGTTCTTTGGCTGGAAAACCATGGATTCGCTGTTCCTGGGCGCGATCCTGGCCATTTCCTCGACCACCATCATCGTCAAGGCCCTCAACGACCTGAAGATGAAGAACCAGCACTTTGCCCAACTCATCTTCGGGGTGTTGATCGTCGAAGACATTCTGGGGATCGGCATCATCGCTTTGCTGTCGGGGATTGCTGTCAGCGGCTCGGTCAGCTCAGGCGAAGTCTTCTCCACGGTCGGCAAGCTGTCGCTGTTCATGATCGTGGCCCTGGTGGTCGGCATTCTGCTGGTGCCGCGCCTGCTGTCCTACGTCGCGAAGTTTGAAAGCAACGAAATGCTGCTGGTGACTGTACTGGGCCTGTGTTTCGGTTTCTGTCTGCTGGTCGTGAAGCTGGAATATAGCATGGTGCTGGGGGCGTTCCTGATTGGCGCGATCATGGCCGAGTCTCGTCAACTGGTGAAAATCGAGCACCTGATCGAGCCTATTCGCGACATGTTCAGCGCCATCTTCTTTGTTGCCATTGGCCTGATGATCGATCCCAAAGTCCTGCTGGAATATGCATGGCCCATCGCGCTGATTACCGTCGCAGTGGTGTTGGGCAAGATGCTGTCCTGCGGGCTGGGGGCTTTCATTGCCGGTAATGATGGCCGGACTTCGTTGCGCGTCGGCATGGGGCTGTCACAGATTGGCGAGTTTTCCTTCATCATCGCGGCGTTGGGTATGACCTTGCAGGTCACCAGTGATTTTCTGTATCCCGTGGCTGTGGCCGTTTCGGCCATTACCACGCTGCTGACCCCGTACCTGATCCGCGCTGCCGACCCGCTGTCGCTCAAACTGGCTGCTGTGGTGCCTCGCCGGATGGCGCGAGTGTTCGGCATGTACGGCGAATGGCTGCGCAGCATCCAGCCACAAGGGCAGGGCGCGGTGCTGGCGTCGATGATCCGGCGGATATTGCTGCAGGTCGGGGTCAACCTGGCGCTGGTGATCGCTATCTTCTTCAGCGGCGGCTATTTTGCCGGACGCATTGGCGCTTACATGAATGAATGGGTCAGCGATGTGGGCCAGCAGAAAGCCTGGATCTGCGGAGCGGCCTTACTGTTGTCGCTGCCGTTCCTGATTGCGGCGTATCGCAAGCTCAAGGCGCTATCGATGCTGCTGGCCGAGATGGGCGTGAAGCCGGAAATGGCCGGGCGTCACACCGTGCGGGTGCGCAAGGTGGTGGCGGAGGTGATTCCGTTGCTGTCGCTGGTGGTGATCTTCATCCTGCTGGCAGCCCTGTCGGCGAGCATTCTGCCGACAAGCGAGCTGCTGCTGGTGATCGTGTTGATTGCGGCGGTGGTTGCAGCATTGCTGTGGCGCTGGTTCATTCGCGTGCATACGCGGATGCAGATTGCCTTGCTGGAAACGCTGGGCAACAACAATCAGGAGTCGTCCGGGCATTGAGCCCGGCGATACCTTCTTGCGGGGTGTCTCAGCTTTCCAGCCAGACATCCCGTGCCCAGTGCCAGACAGATTCCCAGTTCTCTTCGGTCACCAGCTCTTCTTCGCCGGACCACAACACCACAGTGCCGTCTTCTTCGACGCAGTAATAGTCGTCGCCGTCCTGGCAGATCGGGATCAGTTCACGAGGCACACCCAGATCCCACGCAGTCGCGGCTACATCCGGCAGATAGGTGTGTGACTGAGGGTCGGTCACGGTGACTGGCTCAAGGCTGCCATACACGACGTCGCTGACGGTCAGAAGAAATTCTTTGAAGACGTAAGGGATATTGATAAACAGCTGTTCCTCGATCTCGACGAGTTGGTCCTCGTCAGGCAGTTCGAGGGGAACCGGAACCGGCTCGTTTTGTTCACGCAGTTGTTCGATGACTTCTTCCACGACATGGGTCCTCTAAGCTTGATGGCGCGGGTTATACAGTAGCCTAAAGCTTTTCTCAAAATAACTACCCGATCGGATAGGCTCTGTACGAAAAATCCTGGTCGGCCTGCTTTCAATTCACATCAAGCGTGGGACCTTTCAGACTTGCTTTTGTTAGCTGCAGGTGACTAAAAATAAAAACCCCGGAACAGGTCCGGGGTTCGGTGCTGCTGGATATGCCTGGGATCAGCCGTTCTGGCGAATACCGGCAACCAGCCAAGGTTGGTTGTCGCCCTGGGCGCGCTCCATGTTCCAGCTTTCGCTGAACACTTCGCCCTGATCAAAGCGCGAAGTCTTGGAGATGCCGGAGAAGGTCAGGGTCGCGATGGTTTTGTCAGCGCGATCATCCACACCTTCCAGCTGGACGTTCAGGTTGTCGATGTAGGTCGACTGGAAGGCATCGCCAAGGTCAGCACGTTCCTTTTTCAGGAACTGCAGCATTTGTGGCGTTACGAACTCGGCAATCTTGTCCATCTCGTTCGCATCCCAGTGCTGCTGCAGCGACTGGAAGTGGCTACGGGCGGCTTCCAGGAAGCGCTCTTCGTTGAACCAGGCCGGAGCGTTGATGACCGGAGCGGCAGGGGCCGACGAAGCGCCACCGAAGATAGAGTTTTGCGCTGGCTGGCTGGTTTCACGCTGGTAAGGAGCACCGGCACCGGCCATTTTCGGCTGTTGCTGCTGACGACGACGCGCAATGAAGCGGAAGATCAGGAAGGCGATGAGGCCCATGATCAGGATGTCGAAGATCTGCAGGCCGTTGAAGCCATCACCCATGAACATTGCAGCCAGCAGGCCACCGGCAGCGATGCCGGCCAATGGGCCTAACCAGCGCGAAGCGCCACTGGCAGCAGCGGCCGGACGACCGGCAGCGTTAGGGGCTGCGGCTGGAGTAGCCGGAGCGGCCTGGCGTGCCTGGTGCGACGGTGCCGAGCCCATGCTCTTGCCACCACCAAAACGTGCGGCGTTCACATCCAGACTCATGGTGAGCCCGATGCACAGCGCCAGAGCCATGCTTAGAAAACGTTGCATAAGGGTATTCCCGTTGTATGAATGCATGCGCGCCATGTTGCACAGGAGGGCAGTCCATGGCTAGTGCGTTAATGTTTCGGATTTTTGCACAAATCCCGTAAGACCTGTCTATTTGGGCGGTAGGCGAGGAAATAAAGTTCTGTGGGAATTTTCTTTATACGCCGCCGTAGGAGCGAATTCATTCGCGAATATTTTCTTCGCGAATGAATTCGCTCCTACGGAGTCCGATCAGATCGGCACCAGCTTCGCATAACCCATCATCAGCCACTTGCTGCCTTCAGAGAAGTTGACCTGCACCCTGGCCTGTGCGCCGGAGCCCTCGAAGTTGAGGATTACGCCTTCACCGAATACCGCATGCTGTACGTGCTGGCCCAGGGTGAACTGGGTTTCGGGGATGCCGGTGCCCGTGAACAGGCTGCTGTTGCTGACTTTCTGGGTGCCACCGAAAGGACGGCTGACGCTATTGGACAGGCGCACTTCCTGGATCAGCGTCGGCGGAATCTCGCGGACGAAGCGCGACACTTTGTTGTAAGTCTCGCTGCCATACAGACGACGGGTTTCGGCGTAGGTCATCACCAGCTGTTGCATGGCGCGGGTGATGCCGACGTAGGCCAGGCGGCGCTCTTCTTCCAGACGGCCCGGTTCTTCCAGGCTCATCTTGTGCGGGAACAGTCCTTCTTCCATGCCCACCAGAAACACATAAGGGAATTCCAGGCCCTTGGCGCTGTGCAGGGTCATGAGCTGAATGCTGTCTTCGTGCTCCTGAGCCTGGGTGTCGCCCGCTTCCAGCGATGCATGGCCGAGGAAAGCCGCCAGCGGGGTCAGCTCTTCGTCATCTTCATTGTTCTCGAAGTTGCGCGCAGCGCTGACCAGTTCCTCAAGGTTTTCCACCCTGGCCTGACCTTTTTCACCTTTTTCCTGTTGGTGGTAGGCGATCAGCCCCGATTGCTCGATGACGGTCTGGGTCATCAGGTGCAAGGGCATTTCCATGACCTTGGCCGACAGGTTCTCGATCAGTTCGATGAAAACGTTCAAGGCTCCGGCTGCCCGGCCAGTCAGGCCTTTGTTGGCGACCAGTTGGCGCATTGCCTCCCACATGGAGATATCGGTGTGGCGCGCATGCTCGCGGATAGCCTCGACGGTTTTCTCGCCAATGCCGCGTGCCGGGACGTTGATGACCCGTTCCAGCGCGGCATCGTTGCCACGGCCTTCCAGCAGGCGCAGATAGGCCATGGCATTCTTGATCTCGGCGCGCTCGAAGAATCGCTGGCCGCCGTAGATGCGGTAAGGAATACGCTCGCGCAACAAGGCTTCTTCCAGTACTCGCGACTGGGCGTTGGAGCGATACAGAATGGCGATATCGTTACGCGAAAGGCCGGTCTTCAAGGCGCTTTCGATGGTTTCGACCACGTAGCGCGCTTCGTCGTGTTCGTTGAAGGCGGCATACAGGTTGATCAGCTCGCCATCGCCCACGTCCGTCCACAGCTCTTTGCCCAGGCGACCGCTGTTGTTGACGATCAAGCCGTTGGCAGCCTTGAGAATGCTTGCCGTCGAGCGGTAGTTCTGTTCAAGGCGGATGACTTCGGTATCCGGGAAGTCCGACGAGTACTGATGAATGTTCTCGATCTTCGCGCCACGCCAGCCATAAATGGACTGGTCGTCATCGCCGACCACCATCAGGCTGTCGCCGCCTTGTGCCAGCAGCCGCAACCAGGCGTACTGCACGGCGTTGGTGTCCTGGAATTCGTCCACCAGCACATGGCGGAAGCGCCGCTGATAATGCGCCAGCAGGCCTGGATGATCGCGCCACAGGTCCAGTGCGCGCAGCAGCAGCTCGGAGAAGTCGATGACGCCGGCGCGCTGGCAGGCGATTTCATAGGCTTCGTAGATCGACTTCATGGTGCCCAGGAACAGGTCGCCGCTGGCCTGGATGTGTTTGGGACGCAGGCCTTCGTCTTTCTGGCCATTGATGAACCACTGGGCCTGACGTGCCGGCCAGCGCTGTTCGTCCAGCCCCAGTTCGCGAATCACGCGCTTGACCAGCCGTTGCTGATCGTCGCTGTCCAGAATCTGGAAGGTTTGTACCAGCCCCGCTTCCTGCCAGTGTGCCCGCAGCAGGCGGTGCGCCAGACCGTGGAAGGTGCCGACCCACATGCCTGCCGGGCTGATGCCCATCAATTGCTCGATGCGATGACGCATCTCGGCTGCGGCCTTGTTGGTGAATGTCACCGACAGGACCGAATGCGGGGAGGCTTGCTCGACCTGCATCAGCCATGCGATGCGATGCACCAGCACACGGGTTTTGCCGGAACCAGCGCCGGCCAGGACCAACTGACGACCCAGAGAGGCAGCTACGGCCTGACGCTGGGCATCGTTGAGGGAATTGAGAAGGAGAGAGAGATCATCGCGCATCGACGCATTCTAGGGTGCTGCGCCATGGCGGGCAAACCATGCTTTGTCATGGGTAATAAAAAAGTCGTCGATGCTGACGATCGGTCATCTCAGGCTACAGACAGCGTCCGTTGTGCCTGATGCCCTTTGATCAATGCTTTGAACGTCACAGTTTTATGGTAGTGGCAGTTTGGTCTGGCTCAGCGCTTGTGTATGCTCGACACACGCCAAGGCCCTATCAAATACAAGAACCCAGCCATGCCTTTCAGCTTCAGCGCCCACGATGCTTCTGACACCAGCCGACGGGGTATTCGCAAGAAGTTCGCTACCCGGTTGAGGGTCGAGCGCACGCGCCTGCTTTATCAGGGGTCGTTGCTGCCGACCTTGTTCATGCTTGTCAGTGGTCTGGTCTGCGCATGGCTGCTCTGGAGCCCTGAACGCTACGTGCTCGTCAGTATCTGGCTGCTCTGGCTGGCGGTACTTGTGGGCCTGCGAATCATCCAGGTTGCCGCGTTTCGGGCGGCATCCCCTGAGCGTCAGGCCCGGCCTGTCTGGCGACGAATGTTTCTGCTGGGTGCCGCTGTCAGTGGCCTGACGCTGGCTTGTGCGGCCATGGCGTTGGTGCCTGTGGCCAGTTTCGAGCAACAGGCCTGGGTGTTCGGCATGATCGGTGGTGCGACGCTGTGTGCCAGTGTGGCCTACGCCGTCAGCCTCACCGCGTTCCTTACCTTCAGCCTGTCATGCCTGTTGCCGCCGATCGTTTATCTGTTTCTGGGCGGCGACGTGCCCTTTCGCGGCTGGGGCTGGCTCGGCCTGATTCTGTTGTTTGCTCTGATCGTCGTGGCTTGGCAGATCAATCGCCTGATACTGCGCAGCCTGTTGCAGCGCTTTCAGAATCAGGCCCTGATCGAGCACTTGCAGCAAGCCCAGGCCAAGGGCGATGAACTTAATGAAAGCCTGGCCAGGGAAGTCGAGCAGCGCCGCCAGGCCGAGCATAGCCTGCGCGAGGCGCAAGCCGGGCTGGAGGAGCGGGTTGCGCAGCGCACCCTGGAGCTGGAGGCGGCCAATCTGGCCTTGAGCAAAAGCCCGCCGCGTCTTGCCGAGAAAGTTTTCGATGCGGTCAGCGAAAGCATCATGATTTTCGACCCGCAGTACCGGATTCTCACCATCAATCAGGCTTTTTCCCGGCTCACGGGCTACGCGCCTGAGGATGTGGTGGGGCGTCAGGTCATGGATATCGCCAGCAGTCGCGATGCTCGCCGCCACTTCCAGGCGATTCACCATGCCTTGGAGCAGACAGGAAGCTGGCAGGGCGAGCTGGTGGAGGCGCGTAAAAACGGCGAGCTGTATCCGCAATGGCTGCAAATGAATGTCGTGCGCGATATTGCAGGGAATGTCAGTCATATAGTCGGCTTCTTTACAGACTTGTCGGCTAATCGTGAGTCCGAGGAGCGCATGCGCTACCTCACCTATTTCGATGAGTTGACGGGGCTGGCCAATCGCTCGCAGTTCAAGGAGCGCCTGCGTGAAGCCAATCAGCGTGTGCGTCAGGGCGGAAGAAGCCTGGCACTGCTGCATATCAATCTGGATCGTTTCAAGCTGCTCAATGAAAGCCTGGGGCATGAAGTTGCGGACCAGTTGCTCAAGCACGTTGCCCGTCGACTGATCAGCGCCATGCCGGAGGCGGACACCATTGCGCGCCTGTCTGGCGATGAGTTCGCGGTGTTGTTCGATGCCTATGCCAACCTTTCCAGTCTGGCGCGGGTCACCAGCCGTTTGTTGAGCAAACTGCGCACGCCTTTATCGGTGGCGGGCAACGAACTGGTCATCAGTGCCTCGGTGGGGATCAGTCTGCTGCCCGACTCTGCCCGGGAAATCTCGGCACTCGTGAGCCAGGCCAACATGGCGATGCGGCATGCCAAGCATCTGGGCGGCAACAACTTCCAGTTCTTCACCGAAAGCCTGCGAGCCAGCACTCTGGAGCGCCTGCAACTGGAGATCCAGTTGCGTAAAGCCATTGAAGATCACCAGCTACAAGTCTTCTATCAACCCAAGATGCTGCTGGAAAATGGTCGCCTGGATGCGGCAGAGGCGCTGGTGCGCTGGAACCATCCGACACGGGGCATGGTGCCGCCGGGTGAGTTCATCGGGTTGGCCGAAGAAACCGGCCTGATTGGCGATATCGGGGAGTTCGTTCTGCGTCAGGCCTGCTGGCAGGCTTGTGAATGGCAGCGTCAGGGGCTGGAGCCGATCCGCGTTTCGGTCAACCTGTCGGTCCACCAGTTGCGTCAGGGCAAGCTGGTCAGTCTGGTGCGGCAAGTGCTGGATGAAACGGGGCTGGCTCCGCAGTTGCTTGAGCTTGAGCTGACCGAAAGCCAGTTGCTGGACAGCGTCGAACATATCATCTCGACCTTTCAGCAGTTACGCGAACTGGGCGTGAAATTGGCCATCGACGACTTTGGCACCGGCTACTCTTCATTGAGTTATCTGAAACGCTTCCCGGTGGATTACGTAAAGATCGACCAGGCGTTTATCCGCGGCCTGGATGACGGCACGGAAGATGCGGCAATCATTCAGGCGATCATCTCCATGGCTCACAGCCTGGGGCTCAAGGTCGTGGCTGAAGGTGTCGAGAACGAAAAACAACTGGAGTTTCTCAAGGCGCAGGGTTGCGACGAGGTTCAGGGCTATTTGATCAGTCGGCCGATCGAAGCTTCGGTGATGGCAGGTTTGCTGGATCGATCCCGGTGAGGTAGCAGTCCTCTGGAATGTAGGATTATTCCCACAAAAAAGAAGAATTTGTCATTCAAAGGCTTGTGTATGACGTTCAGGGCTCGTTTAACTGGGCGGCTCGCAGGTCATGTAGTATAACTACAAGAAAGCTACAACCCGCCAACCGCACCACTAGCGAGTCTGCCTCTTGAATCTGCTGCAACACATCGCCCAGTCACGTAATTTGCTGCGCAAGTCGGAGCTCAAGGTAGCCGACCATGTGCTGCTTGATCCTGCGGCTGTGATGCACAGTTCCATGGCTGACCTTGCTCATAGCGTCGGGATCAGTGAGCCGACCATCGTGCGTTTCTGCCGTGCCATTGGCTGCACGGGGTTTCAGGACCTTAAGCTCAAACTGGCGCAAAGCCTGGCAGCCGGCGCAAGCTTCGGGCAGTTCGCGATTCACGAAGATGATTCGGTTGCCGATTACAGCCTGAAGATTTTCGACACTACGCTGCACACCCTCATGGAAGTGCGCGAGAACCTTGATCCCCATGCCTTGCAACTGGCCGTGACCGCCATGGCGGGCGCCAATCGGGTGGAGTTCTATGGTTTCGGCGCTTCGGGCGCTGTGGCGGCCGATGCCCAGCACAAGTTCTTTCGTTTGTTGCTGAGCGCTGCGGCCTATTCCGATCCGCACATGCAGGCAATGTCGGCGGTGACCTTGAAGCCGACCGATGTAGCGGTGTGCATTTCCCAGTCCGGCCGCTCCAAGGACTTGCTGATTTCGGCGAACCTGGTTCGCGAAAGCGGCGCAACGCTCATCACGCTATGCCCGAGCCAGACACCTCTGGCCGAGCTGTCGTCGGTCAATCTGGCCATCGATGTACATGAAGACACCGAAATCTACACCCCGCTGACTTCGCGCATTGCGCATCTGGTCGTGATCGATGTGCTGGCGATGGGTGTCGCCATGGCTCGCGGCCCGAGCCTGGTCAACCACCTCAAGAGCGTCAAACGCAGTCTGCGCAGCCTGCGACTGTCGCCCAAGTCGGTGAAGGCCCACGAGGATTGAGGGGCGAACCTTCATCAACTTGTCACGCATTCGCCGCCTGATCGTCATGCCCTCGCGCCACTCTGTACTCCCGCAACGTATTGGGAGACAGGACATGGCTCGGCATTACGATGACTTACCCAACAGCACCGTCAAGACTCGTCGTCAACAGGAAGACCAGCGCCGAATGGAGTTTCGTCGCGCGATTGAAAGCTACTGCGAAGCGCGGCAGCTCAATCAGGACCTCTGCGATTACATGGACAGCATGACCGGTAACCACTGGCAGGCTAACCAGCCGTCCGAGGACGTCCGTCGAAGCGTTCGACAAGCTGGCTGATCTGCGCACGTTCGGTGCGGATGAACGCAAGGAAGGCGTGAGCGACGGGAGACAGGCGTTTATCCCTGGCTTGTACCACGCACCAACTGCGATAAAGCGGCAACTCCGCCACGGGCAGCTCCTTGAGGGCGCCGGTGGCGAGTTCCATGCTGACGGCGTGACGGGTCAGCAGCGCCAGCCCGAGCCCGGCGACCACGCATTCGCGTTGTGCTTCGCTGGATGACACTTCCTGTGTCTGGGTGAAATGCACGCGCTTTTCCTTGAAGTACTCCTCACAGGCCCTTCGTGTTCCTGACCCTGATTCGCGAATCAGCAGCGGCCAGGGCTCCAGGTCTTTCAGGCTCAGTTGCTCCCGATCACACAGCGGATGGCTCGCTGGCGCAACGGCGACAATCGGGTTGTTGAGAAAAGGCAGGAACTCCAGGCCCATGTCCTGCGGCACCATGGACATCACCACCAGATCGTCGCGGTTGTCCGACAGGCGCCGGATGACCATGGCGCGGTTGACCACGGTCAGGTTGAGGATGACTTCCGGGTGCTGGCGCTTGAAGGCTGCGAACACGTGCGGGATGAAATATTTGCAGCTCGACTCGATGGCCAGCTTCAACTGGCCCTGCAATGAACCCTGCATGTCGGAAAGCTGCATATCCAGGCTTTCCAGGCGGCCGAAGATGTCACGGCTGGCCAGTTGCAGCGCTTCGGCGGCTTCGGTCAGGTAGAGTTTTTTGCCGACATACTCGAACAGCGGCTGCCCGATCAGCTCTTCAAGCTGTCGGATCTGCAGGCTGACAGCCGGCTGAGTGAGGGACATTTCCTCGGCGGCGCGACTGTAGGAGCGCAGGTCGCACACCTCATTGAAAATTCGTAACTGACGCAATGTCATACGCATCAATGACTTACGCATGATCAACAACTCCTGCCAATGGCTTAAGTACTGACTATAAGCTTTTGCTTATGCCTATCCCAATTTTTACTCATTTTTATTAATCGCTGATCAGGCATAGGGTGTCCCTGCGTCATTCAGCCACATACGCAGTTACAAAAAGACAGTAACTACACTGCGTAATGCGGCCTTGCGCCGACCGGCTCTGCCGGTTCGATTGTCCTTATGGTCGAGGAAATGCCAGTGATAACAAAAATCCTGATCGCCAACCGTGGAGAGATTGCCGTCCGGATCGTGCGTGCATGCGCCGAAATGGGCATCCGCTCGGTTGCGATCTTTTCGGACGCCGACCGCCATGCCTTGCATGTCAAACGTGCCGACGAAGCCTATAGCATTGGCGCTGAACCTCTCGCCGGTTACCTGAACCCGCGCAAGCTGGTGAACCTGGCAGTGGAAACCGGGTGCGATGCACTGCATCCCGGCTACGGCTTCCTCTCGGAAAACGCCGAACTGGCGGAAATCTGCGCCGAGCGCGGCGTGAAGTTCATCGGCCCGTCCGCAGAAGTCATTCGCCGCATGGGCGACAAGACCGAAGCGCGTCGCAGCATGATAAAAGCCGGTGTGCCGGTCACGCCGGGTACGGAAGGCAACGTCGCGGATATTCAGGAAGCCTTGCTTGAAGGTGATCGCATCGGTTATCCGGTGATGCTCAAGGCGACTTCCGGTGGCGGTGGCCGTGGCATTCGCCGCTGCAACAGCCGCGACGAGCTGGAGCAGGCTTTCCCGCGGGTGATCTCCGAAGCCACCAAGGCTTTCGGCTCGGCGGAAGTCTTCCTGGAAAAGTGCATCGTCAATCCCAAGCACATCGAGGCGCAGATTCTCGGCGACAGCTTCGGCAATGTCGTGCATCTGTTCGAGCGCGACTGCTCCATCCAGCGGCGTAACCAGAAGCTGATCGAAATCGCACCCAGCCCGCAACTGACCCCCGAACAGCGTGCCTATATCGGTGATCTGTCAGTGCGTGCCGCCAAGGCAGTGGGTTACGAGAATGCCGGTACCGTGGAGTTCCTGCTCGCCGATGGCGAGGTGTATTTCATGGAGATGAACACCCGGGTTCAGGTGGAGCACACCATCACCGAAGAGATTACCGGCATCGATATCGTTCGCGAGCAGATCCGCATCGCGTCCGGTCTGCCGCTGTCGATCAAGCAGGAAGACATTATTCATCGTGGTTTTGCCCTGCAATTCCGGATCAATGCTGAAGACCCGAAAAACAACTTCCTGCCCAGTTTCGGCAAGATCACTCGCTATTACGCGCCCGGCGGGCCTGGCGTGCGGACGGATACGGCGATCTACACCGGTTACACGATCCCGCCGTTCTATGACTCGATGTGCCTGAAACTGATCGTCTGGGCGCTGACCTGGGAAGAAGCGATGGACCGCGGCCTGCGTGCGCTGGACGACATGCGCCTGCAGGGCGTGAAGACCACGGCTGCCTATTATCAGGAAATCCTGCGCAACCCGGAATTTCGCAGCGGCCAGTTCAACACCAGCTTCGTTGAAAGCCACCCTGAACTGACCAATTACTCGATCAAGCGCAAACCCGAAGAGTTGGCCCTGGCCATCGCTGCCGCCATCGCCGCCCACGCAGGGTTGTAAAAAATTGAGCGGCAAGCTGCAAGTGACAAGCTACAAGGAAGAGCGAATCGGCTTTTTCTTGAGGCTTGTAGCTTGCAACTTGCAGCTATAAGGAGCCCCAACATGCCTAAGAAAATCTTTGTCACCGACACCATCCTGCGCGACGCTCACCAATCGTTGCTGGCGACCCGCATGCGTACCGAAGACATGCTGCCGATCTGCGACAAGCTCGACAAGGTCGGCTACTGGTCGCTGGAAGTGTGGGGCGGTGCGACCTTTGATGCTTGTGTGCGGTTTCTGAAGGAAGACCCGTGGGAGCGCCTGCGCCAGTTGCGTGTGGCCTTGCCCAACACTCGTCTGCAAATGCTGCTGCGCGGCCAGAACCTGCTGGGCTATCGCCATTACAGCGATGACGTGGTGCAGGCATTTGTCGCCAAGGCGGCGGAAAACGGTATCGATGTGTTCCGTATCTTCGACGCCATGAACGATGTGCGTAACCTGAAGGTCGCCATCGAAGCGGTGAAAGCGGCGGGCAAGCATGCCCAGGGCACCATCGCTTACACCACCAGCCCGGTCCACACCATCAGCGCTTTCGTGGAGCAGGCGCGGCAGATGGAAGCCATGGGTTGCGACTCGGTGGCTATCAAGGACATGGCCGGTCTGTTGACTCCTTACGCCACGGGCGAACTGGTCAAGGCATTGAAGGCCGAGCAATCGCTGCCGGTCTTTATCCACTCCCATGACACCGCTGGCCTGGCGGCCATGTGTCAGCTCAAGGCTGTCGAAAACGGGGCCGACCATATCGACACGGCCATCTCCAGCTTTGCCTGGGGCACCAGCCATCCGGGTACTGAGTCCATGGTTGCCGCTCTCAAGGGCAGCGAGTTCGACACCGGCCTCGATCTGGAACTGTTGCAGGAAATCGGCTTGTACTTCTACGCCGTGCGCAAGAAGTACCACCAGTTCGAGAGCGAGTTCACCGCAGTCGACACCCGCGTGCAGGTCAATCAGGTGCCGGGCGGCATGATTTCCAACCTGGCCAACCAGCTCAAGGAGCAGGGTGCTCTCAGCCGTATGGGCGAAGTGCTGGCCGAGATCCCGCGTGTCCGAAAGGATCTGGGCTATCCGCCGCTGGTGACACCGACTTCCCAGATCGTTGGTACCCAGGCGTTCTTCAACGTGCTGGCAGGCGAGCGTTACAAGACCATCACCAACGAAGTGAAGCTGTACCTGCAAGGCGGCTACGGCAAGGCGCCGGGTGAAGTGGATGCCAGGCTGCGTCGTCAGGCCATCGGCAACGAGGACCTGATCGATGTGCGCCCGGCCGATCTGCTCAAACCGGAAATGACCAAGCTTCGTGGCGAGGTTGGTGATCTTGCGCAATCCGAAGAGGACGTGCTGACTTACGCCATGTTCCCTGACATTGGCCGCAAGTTCCTCGAAGAGCGCGCTGCGGGGACTCTGAAACCTGAAGAGCTGTTGCCGATTCCTGAAGCGGGCAGCGTAGGCAAGGCGGGCGGAGAAGGCGTACCGACCGAGTTCGTGATCGATGTTCACGGCGAAACCTACCGTGTGGATATCACTGGTGTGGGCGTCAAGGCGGAGGGCAAGCGCCACTTCTATCTGTCCATCGACGGCATGCCGGAAGAAGTGGTGTTCGAGCCGCTCAACGAATTTGTCGGCGGCGGAGCCAGCAAGCGCAAACAAGCCCATGCACCGGGCCATGTCAGCACCACCATGCCAGGCAACATTGTCGATGTGCTGGTCAAGGAAGGCGATACGGTCAAGGCTGGTCAGGCTGTGCTGATCACCGAAGCGATGAAAATGGAAACCGAAGTCCAGGCGTCCATCGCCGGCAAGGTGGTCGCCATTCATGTCGCCAAAGGTGATCGGGTCAACCCTGGCGAGATCCTGGTCGAGATCGAATGACAGCAACGCTGTAGGAGCGAATTCATTCGCGAAAGGCCATTTCGCGGATCAACGATTTTCCTCGGGGGAGCACATGTGGCTCCCCTTTTTTATTTCCCGGTCATCCGCGAAACGCTTCCAGCCCCTTGATCTGCTGCCCATCCTTGAAGTTATCCACAGCCAGCCAGGCCTCGAAAGCCTTTTGCAGCTCGGGCCATTCGTTGTCGATGATCGAATACCACGCGGTATCGCGGTTCACGTCCTTGGTCACCATATGCTGGCGAAAGAGCCCTTCGTAGCTGAAGCCGAAGCGATCTGCCGCACGCCGGGAGCGGGCGTTATTGGCGTTGCATTTCCACTCCAGCCGGCGGTTGCCCAGAGCAAAGGCTTCCCGGGCCAGCAAGTAGATGGCTTCTGTGCCTTTTGGGGTGCGTTGCATGCTGGCACCAAAGGTCACATGACCTATTTCTATCCGGCCATGAGCAGCGACGATGGACATCAGGCTGATCACGCCTTCGGTCACGCCTGTGGCCTGATCGACCACGCTGTAGAACCATGGGTCAGTGTCCTTGGCATGTCGCTCCAGCCAGAGGTCGAAAGCCTCGCGTTCGCTGAACGGCCCATAAGGCAGGTAATCCCAGAGTTTCGGGTCGGAGTCCGGCCCATTGAGCGCAAGCCAGAGATCGTCGCCATGGCGGGTCGGGTCGAGTTTTTCCAGGCGAATGAAGCGGCCTTCCAGAGTCTTGCTGCCGGGAAGTGCAGCGGGCTGCCAGTGGAGTTGGGTGTCGGACATGAGCAGACTTCCTGCCTCAAAGGGCCTTGCGAAATTGAATGTAGCCGCCGCGTTCGGCGATGCGTTCGTAAAGCTGAATGGCCGTGGTGTTGGTTTCGTGGGTCAGCCAATGTACTTTGTCGCAATCGTTGGCCTTGGCTGTAGCGTAGACATGTTCGATCAATTGCCTGCCGATACCGCTACCGCGTTGTTCGGGGGCCACGATCAAGTCCTGTAGATAACAGGCATTCTTGATGCTCCAGTTGGAGCGGTGGTAGATGAAGTTCACCATACCGACGGCTTTGCCATCCAGCCACGCCAAGGCCGAGTTGGTGGTTTCGGCGGGGTCCAGGATACGTTGCCAGGTAACGTCACTGACGTCATCGGCCAGTTCAGTCTTGTAGAAGCGCAGATAGGCCTGCCACAACGGCAGCCATGCGCCGTGATCGTCGGCAGTTACGGGACGGATTTGAACAGCGGTCATGACTCTCTCCTTCAGCTCATCAAGCGAGCGATTTCCTGGTCTTTCGGATCAAGGCTGGCAGCCAGGCCGTCGCGCACGCCTGCAATGTCCGGGGCGCTGCGGTTCTGGCTGAGTTTGCGCTTGCCCTGCAAGCGCTCGATGGGCAGGGCGAAACCGACAATCGCCCCCAGCATCTTCTCGATGTACTCGGCCGGTGCATCATTGATGGACCACGGCTGCGCACGGCGGGACTCATGCTTGTCGGTGAGGCTGCCGACCAGTTGGTGCAGGCGCTGGGCATCGGTGAAGACTTCGGCCTGGCCATAGGCGTGAACCGCGAGGTAATTCCAGGTCGGTACGACTTTCTCGTGTTCGGCCTTGCCCGGGTAGAAGGACGGGCTCACATAGGCATCGCCACCAGGAAATATCACCATGGCTTCAGTCAGGTTTTCGAGCGCCCGCCACTGGGGGTTGGCTTTGGCCAGATGGCCGTAGAGCGTGCCGTTGGGGCCTTGATCACGATGCAGCAACAGCGGCAGATGAGTGGCCTGCAAACCGCCTTCGCCCTGGGTGACAAGAATCGCCAGGCGGGTTTGCTCCATCAACTCGTGCAACTCAAGCGTGTCGTTCTCACTGAAGGCTTTGGGCGTGTACATGGCAATGTCCTTGGTTAATGGCTAAATCCTAGGCAAGCTATTGGTTCCTTGTAAGAGCCATTACCGATAGATTTCATAGGACCAATTCCATGCTTTCAGGCTCTCCCGCGTTTCCTTTGAACCTCGCCGGTATCGAACTGGATCGGCGCAGGGGCTTGAGTCGGCAGCTTTATCAGGTCTTGCGCCAGCGGATTCTCGATGGCGGTCTTGCCAGTGGCACACGTTTGCCTGCCAGCCGTGATCTGGCGCAGTCGTTGTCTATTTCCCGCAACAGCGTGATGCGTGCCTACGATCAACTGTATGCCGAAGGATTTATCGAAGGCCGCATCGGTGATGGGACTTACGTCGCCCGGTTACCCGATAAGGCGGTGCCTGTTGAACGTTCGCCTGTGAAAAAATTATCCACTGAACTATCCACAGGCTTATCAACAAGGTTACGCACAGGTTTATCCACATTTTCCGCCGAAAACCCTCAGGATGCACCCGATCAAGTTATCCACAACTCGGCGTTGGAGCTTCTGCAAAAGCATCATCTGAATGTTCCCATCAAGGGCGCGCCACGCACATTTCGAGTGGGCGTACCGGCTTTCGATCTTTTTCCCTTTGCCATATGGGGCAAGCTGCATGCGGCTTTTTGGCGCAAGCCGGACCTCCAGCTTTTGGGCTATGGCGAGGCAGCAGGAGAGTGGCGTCTTAGAGAGCTGGTTGCCTTGTATTTACGTTCTTCTCGCGGGCTGCATTGCTCGGCTGAACAAATAGTGATCACCAGTGGCGCACAACAGGCAATCAGTCTTTGTGCACAGTTGCTGTTGGAGGCTGGCGACGGTGTGGCTGTGGAAAACCCGGGCTATCGGGCGGCAGGTCATGCCTTTGCCGTTGCGGGAGGCAGGTTGCAGGGCGTTGCCGTCGATGAGGAGGGCATGCGCTGTGCGGATCTGGAACACACCGACTGTAAGCTGGCTTACGTCACGCCATCCCACCAATACCCGACCGGTGTGGTCATGAGCCTCGCTCGCCGCCTGGAATTGCTGGCCTGGGCAAAAAAGACCCAGGGCTGGATTGTCGAAGACGACTACGACGGCGAGTACCGCTATAGCGGCGCGCCTTTGGCACCATTGGCGGCGCTGGATGGGGAAGGGCGGGTTCTGTATGTCGGTACTTTCGGCAAGGTGGTTTTCCCGGCATTGCGTCTGGGGTATCTGGTCTTGCCCTTGGGGCTGGTCAAGCCGTTCAGCCAGCGTCGGGGTGTGGATATGCGTCACTCCGAGGTCAGCACCCAGATGGTGATGGCGCAATTTATCGCCACTGGTCACTTTCAACGGCATATCCGCCGCATGCGTCGCGCTGCCTTGAGCCGTCGTGATGCACTGCTGGCGGGCTGGCCGGAGAATATTCCGGGCTGTGGCGCGATGCCTAAAGTCGTGGCCGGTCTGCATGTCACGGTCAGGGTGGACAGCCTCGCCCGTGAGCGGGAGTTGATCGAAAAGGCCGAGAGTGTCGGAGTCGAGATCACGGCATTGAGCAGTTATTGGTTGCCGGATTCCACCGAGCCTGTGGATAACCGTACTGGACTGGTCCTGGGGTTTGCTGGCGTGCCGGAAGAAGCGATTGCCGATGCGCTGGAGAGATTGCGTCAGGTCTGGCGGTAGGGGGCGCTTCCACACGGTATGCACGGAAATATTCGAGATCGGATAAAAACGAACCATCTGAGCCCGTGGCATTCAAACCTTGCGCAGTGGTGGGAAACTTTGCAGTCCCGCACGTTTATCGATGAGGTGATGCTTTGCAGCAGGCGATCATGGAGAGGTTTCGATTTCTGAGCAGGACATTTGGTTATGTAGGGTGGTCGCTCTTCTGGCTGCTGATCTGGGATGTGATTGTCACGGTCGACTTCATGTTGTACCTGGAGCGTAAGGTCACGCTGCCGTCCATGCCCCTTACCCTGCTGGGTTCGGCGCTGGTGGTCTTGATCAGTTTCCGTAACTCCAGCGCCTATAACCGTTGGTGGGAAGCCCGGACCTTGTGGGGTGCGCTGGTCAACAGCTCCCGCAGCTTCGCGCGTCAGGTGCTGACGCTGATTGAGGATGAAGACGGTATCAACCCGGTCAAGGCGCTGCTGCTGCGCCGGCACGTGGCCTACGTGAAATCCCTGTCGGCGCACTTGAAGGGCGATATCACCAAGGCCGATGTGCAGGCGTTGATTTCCCGTGAGGAATTCGAGCGCCGTCAGGACACCAATAACTTCCCCAATGACCTGCTCAATGCCTCCGCTGCACTGATTGCCAAGGAGTATAAGGCGGGCCGTCTGGACAGCATTCGCCTCGCTCGTCTTGAGTCGACAATGGTGGATCTTTCCAACTGCCAGGGCGGTATGGAACGTATCGCCAATACGCCGTTGCCTTATCCCTATGTGGCATTCCCCAGGCTGTTCATCACCCTGTTCTGCGTGATCGTGCCCATAGGGCTGGTCGAAACCCTGGGCTGGTTCACGCCATTGGCGTCTACAGTGGTGGGCTTCATGCTGCTGGCCATCGAAAAAATCGGCACCGACCTGCAAAGCCCGTTTCGCGCCAGCGAGCACGAAATCCAGATGGTCGCGCTGTGCGAGAACATCGAACGAAATCTGGATTCGATGCTTCGCGATGCCGAGGCGCAAAGTCAGGATGGCACGTCGGCTACAGGAATAAACAAGAGCTTTTCCGTAACGAATTGAAAGGACGTTCTGTCAGTTCTATCAGGTTACAGGCGTCCGGGCCGGGCCTACTCTAGCGATAACTTCCTTCTTCCCGAGGAGTATCGCCATGAAGCTCTTGAGGCTCGGTGCGCTTTCAATCCTGCTGTTGGTGACGCAGGCCGCCAGTGCAGATGACCTTCGCGGCAATACCCCTCAGGGCACGCGCAACGACGGCAATGATGAAATCGTGTTGCAAGGGTTTCACTGGAACTCCAGTCGTTCGAGCCCTGGCAGTTGGTACAGCACGTTGAAAACAATGGCCCCGCAGATTCGGGCTGACGGTTTTACCTCGGTCTGGATGCCTGTGCCCTGGCGTGACACTTCGCGCTGGAGCGATCCGGGGACCGGTGCTTCAGGTGGTGGCGAGGGGTATTTCTGGCAGGACTTTGACAAGAACAGCGCCTATGGCAGCGATACCGAGCTCAAGCAGGCGGTCGATGCCTTGAGTGCTGCCAGCGTCAAAGTGATTTATGACGTGGTGCCCAATCATATGGACCGCCAGCATGTCGGGCCTGCGCTCAAGGAGACCCTGAGCGACAAGACGGATTGGCGTGATGGCTGCGCCCAGTGTGACGATGGCGATCCGTTCATGGGCGGTGATGCCGATCTCAATACGCAAAAGCCTGAAGTGTTCAACCTCTTCAAGAACGAGTTCCTGAACCTGCGTGACAACTACTCCGCCGACGGCCTGCGTTTCGACTTTGTAAAAGGCTACAACGCTACGACTGTGGATAACTGGATGAAAGCGTTCGGTGACCAGCAGTTCTGCGTGGGGGAACTCTGGAAGGCACCGAACGAATATCCCGCCAATGACTGGCGACATAACGCTACCTGGCAGGACGGCCTGAAAGTCTGGTCCGATCAGGCGCATTGCACGGTATTCGACTTTGCACTCAAGGAGCGTATGCAAAACGCGGGGCTCGCCGAATGGCGATACGGCCTCAACGGCAATCCCGACCCTGCATGGCGTGCGGCAGCCATGACCTTTGTGGATAACCATGACACCGGTTATTCGCCGGGAGCCAACGGCGGCCAGCATCACTGGTCCTTGCCTGAAAACCTTCGGGATCAGGCCTATGCCTACATTCTCAGCAGCCCCGGAACGCCAACGGTGTACTGGCCGGACATGTATGACTGGCCACGCGGTCAACTGCTGCGCCAGTTGATAGAGATACGCCGTACAGCGGGTATCAAGGCCGATTCAGCGATCAGCTTTCTGGACAACTATTCGGGGCTGGTTGCCGAAGTGACAGGCTCGCAACAGATGCTGCTGGTTGCGCTGGGCTCCAACCTCAAGAGCGAAAGTGTGCCGGGCAGTTTCAGCCAGGCATTGGTGGCAGGCGACAACGGTGCCATACGGATCTGGCGGGCCAAAGGGGTTGATGTGCAGTTTCGCTGCGACAAGGGCGAGACCCAGGTCGGCGAGGGCGTTTATGTCGTGGGGTCGGGCTTCGAGCTGGGGGAGTGGAACCCCGCACGGGCCGTGCGCCTGAGTGATGTGAGCCAGTATCCCGTATGGAAAGGGCTGATCCGGCTTGCCGACAATACCCGCTATGAGTGGAAATGCATCGTGCGCAGCGAGGCTGACCCGAACAAGGTCATCAAGTGGCAGGAAGGAGGGAATACAGTGTTTGTTGCAAATGAAAAAGGTAGCAGTGCTGCTACCTTTTAGGTCCTGCTGTGGTGATGAGCTGCTTAACGCAGCTCTCCACACAGATCCAGCTCGACCAGACGCCGGACTTCTTCAATCTTCAAACCAGCACCCAGCAGCGCATGCAGTTTGCCAAGCGCTGCTTCGCGGGTCATGCCGCCACCGGAAAGAACGCCCACGCCGCGCAGACGGCTGCCTGCTTCGTAGACGTCCAGTTCGACACCGCCTTCATGACATTGAGTGATCGCAACCACGCAAATGCCCTGTTGTTGTGCTCGCTCCAGGCTGGCAAGGAACGCCGGATTATCGCTCGGGCCGGTGCCGCTGCCGTAGCATTCAAGCACCAGACCTTTGATGCCGCTGTCGATCAGGCCATCGATCTGCGCTGCCCCGATACCGGGAAACAGTGGCAATGCCGCGACATTTGCCAGCGTCTTGGGCTGGCGATAATCCAGTGCCTCAGGCAATGACGAGACAGCCTGGCCGCCACGCGAGCGTTGCAGAGGTGCGAACGGATGACGACCGAAGCTGCGGATCTTCGCACAACGGGTTGGCGCCAGCAGTTCACCGTGGAAGTACAGGTGAACACCCGACGACAAACCCGAACCCAGTGCCAGCAGGGCGCCGTTGACGTTTTCCCAGGCATCGCTGTCGGGAACGCCGGCCGGGAGCATGGAGCCGGTGAAAACCACTGGTGCATTGAGTCCCAGCAACTGGAAGCTCGTTGCGGCAGCGCTGTAGGCCAGAGTGTCGGTGCCATGCAGCACCAGCACCGAGTCACAGCCATCCACATCCACGGCTTCGATCACCGCTTCGCGCAGGCGTAACCAGTAATCGGGCGTCATGTTGGCGCTGTCGATCAGAGGTGACATCTCGCGAAAACGCCACTGCGGCACGACCAGTTCAGGCAATTCGGCCAGTTGCCCGGCCATCCTTGCCTCGAAACCGGACGCTGGAGCCAGGCCATTGGCGCTGGCTTGCATGCCGATGGTGCCGCCGGTGTAAAGAACCATCACTCGCTGAGCGGGTTGGGGTGCATCATGAGTCATGGTTCTCTCCTGCGGCATTTCGGTTGTCAGTTTGCTTGTGAAACAGGCTTGGCTGCTGCGTCAACGCCAGCTTGAGGCTGTTGCGTCGGGTTGGCAGGCCATGCGTTGCGGTCCAGATCCAGATCCGGGAACTTGCTGGAATCGAAGACCGGAACCTTGATGCCTGCCTTACGCTGCTCATCGTAGTCACGCAGGATGCGCATGGCGACCTTGAACAGCAGGGCCAGGGCGATCAGGTTGACGAAGGCCAGCAGGGTCATGGCGATGTCGGCGAAGGCAAACACCGTCTTGAGGTCAACCACTGCGCCCCAGAAGATCAGAGCCAGAACCACGATGCGGAAGCCGACGATGGCCTGGATCTTCTCGCCTACCAGGAAGCGCAGGCTGTTTTCGCCCAGGTAGTAGTTGTAGAGGATCGAGGTGAATACGAACAGTGCCAGCGCAACGCTGATGAAGATCCGACCCCAGTCGCCCACTACGGCTGCCAGAGAGTTCTGCGCCAGAACGATACCGTTGCCGCTGTAGCCTACGTCATAGATACCGGACAGCAGGATCAGCAAGGCGGTGCAGGTGCAGATCAGGAAGGTGTCGAGGAATACGCTGAACGCCTGAACCACGCCTTGGGCAACCGGGTGCTCGACCTGTGCAACGGCGGCAACGTTCGGGGCACTGCCCAGACCGGCTTCGTTGGCGAAGACGCCACGTTTCACGCCCATCACGATTGCGCTGCCGATCAGGCCGCCAAACACCGGGTCAAGACCGAAGGCGCTTTTGACGATGGTCAGCAGCATGCCTGGAACGTGGTCGATCTGAATGGCGATGACGTAGATGGTAACCGCGATGTAGGCCAGGGTCTTGACCGGTACCAGCAGGTCGGAAATGGCAGCGATACGCTTGATGCCACCGATGAACGCCAGGCCCAGCAGCACGACCAGGCAGATGCCGGTGGTCATCTGGTCTACGCCGAATGCGCTGTTGAGCGAGTCGGTCACGGCGTGGGATTGCAGGCCGTTGAAGGAGAGACCGAAAGTCATGATCAGCAAGACCGCCATGACCATACCCAGCCAGCGTTTGCCCAGACCATGCTGGATGTAGAACGATGGACCGCCGCGGAACTGGCCTTCGGAGTCCTTGCGTTTGTAGAGCTGAGCGAGAGAACACTCGATGAAGCTGCTGGACATGCCGACCAGCGCGGTAACCCACATCCAGAACACTGCGCCTGGACCGCCCAGTGTCACGGCAAGGCCGACACCTGCGATGTTGCCTGCTCCGACGCGGCCCGCAAGGCTGAGCATCAGGGCCTGGAACGAACTCAGTTGACCCGAGCTGCTACGCAAGCTGTCGCGAAACACCGCGAACATGTGAAAGAAGTGACGAAACTGAACGAAACGCGAGCGGATCGTGAAGTAACCACCAAGGCCTACGATAAGGACGATGAGGACCTTTCCCGAGAGGAAGTCGTTAATCATTTCCAACATTTTTGTTATTCCTCGCTACTTTTGAGGGGGCGCACTATACCGGTGCAAAGTTTTTACGTCTGTAGCCGCTTTGTTGTGTAACTGAATCTTCATTTGCGGTGCGAAACGAATGTCTTTGCCAGGACCTCAGCAAAAACGGGGTTTTCAGCTGCCCAAACTCCTTATTATTGGTCGTCAGCAAGCAGGCAAAAAAAAGGGTCTGGAGAATCACTCCCAGACCCCCAAAAGGTGAGGGGTGTCTAGGCCCTCAACCTGGTGAGCATGTTACGCAAGGCATTTTCGGTCAGGCCTTCAGTGGCGCCAGACGCGGAGCAATCATGTTTTCCGGACGCAGGATGTCATTGAGCATCGCGTCATCCAGCAAGCCTTCTTCACGGACCAGTTCCAGTACACCGCGGCCACTTTCCAGGGCAATGCGGGCGATACGGGTCGAGTTTTCGTAACCGATGTAAGGGTTCAGTGCGGTGACCAGACCGATCGAGTGCTCGACCAGTTCACGGCAGCGCTGTTCGTTGGCGGTGATACCGACGATGCAGTGCTCGCGCAGCATGTCCATGGCGCGTTGCAGCAGGCGGATCGAGTCGAAAATCTTGTAGGCTATCAGCGGCTCCATGACGTTGAGCTGCAACTGGCCGCCTTCGGCTGCCATGGTCAGGGCCAGGTCGTTGCCGATGATTTCAAAGGCGACTTGGTTGACGGCTTCCGGAATGACCGGGTTGACCTTGCCTGGCATGATCGAGCTGCCTGGTTGACGCGCTGGCAGGTTGATTTCATTGATGCCGGTGCGTGGGCCGCTGGACAGCAGGCGCAGGTCGTTGCAGATCTTCGACAGTTTGACTGCGGTACGCTTGAGCATGCCGGAGAACAGGACGAAGGCGCCCATGTCGGAAGTCGCTTCGATCAGGTCGGCGGCTGGAACCAGTGGATGGCCGCTGATGGTCGCCAGACGTTCAACCGCCAGCTTCTGATAGCCAGGGTCGGCGTTGATGCCGGTACCGATGGCGGTACCGCCCAGGTTCACTTCGGTCAGCAGCTCAGGAGCCAGGGTGCGCAGGCGGTTCAGGTCTTCGGTCAAGGTTGTGGCGAAGGCACGGAATTCCTGACCCAGGGTCATTGGAACCGCGTCCTGCAACTGGGTACGGCCCATTTTCAGTACGTGGTTGAATTCTTCGCCTTTGGCTGCGAAAGACTGGATCAGGCTTTCGAGGCTTGCGAGCATGGCGTCATGACCCAACAGCAGGCCCAGACGGATTGCCGTCGGGTATGCGTCGTTGGTCGACTGAGCCATGTTCACGTCGTTGTTCGGGTGCAGATGCTTGTATTCGCCTTTCTCGAAGCCCATGGCTTCAAGAGCGATGTTGGCGATGACTTCGTTGGCATTCATGTTGGTTGAAGTGCCAGCGCCGCCCTGGATCATGTCGACGACGAACTGATCGTGGAAGTCGCCGCGAATCAAACGTGCGCAAGCTTCGCTGATGGCAGCGTGCTTGGCATCGCTGAGGTGTCCGAGCGTGTGGTTTGCATCAGCTGCCGCCTGCTTGACCATTGCCAGTCCAACGACCAGTTTCGGGTAGTGCGAAAGCGGAACGCCGGAGAGGTGGAAGTTGTTCACTGCTCGCAGGGTCTGGATACCGTAGTAAGCGTGAGCAGGTACTTCGAGAACACCAAGCAGGTCTTTTTCGATGCGCAGTGATGCAGGCGAGGACATGATAGAGATCGTCTCAAATAAGGCACAACAATGCCGGAACGCCCCGAATGTTGGGGTTTTAGCTTGAAATTGACCAATGCTGTTAAACGCTGCCCTATGCAATAACGGCATAATGTGAATGTGACGTGGGTTTCTCTTTGTACGTAAACAGGACAAAATGTCGCACTTGTAATTGTTTTTGTCGCAGAGGCGACGTTATCTGGCAAATTGCGCGGCAGAATGAATTGGCAGGTGCAAAGTGAATGTCCCTGTTAAAGGGGGCATGTCCTGCCTGGACGTTGCGCAGTGGTAGCGGATTTATCCGCGAGACGTCATTGAAGGCGATGCATCTTCTTCGTGTTATGCGGGCCTCTCGCGAATAAATTCGTTCCTACCGAATTTCTTTCATTCATGTCCCGAATGTCCGGGAGGACGTAATGAACCTGGAAAGCAAATGGCTGGAAGATTTCAGTGCCCTGGCTGCCACCCGCAGTTTTTCCCAGGCGGCTGAGCGTCGCTTCGTGACGCAACCGGCATTCAGCCGTCGTATCCGCAGCCTGGAGTCGGCGCTTGGGCTGACACTGGTCAACCGCTCGCGAACCCCTGTCGAACTGACGGCAGCCGGGCAGTTGTTTCTGGTGACGGCGCGCACGGTCGTCGAGCAGTTGGGTGAAGTGGTTCGCCATCTGCATCATCTTGAAGGCGGGCAGGGCGAAGTCATCCAGGTGGCGGCGGCGCACTCTCTGGCGCTTGGATTCTTTCCCCGCTGGATCGCCCAGTTGCGCAATGATGGCTTGAACATTGCGACCCGGCTGGTGGCAACCAACGTGGGCGATGCGGTGCATGCGTTGCGTGAAGGTGGCTGTGACCTGATGTTGGCATTCTATGACCCGGATGCAGCCTTGCAGATGGATGCGGAGATCTTCCCTTCATTGCATCTGGGGCACACCGAAATGCTGCCGGTCTGCGCTGCGGACGCCAATGGTCAGCCGCTTTTCGATATGGAAGGCGAAAACAGCGTGCCACTGCTGGCTTACAGCGCCGGTGCCTTTCTGGGGCGTTCGGTGAATCTGTTGCTGCGCCAGCGCAATCTGCGTTTCACCACGGTTTATGAAACGGCAATGGCCGACAGCCTGAAAGGCATGGCGCTCGAAGGATTGGGGATCGCCTGGGTGCCGCATTTGAGCGTGCGGGCCGAGCTGGAGCGTGGCGAACTGGTGGTGTGCGGCGGGCCGCACTGGCATGTCCCGCTGGAGATTCGTCTGTACCGCTGCGCCCTGGTGCGCAAGGCCAATGTCCGATTGTTATGGCGCAAGCTGGAGGGCGGCGCTGCCCAATGAAGGCTACGCCGCGCCGGATGACCTTGCAGGCAGTACCCGGCCTTACGGGAATGCGCTCAAATGCTCGGCGATGGTCTTCTTGTTCCTGTCGCTGTAGATATAACAATTGGACCTTATCTTTTCGCGAGTGGGCGTTATATTGGTTTCACACCACCAGCCACCCCTGAATAATACTTCCGAGTGTTCATGAGTTCCGCCCAGCATGTGGCCTATCTCATGGGCGGCGGTGGTATAGGTCTTGATGGAGGCTATCGCTGAATAGTGCCTCTCGCGGGTATAACCCAGTGTTTTTTCGTTGATGGGGTGGCGGGTCAAGAGCAGGTATTTGGTTGTTCCGTTCAGGGGCAGATTGTTTTCCTGAATATGACGTTCCACGAGTCGATCCCATTCCTGTTTACCCCTTTGCAGGTCAGTGGTCTGATAGCGAAAGCCGCTCAGCGCTGATTTTTTCTCGATGATATCGAGATAGACCCTGCGGCCCGTAAAGCTTTCGAGATCCTTGATCATCCATGAAAAGTAATCACTTTTTATGTTGGCCCGCTCGGAAGCCGGTATGTCGTCATGCAGGAATACATACAGGAACAACGGGCGCTTTTCCTGGGCTTCACTGGCGCAGACGGACAGAAAGTTTATTAACAGCAATGCACCGAGCAGGGCCGAGAGTTTTTTGAAATTCATTTTCATATAAGTTAATCCATTAACAGAGTTGCAGTGTTTTCCAGAATGAAACGTGTCGTTCATCAAGTGGGTGAGTTAAAGAGGTAACAGGAAGTGTTGAGGGGTTGTCAGTTGGCTTTTACTTCGAGAGGGGTAGTAGGGCACGGACGCACTCTGTAGGAATTTCTGCAGCAGATTTGTCATTCATGGGGCTGCTTTGCAGGCTGTCGGCAAGGTCCGTATGCAGATGGTCGTCAGGGGGGCTGTCATCCTTGCGCTTTGAGGTATACTGCGCGGCCTTTGGCCGGTTGAATCGGCCATTATTCGTACAGCAAGCCACGCCGGTCCTCCCGCGTGGCTTGTTGTTTTTTGATGCGCCTGCGGGCGCCCGATGAGAGGCACGACGATGAGCGCACTGGTTGGCGTGATCATGGGCTCCAAGTCCGATTGGTCCACCCTTAGCCACACCGCCGATATGCTGGAAAAGCTCGGCATCCCTTATGAAGTCAAGGTGGTGTCTGCCCACCGGACGCCGGATCTGCTTTTTCAGTACGCTGAAGAAGCCGAAGGCCGTGGTATCGAAGTGATCATCGCCGGTGCTGGCGGTGCTGCTCACTTGCCTGGCATGTGTGCTGCCAAGACGCACCTGCCTGTGCTTGGCGTTCCGGTTCAGTCCTCGATGCTGTCGGGCGTCGACTCCCTGCTGTCCATTGTGCAGATGCCGGCAGGTATTCCTGTCGCAACCCTGGCCATTGGCAAGGCCGGAGCGATCAACGCCGCTCTGTTGTCCGCCAGTATCCTGGGCGCCAAGCATCCTCAATTCCATGCAGTGCTGAAGAAATTCCGTACTGAGCAGACAGACAGCGTGCTGGATAATCCAGACCCGCGCCACGCCTGAGGTTTTTCCATGAAGATCGGTGTAATCGGTGGCGGCCAGTTGGGCCGCATGTTGGCTCTGGCAGGTACGCCACTGGGTATGAACTTTGCCTTTCTCGACCCCGCACCGGATGCTTGCGCTGCCGCGTTGGGTGAGCATCTGCGAGCCGATTACGGCGATCTGGATCACCTGCGTCAGTTGGCCGATGAGGTCGATCTGGTGACGTTCGAGTTTGAAAGCGTGCCAGCCGAAACCGTGGCTTTCCTGTCGCAGTTCGTGCCGGTCTATCCGAGCGCCGAGGCCTTGCGCATCGCTCGTGACCGCTGGTTCGAGAAAAGCATGTTCAAGGACCTGGGCATTCCGACGCCCGAGTTCGCGGATATCCAGTCGCAATCGGACCTGGACGCTGCTGTCGCCAGCATCGGCCTGCCCGCCGTGCTGAAAACCCGTACCCTGGGTTACGACGGCAAGGGCCAGAAAGTCCTGCGTACAGCTGCCGATGTGGTCGATACCTTTGCCGAACTGGGCAGCGTGCCTTGCCTGCTGGAAGGCTTCGTTCCGTTCACCGGTGAGGTTTCGTTGATTGCCGTGCGTGCCCGCGATGGTGAAACACGCTTCTATCCGCTGGTTCACAATACCCACGAAAACGGCATCCTGCGCATCTCCATCGCCAGTACCGATCACCCGTTGCAGGCTTTGGCCGAAGATTATGTCGGTCGCATCCTGAAGCAGCTTGATTACGTCGGCGTTCTGGCTTTCGAGTTCTTTGAAGTCGATGGCGGCCTGAAGGCCAATGAAATCGCGCCGCGAGTACACAACTCCGGGCACTGGACTACCGAAGGCGCCGAATGCAGCCAGTTCGAGAACCACCTGCGGGCGGTTGCTGGCTTGTCATTGGGTTCCACCGCCAAGGTCGGTGAGAGCGCCATGCTGAACTTCATCGGTGAAGTGCCAGCCGTGGACAAGGTCATCGCCATTGATGACTGCCACCTGCATCACTACGGCAAGGCCTTCAAGGCCGGTCGCAAGGTTGGCCACGCCACCGTGCGCAGCTGCGACCGTGCGACGCTGGACCGTCAGGTCAAGCTGGTCGAGGCGTTGATTCAAAACTGAATGCCTCCTGATTCCCGGCCCTTTGTTTTCAAGGGGCCTGGAACCAATCCTCTCTCCGTGTTCTCAGATAGCAGTAAGCCAACGCTGCCATCAGGCCTTGGCGTGTTCAACACAGACAGGGGAAATACATGGGCATCATCGGAACCATCTTTATCGGCTTGATCGTTGGCCTGCTGGCGCGTTTTCTCAAGCCGGGCGATGACAGCATGGGCTGGATCATGACAATCCTGCTGGGTATCGGCGGTTCTCTCGCCGCGACTTATGGCGGTCAGGCGCTGGGTATCTATCAGGCGGGCGAGGGCGCTGGTTTCCTGGGAGCACTGGTCGGTGCAATCATCCTGCTGTTTATCTACGGCATGATTAAAAAGAAGAGCTGATTTTTCATCTGGCCCTCTGTGCGCAGAGGGCTAGAATGCGCGGCAGTATTTTCCACTTTGCCGAGCTTTATGATGCGTCGTTTTCTATTGATGACCCTGCTACTGGTATCCGGGCTTGTACATGCCGAGATTCCCGAGACCGACTGGCTCGAACTCATGCCCAAGTCGGACCAGAAAGCCCTCGAAGCCATGCCCGAGATCGACCATAACTCTCCTGAAGCCATGGGGACCTTCGACAGCAAGGGTGGTTTGAAACAGAGCAAAGGGCTGCCCGCGGTCATGTATTCGACCAGGACCGTGGCCGACATGAATGGCAAGACGATCCGTCTCGGCGGTTATCCGGTGCCGCTGGAAACCGATGCCAAAGGCCATAGCACTTTATTTTTCCTCGTCCCTTATCCAGGTGCCTGCATCCATGTGCCGCCACCGCCTCCAAACCAACTGGTGCTGGTTCGTTACCCCAAAGGCCTGAAACTGGATGATATCTACACACCTTTGTGGGTAGTGGGTACGCTGAAGATTGAGAAGGTCAGTAACGATCTGGCCGATGCGGCCTATGCGATGGATGCATCCAAGGTCCGAGTCGTGGTCGACTCGGACCTTTAAGGCCGAAAACTGGCTGCGCGGCGATCATGCTGCGTTGAAAACAGGCTCGTGCGCGAGTCCGGGCTGGGCGCCCCCATCGCAATGCTCATTTACAGCCAGTAAAGTCGAGCGCGACTCCGACCGTTCCTCGCCTGTTTTCGCCTTGCCTGATCACCGCTCGCCGAGTTTTATTTCCATAAAAGCTGATTAGAGCGCTTCACTCCAGATGCTGATCCCCAGGACATGCATGTCCTGCGGGGCCAGGGTCACGATATCGTCCAGCACGTTGGCGGTTTCGACACAGACCATGCGCTGCCAGCCATCGGGCTTCATATCGGCGAGTTTGCTGGTCTTTTCGATCCACGGGTTCCACAGGACAGCAGACTTCGAGCCGCTGGTCTGGATGAGAATCCGGCGTTTCCACTCTGGATCGACAATGCTGAGCAGCGGGGGCGTGTCCTGGTAGATGCGGTCGGTTTCGCCGCTGAATGTCAGGTCGCCGCTCTGCTGGCGTTCTTCCCAGTTTTCCAGGGTTTCGATATAGCGCAGGCCATCGAGCCCTTGAATGCTGATCTGGTGTACATCGCTGACAGCGAAGTAGGTGTGCAAGGCCTGACTGAAGCTGACGGCTTCGGTCCCGCTGTTATAGCTGACCAGGCTGACATTGAGTGCGTGGTCCAGGCGGATGCTGAGTTTCAGGGCTACGTTGTGCGGCCAGCCAGGTAAATGGCCTTCGGCCTGCGGCAGGACAAATTCCACCAGCAGCGCATCGCCATCTTCGCCAATCCCCAGCAGTTCCCAGTCCAGAGTCCGGACTTCTCCGTGGGCCTTTGCAGGCTCGCTGCTCTGGCGCATGGCCTGCACGCTTTGCGGGTTGCGCTCCAGGCTGCCGAACCATGGCCAGCAAATCGGAATGCCGGCACGAATCGGCTTGCCTTGCTTGAATTGCGCACCGTCATTCAGCCAGACCAGGGGCTCTTGCCCGGCGACCTGATAACTGAGGATATGCGCGCCTTGCTGGGCAACCAGCAGCTCTGCATCACCATGACGGATACGCCAGCAATTCAGCTCGTCGTACTTTACGGATTCAACCTGCGGTGTTGGCATGCGAAGTTCTCACTCAAGGACCGTGACAGAAATAGACTGCTTCAAGGTCGATGAGTTTAGCCTTAACCGGCCGGTCTTTGCCCGAACGACAATTTACCGTCGTGCCGGGACCGAGCGTGTACGGCCGCTGCTGTCGATGGCCACGAAGACGAAGACGGCTTCGGTGACCTTGCGCCATTCGCTGCTTAACGGGTCATCACTCCAGACTTCGACCATCATCTTGATCGAGGTGCGGCCGACTTCCAGTGTGCGGGTATAGAAGGAAAGCTGTTCCCCAACGGCGACCGGAACCAGGAATGCCATGCGGTCGATCGCAACGGTCGCCACGCGACCCCCGGCGATCTTGCTGGCCATGGCGGTGCCTGCCAGGTCCATCTGTGAAACAAGCCAGCCGCCGAAAATATCGCCGAAACCATTGGTTTCACGGGGCAGAGCCGTAATTTGCAAGGCAAGGTCGCCTTGTGGGGTTGGATCTTCTTGTTCGAGCTCAATCATGCCTGGGGTGCCTCTGACCCATGACTCTCAGTGTTTTTACCGCGGTTGACAGGCGCCATTCAAAACTACGCAGGTGAACATTGTATGTTCGGTTGGCGTATGGCCCTAAAAGGGAAACTCTGCGAAAGCCGCTGGCTAAAGAGGTTTTTGCACAGATTCCCAGTGCGCTTGACGGTTTGCGAGTATATCGGGCGTTGCCCCATACGACGACCATTCGGCTTTCTTTTTACCTGATGCAGCTTCTCGCTAGGTGTTTTTTGAAACAATTTGCTATCTTGCCTGACCCTTACAGGTGACAAGACTGCCTGTACACGCAATTTTGGTGCCTATCTGCACAATTGCCCCGGACAATCGCTTCTGCACGCCACCCCGCCGCAGCCAGCGTAGCTGTCGTTCGCTCATTCAAAGAAAAGCCCAAAGAGAAGCCTTGTCATGTCATCCGTACCGTTAGATTCCGCGAAGTCAGCGCGGCCCTTGACCCGCAGCGATTACAAAACCTTGTCGCTTTCAGCCCTGGGTGGGGCGCTGGAGTTTTACGACTTCATCATTTTCGTCTTCTTCGCGGCCGTTGTCGGGAAGCTGTTCTTCCCTGCGGACATGCCCGACTGGTTGCGCATGATGCAGACCTTCGGCATTTTTGCCGCCGGTTATCTGGCAAGACCGCTGGGCGGCATCATCATGGCGCACTTCGGTGACCTGCTGGGTCGCAAGAAGATGTTCACCCTGAGCATTTTCATGATGGCCGTGCCGACCCTGATCATGGGTCTGCTGCCAACCTATGCCCAGATCGGCATGTGGGCTCCGATCCTGCTGCTGTTGATGCGCGTCATTCAGGGCGCGGCCATCGGCGGTGAAGTGCCGGGTGCCTGGGTATTCGTGTCCGAGCACGTTCCGGCCCGCTATGTCGGTTATGCCTGTGGCACGCTGACTGCCGGCCTGACGGCGGGCATCCTGATCGGCTCGCTGGTCGCAACCGTGATCAACAGCATCTACACCCCTGTCGAGGTTTCGGACTACGCATGGCGGATTCCTTTCCTGCTGGGCGGTGTATTCGGCCTGATGTCGGTCTACCTGCGTCGTCTGCTGCACGAAACCCCGGTGTTCGCCGAGCTGCAACAACGCAAGGCACTGGCCGAAGAGTTGCCGCTCAAGGGCGTATTGCGTGACCACCGTGGTGCGGTCGTTCTGTCGATGCTGCTGACCTGGCTGCTGTCGGCCGGGATCATCGTCGTGATCCTGATGACACCGACTCTGCTGCAAACCAAGTACGACTTCACGGCAGCCACTGCCTTGAAGGCCAACAGCCTGGCTATCGTTCTTTTGAGCCTGGGTTGCATTGGCGCGGGTGCGCTTGCGGATCGTATCGGTGCGGGTCTGGTATTGCTGCTGGGCAGCACAGGTCTGTTGCTCAGTTCCTGGACCTTCTATCACATGCTGGCCGCACACCCGGACTGGCTGTTCCCGTTGTATGCCGTGACCGGTCTGTTCGTCGGTACCATCGGCGCAGTGCCGTACGTGATGGTCAAGGCGTTCCCGCCTGTGGTGCGTTTCTCGGGGCTGTCGTTCTCCTACAACGTGGCCTATGCGATTTTCGGCGGCCTGACCCCGATGGTCGTGACGCTCATGCTCAAGACCAGCCCGATGGCGCCGGCCTGGTATGTGGCGGCCTTGAGTGGTCTGGGTATGGCGCTGGGTCTCTATCTGATCGCCCGGAAGCGGTGATCGCCTCCCGCTGAAGCATTTTGTCTTGTATGAGGCATCGATAAAGGCTGCCATCCCGAAAGGGGGGCGGCCTTTTCATCTTATTGTCACAATCAATTCATAGAGTGTTCATACGACCAACCAATGATGGACGGTCAAAGACCCTCTACATACCCTGCAGGAGCGCAAGGCATGACACTCAAGAGCTTGATGACCGCACTGACATTCGTTGCCGCTGGAGTTGCGGCGGCCAATTCCTTTGCTGCTGTTGACCCTGCGATCAAGCCTTACGCCAAGACAACGGGTGTGTCCGGGAATCTGTCGAGTGTGGGGTCCGACACTCTGGCAAACCTGATGACCTTGTGGGCCGAGGCCTACAAGAAAGAATACCCAAGCGTGAATATCCAGATTCAGGCTGCCGGTTCATCGACTGCGCCGCCAGCCCTGACGGAAGGCACGGCCAACCTGGGGCCGATGAGCCGCAAGATGAAAGACGGTGAACTGTCGGCCTTTGAACTCAAGCACGGCTACAAGCCGACCGCCATTCCGGTGGCTGTGGATGCCCTGGCCGTATTTGTTCACAAGGACAACCCGGTCAAAGGCCTGACCATGCAGCAAGTGGACGCGATTTTTTCCGTAACCCGCCTGTGCGGTGCCAAGGCTGATGCCAAGACCTGGGGTGATGTCGGTGTGACCGGCGACCTGGCGAGCAAGCCGATCCAGTTGTTTGGCCGTAATTCCGTATCCGGCACTTATGGCTACTTCAAGGAAGAGGCGCTGTGCAAAGGCGACTTCAAGGCCAACGTCAACGAGCAGCCTGGCTCGGCTTCGGTCGTCAGCTCCATCAGCAGTTCGCTGAACGGCATTGGTTACTCGGGTATCGGCTACAAGACTTCCAGCGTCAAGACTGTGCCTCTGGCCAAGAAAGAAGGCGCAGAGTTTGTCGAGGACAATGAAGCCAACGCCTTGAACGGCACTTATCCGCTGTCGCGTTTCCTCTACGTTTATGTGAACAAGGCACCGAACAAGCCTCTGGCTCCGCTGGAGGCCGAATTTCTGAAGCTGGTACTGTCAAGACAGGGCCAGGAAGTGGTGATGAAGGACGGGTACATTCCATTGCCGTCCCGTGTCGTCGAAAAGGCACTGACTGATCTGGGCCTGCAAGGTGCCTCGGGTGTCGCTTCCAAGTAACAGCAACACGAAGAGAGGCTGAAGGATTGGCCTCGCAACCCATTGAACAGCCCGCTGCCGGTTTTCCTGGGTGGCGGGCTTTTTTGCGTCACCTTGCTGTAATGTTTTTGTCATACAGAGCCGTTACGGTGTGCGCGCATGAATGATCTGGCTAAATCGAGAATGAATCAGAGTTCACCTCCACAGCGTATTGATTTCAATACGCCCGAGATGCAGCGAAAGCGCCGTGTTCGTGCCTTCAAGGATCGCCTGACCCGCTGGTATGTCGCCATCGGTGGCCTTGCCGTGCTCGCCGCCATCACCCTGATCTTTTTCTATCTCGCCTATGTCGTCGCGCCGCTTTTCAAGGGTGCCAGCCTGAGCGTGAAGACGCCTCTGAACGCTACCTGGATGCAGGACGCCGGCAAGCCGCTGATGATTGCCATCGAAGAACAGAACCAGATCGGGATGCGGGTTTCCGACAAGGGTGAAGTGATCTTCTTCGATATCAAGGACGGCAGCGAGCTGCAACGCATCAGCCTGCCGCTGCCTGCCGGTGTGAGCGTTGCGTCCATCGGCAAGGACCAGCCCGGCGCGCCGCTGATTGCACTGGGTCTGTCCAACGGCCAGGTGCTGATCTTCAAGCACGCCTATCAGACCACCTATCCTGACAACAAAAAGACCATCACGCCGAGCATTGCCTGGCCTTACGGTGAAACCCCGTTGGTGCTGGACGATCAGGGCCGAGCGGTTGAGTACGTCACCGTCAGTGCCAGTGGTGACAACCTAAAGATTGCGGGCTCCACCGGAACCCAGTTGCATGTTCTGGCGCTTGAGCAGACAGAAAACATGATGACGGGCGAGATGACCCGCGAGCAGAGCCGCATCGATCTGCCGCAGATGTCCGCTGCCGTCAAAGCCATCTACATCGATCCTCGTCAGCAATGGCTGTATGTGATCAATGGTCGTGCCCAGGCCGACGTGTTCAGCCTGCGTGACCGCACCCTCAATGGCCGCTATAAGCTGCTGGAAGACGGTAACGCGGAAATCACAGCCAGCTCCCAGCTGGTGGGCGGCATTTCGTTGATCATCGGTAACTCCAAGGGCGGCATGAGCCAGTGGTTCATGGCCCGTGATACCGATGGCGAGCAGCGCTTCATGCGCGTTCGTGACTTCAAGATGAGCAACGCGCCGATCGTTCAGATCAGGGCCGAGCAACGTCGCAAGGGTTTCATCGCGCTTGATGCTTCGGGCAAGCTGGGTGTGTTCCACAGTACGGCACACCGGACCCTGCTGGTCGATCAGGTGGTCGAAGGTTCGGGAATCCTGGCGTTGTCGCCACGGGCCAACCAGATTCTGGTCGAGAGCTCAGGCATGTTGCTGCCCATGACCCTGGATAACCCGCACCCGGAAGTGTCCTGGAGTTCGCTGTGGGGCAAGGTCTGGTATGAAAACTACGATGCGCCTCAGTATGTCTGGCAGTCCACGGCTTCCAACAGTGATTTCGAGCCTAAGCTGAGCCTCGCGCCGCTGACCTATGGCACGCTGAAAGCCGCGTTTTACGCAATGATCCTGGCCGCACCGCTGGCCATTGCTGCTGCGATCTATACCGCTTACTTCATGGCTCCGGGCATGCGCCGCAAGGTCAAGCCGGTCATCGAACTGATGGAAGCGATGCCGACGGTGATCCTCGGTTTCTTCGCCGGGTTGTTCCTGGCGCCGTATCTGGAAGGCCACTTGCCTGGCATCTTCAGCCTGCTGCTGTTGACGCCCATCGGCATCCTGCTGGCGGGTTTCCTGTGGACCCGCTTGCCCGAGTCGATTCGTCTGCGGGTGCCCGATGGTTGGGAGAGCGCCATTCTGCTGCCGGTCGTGCTGCTGGTGGGCTGGTTTTCCCTGAGCATGAGCCCGCATCTGGAGAACTGGTTCTTCGGCGGCGACATGCGCATGTGGATCAGCAATGACCTGGGCATCACCTACGATCAGCGCAATGCACTGGTCGTCGGTATCGCCATGGGGTTTGCAGTCATTCCCAATATTTATTCGATTGCCGAAGACGCCGTCTTCAGTGTGCCGCGCAGCCTGACCCTGGGTTCGCTGGCCCTGGGCGCGACGCCCTGGCAGACCCTGACTCGCGTGGTGATCCTGACCGCCAGCCCCGGCATCTTCTCGGCGCTGATGATCGGCATGGGGCGCGCTGTGGGTGAAACCATGATCGTGCTGATGGCCACGGGGAACACGCCGATCATGGACATGAATCTGTTCGAGGGCATGCGAACCCTGGCGGCCAACGTGGCCGTGGAAATGCCGGAATCTGAAGTCGGGGGCAGCCACTATCGCGTGCTGTTCCTGGCAGCGTTGGTGCTGCTGGTGTTCACCTTTGTCATGAACACCCTGGCAGAGCTGATCCGTCAGCGTCTGCGCAAGAAATACTCGTCGCTTTAAGGAAGGCAGAACTTAGTGAAACGGGACTCTCTCAAGAGCTGGTTCAAAAGCGGCGCCCCAGGCGTCTGGCTGAGTGCGGGCGCTGTTTCCATCGCGGTCATCATGACGATCGGTCTGCTGGCCGTGATTGCCGTGCGTGGTCTTGGGCACTTCTGGCCTGCGGATCTGGTGTATGCGCAATACGATGTCCCCGATCAGCCACCGCATGTATTGATCGGTGAACTGGTCGAGCAGGAGCAGGTGCCTCGCGCGCGTCTCAAAGGTGCTGGCTTGCCGGTGCCGGAAAACGGCCCCGAGTTCATGACCCGCGAGTTGTTCAAGGTTGGTAACCGTGACGTGAACCCCAGCGATTTCACCTGGGTGGTCGGCGAATGGCTGACGAGGCAAAGCCTGCCTGCCGAACTGATGACACTGGAGCGTCGTGAGTGGGGCAACTTCTATGGCTATCTGGTCAACGTCAAGGAAAACGGCACTGTTGTGGCCGAAGGCGAAGCGGCCTGGCCGATGTTGCAAGAGCGCATCAAACGGGTCGCGAAGCTGGCCGACGAGCTTTACAGCCTGGAAAAGAAAGATATTGGCGCCATCAACCACGGTATCGAGCGTCTGCGCCTTCAGGCCCGCAAGCTGGAGCTGGAAGGCCGGCTCGACGCGACTGCCCAGGCGGACATGGCGGCCGAGCGGGCTGAACTGGATGCCCGCTACAAAGTGATCGAAGAGCGGCTTGGCGGCCTGCATCAGGCTTTCGACCGTGACAGCCTGACAGCCCGCGATGCCAACGGCAAAGAAGTCGAGATCAGCCTGGGCAAAGTGGTGCATGCCTATCAGCCCAATGCCATGGGGTTCTTCACCAAGATCGGTTTCTACTTCAAGAAACTCTGGGAGTTCCTGAGCGAAGACCCCCGTGAAGCCAACACCGAAGGCGGTATTTTCCCGGCCATTTTCGGCACGGTGATGATGACGCTGATCATGGCCGTGATCGTGACCCCGTTCGGCGTGCTGGCGGCGGTCTATCTGCGTGAATATGCGCGCCAGGGTACGGTCACACGCTTGATCCGCATTGCCGTGAACAATCTGGCCGGTGTGCCGGCCATTGTCTATGGCGTGTTTGGCCTGGGCTTTTTTGTCTATGTGCTGGGCGGTTCTCTGGACCACCTGTTCTTCCCTGAAGCGCTACCCGCGCCGACCTTCGGCACGCCTGGTCTGTTATGGGCATCGCTGACCCTGGCGCTGCTGGCGGTGCCGGTGGTGATCGTTGCCACCGAAGAAGGTCTGGCGCGCATCCCCTTGAGCCTGCGTGAAGGTTCGCTGGCGTTGGGTGCGACCAAGGCCGAAACCCTGTGGAAAATCGTTTTGCCCATGGCTAGCCCGGCGATGATGACCGGCCTGATCCTGGCCGTGGCCCGTGCCGCAGGCGAGGTCGCGCCATTGATGCTGGTGGGGGTGGTCAAGCTGGCGCCGTCGTTGCCGCTGGACGGGAATTACCCCTATCTGCATCTGGACCAGAAGATCATGCACTTGGGCTTCCATATTTATGACGTGGGCTTCCAGAGCCCCAATGTCGAGGCTGCACGCCCGCTGGTGTATGCCACGGCCTTGCTGCTGGTGCTGGTGATCGCCTTGCTCAATTTGTCGGCGGTCGCCATTCGTAACCATTTGCGCGAGAAGTACAAGGCGCTCGACAACTGATCCGAAAGTACCACCCCGCACAGGCTGGGCGGTTCGATGATGCGAAAAGTTCGCACAGGAGCAATCCATGCAACACGAAGGCTCAAACCACGGCGTCAATATGTCGGCCCTGGGGCGTAACAAGTCGGGCTTGCACCTGGCCGATGAAATCGTGGCGATTGAAGTGCCGGGTCTGAACCTGTTTTACAGTGAAAAGCAGGCTCTGTTCGACGTCAGCCTGAATATCCCCAAGCAGAAGGTGACGTCCTTCATCGGCCCGTCCGGTTGTGGCAAGTCGACGCTGTTGCGCACCTTCAATCGCATGAACGATCTGGTCGACGGTTGCCGGGTGGAAGGTGCCATCAACCTCTATGGTCACAACATCTACAGCAAGGGCGAGGAAGTCGCCGAGCTGCGCCGTCGCGTCGGCATGGTGTTCCAGAAGCCGAACCCGTTTCCCAAGACGATCTACGAGAACGTGGTCTACGGGCTGCGCCTTCAAGGGATCAACAAGAAGCGCGTACTCGATGAGGCTGTCGAGTGGGCACTCAAAGGTGCAGCCTTGTGGGATGAGGTCAAGGACCGGCTGCATGAATCGGCGCTTGGTCTGTCCGGCGGTCAGCAGCAGCGGCTGGTGATTGCCCGCACTATCGCCGTGGAGCCGGAAGTCCTGCTGCTCGACGAACCCTGTTCGGCGCTCGATCCGATTTCGACGCTGAAAGTTGAAGAACTGATCTACGAACTGAAATCGAAATACACCATTGTGATCGTTACCCACAACATGCAGCAGGCGGCACGGGTCTCGGATTACACCGCTTTTATGCACATGGGCAAACTCGTCGAGTTCGGTGATACGGATACATTGTTCACCAATCCGACCAAAAAACAGACAGAAGACTACATCACCGGTCGTTACGGCTAGGACGTGCTTCGTCAGCCCTGAACCACCGCTGCGTTTTCGCAATTAACCGGACGTTCCAAGGACACCCAGCATGATCCACAAAGACAGCCATACACATCACATCTCCCAACAGTTCAATGCCGAACTCGAAGAAGTTCGCAGCCATTTGCTAGAAATGGGTGGCCTGGTCGAGAAGCAGGTCAACGATGCCGTTACCGCCTTGATCGAAGCCGACTCGGGTCTGGCTCAGCGGGTTCGCGAAGTCGATGACCGGATCAATCAGATGGAGCGCAATATCGACGAGGAATGCCTGCGCATTCTCGCTCGTCGGCAGCCGGCGGCTTCTGACTTGCGTCTGATCATCAGTATCTCCAAGTCGGTCATCGATCTGGAGCGTATCGGTGATGAAGCGACCAAGATTGCGCGTCGTGCCATCCAGTTGTGCGAAGAAGGCGAGTCTCCGCGTGGTTATGTCGAAGTGCGTCATATCGGCGACCAGGTGCGTAACATGGTGCGTGATGCGCTGGACTCGTTCGCTCGTTTCGACGCCGAACTGGCCTTGTCCGTCGCCCAGTACGACAAAGTCATCGACCGGGAATACAAGACTGCGCTGCGTGAGCTGGCGACCTACATGATGGAAGATCCGCGCTCGATCTCCCGTGTACTGAACGTGATCTGGGTCCTGCGTTCGCTGGAGCGTATCGGCGACCACGCCCGCAATATTTCCGAGCTGGTGATTTATCTGGTGCGTGGCACGGATGTTCGCCACATGGGTCTCAAGCGCATGAAAGAAGAAGTACAGGGCATCGTGAGCGAAACCTCTAATGTTCCGGGTAAGGCTGACGATAATTAAGATTGCCTGCGAAAAAAACGCCCAGCATGCGCTGGGCGTTTTTCGTTCAGGGGATTAATATCTGCATCCGCCCGCGTATCTGAAATGCTGGCGCAGTCTCATTCAATATGGCAGTTGGCTACCAGTCAACGCTATGCTTGCCGAAACAAAGGGCGTGTTGGCACACCGCAATTCACCTTCAAGGTGAACACGCCCGCAGGAGCGTAGATGAGTAAAGTCAGTGTATTAGTGGTGGATGACGCGACTTTCATCCGCGACTTGGTAAAAAAAGGGCTGCGCAATTATTTCCCCGGTATTCATACCGAGGACGCGGTCAACGGGCGTAAGGCCCAGGCATTGCTGGTTCGTGAGACCTTCGATCTGATTCTCTGCGACTGGGAAATGCCGGAAATGTCGGGCCTGGAGCTGTTGGCCTGGTGCCGCGAGCAAGACAGTTACCTCAAGACCGTTCCATTCATCATGGTGACCAGCCGTGGTGACAAGGAAAACGTTGTCCAGGCCATTCAGGCTGGCGTAACCGATTTCGTCGGCAAGCCGTTCACCAACGAGCAGTTGCTGACCAAGGTCAAGAAAGCCCTGGCCAAGGTGGGCAAGCTTGATCAGGTGATGTCCGGTGCTCCGGCGCGCATGAACTCGCCTCTCAATGACTCCTTGAGCGCATTGACCGGCGGCAAGGCCGAAGTGGTCCGCGGTGGAGCGCCTGCCCAGGCATCGGCCGGTATCGCCAAGGCTCCGCCCGTAGCTGCCAAGGCCGCCGAGCCGGCAGGACGTGGGCAAGGCCAGTTGCGCCTGCCAAACGGTAATCAGCCATGCGTCATCAAGACCCTGAGCCTGAAGGAAGCCCTGTTGCTGATTCGTCGCACCGACGCACTGCCGCAGATTCTCGACAGCGCCGTTCTGGACCTTGAACAGGGCGAGAGCAATGAAGTGGCGCGTTTGAACGGCTACCTGCATGCCGTTGTGGCCTTCGAGCAGAAACCTGACAGCGAATGGCTGCAAGTGACCTTCCGCTTCGTGGACCAGGATGCACAGAAGCTCGACTATCTGTCGCGCCTGATCGCCCGCGGCACAGCCCAGAAGCACTTCGTTCCAGGTGCCTGATTGCTGATCCCTTCGCGAATGAATTCGCTCCTACGGTAGGAGCGGACTTGTCCGCGAAGACGTTGTTCCAGACGGCTCATCTTGATCCCTTCGCGAATGAATTCGCTCCTACAGTAGGAGCGGACTTGTCCGCGAAGACGGTGTTCCAGACAGCGCATCTTGATCCCTTCGCGAATGAATTCGCTCCTGCGGTAGGAGCGGATTTATCCGCGAGACGGTCTTCCAGACCCCCCATATCTATAATCTCCCGCGAATGAACTCCCCTCTGTTTCAGACTTTTCCTGCGCAATAAATACGAGCTTTCCGGTTCCGGAGGCTGGTTGTTGCCTATTCAGTTTGTCTCGCCGCATGACATATGCATACGAGACTACCCAAATGACGCTTACCGCAATTCAACCGCTGAATATTCAAACCATCAGCTCCTGCCGATTGTTCTTCAATATCCATCAAGCCCTGGGCGTCGATCCTGCCGAACACTATATGGTCGATGCCGAGGCTTTGCCCGATGAGCATTTTCGGGTTGCCAGGCTCGTCCTTCAGCACTTGCTTGGCGGGAATACGAGCTTCTCGAATAGCAGCCCTGCGCACCCGAAGTCGCCGCAGGGGCAGAAGCTGTTTCTGGTCTACCAAAGCGAAAAGGCCTGGAAGCTGTACGCCGATGCAATGGAGACGCCTCTGTCTGAGGTAACGCCCTGGCAGGTGCATCAGTTTTTTGCACGAATTGCCTGGCTCGATGAGTCCACGGTCACTACCGACACGGCCAGGGCGCAGCTAGAGGATTACTTGTATGGACTTCGCTCTTACAAGAGCGCGGATGTTGTACTTAGCCTCAAGGACTATCCCGAACTGGGCAGGTTATTAACATCCGTGCCAGAAGACCTGCGTCTGTGGATGGTGCAGTTCAAGCGTGGGGCTCGCTTGATGTCTGTCGGGGAGTGGATAGCGCGCAGTTCCGGGCGCTCACTTTATAACGGCATCTCTGCATCAAGAGGCGAGAAGGCCCGGCGCGCGTTGAGTGTGTGTTGTGACGTCATCGCGGCACTGATCCCGCCTGGCGAATACCGCGACAGAGCTTTATGGGCTGCGATTGAAGAGAAGCTGGCAACGATCGAAGTATGGTGGCTGCTTGAGTTCTATCTGAAAGCGGGTTCGCAGATTGCTTCGCCGTGTGAAGGTTTGCAGCTCGACTTCCTGACGCCTACACCCTCCGCCAGCCGTGCCGAGTTTTATCGCAAGGTGGTGGCTTATGCCGCTAACCCCGATGACGAAGCCTGGTTGTCCCTGGCCATCGCCAATGCGAAGGGGGCGCCCGGCATGCGTGCGCTCTCGCTGGGGACCGAGTTGCACTGCAAATATTCAGGCCTGGCGTTCGAGTCAGCCATCGCACTGGCCGCACTGCTGTTGCAGTCGCAGTTGCAATCGAGTCGTGTACTGGACGATTCACTGCCAACCTGCCGTGGACTGAATGAGCATGTCTCACCTCTGGACACCTGGAGCACAGTGCACAATGTCGACGATCTGTTTCAGCAACTGGGTATTGGCTTGTTGTGCAGGCTGGATGGCGATGCACGGGTCCTGCGCTGGAGGCCTTCGCAAACCTGGCATGCGCTGATCCAGACCGCCCGCTTCAAATCCATCTTTGCTCCGCTGCTCAACAGCATGCAGTGGTACGGAGCCCTGACACACGAACAGGCCTCGCCTCTGGTGACTCAGGCGCTGGCGGGCCGTGCCGTGGTCGATTACTTCCTTGGTGCAACCCGGACTTTTACCGAGCCACTGGCAAAGACACTTCGCGGTGCGTGGGTCTGTGAATACAGCCATGTGCAGCTTTGCGCAAAGGTCCGGGCCGATATCAAGGCGCGCCAGCCCGGCGTGTCACCCCCCGTCCTTGAGATGCTTTTTTACCTGCTGGTGCGCGAGGCGATGCCTGAGTTGTTGGTGGAAGGCGTCCCCGATCACCTTCAATACGGGCGATCTCTGCAAAGCGTGGCTTTGATCCATGGCGTTGCTCTGCTTGAAAGCATGCGGCCGGGCCATTCCCTTGCGCCCCAATATGATGCTCTGGTCGGGATCAGCGCAGAGCTGACCCAATCAAGCGATGCCAATGTCCATGCCCTGTGGGCAAGAACGCTGGCTATTCCGGCTCTGCGATATGCCATTGCCCATGGCGGTATTGAATGGTCGGGTGCTGACAATCTGGATCAGGCAAGCGCTGCGCAAATCAGCCAGGCCCTGAGCTACTTCAAGGCACAGCAGGAACTGCATGCCTCTGAGCTGAATGATTTGCTGAGCGCCAGGCCGCCGGATCGCAAGCGTCTTGCCGAGCAAATGCTGACCGAGGCAAATGTCGATCGCCGGATCTGGCCGCTCTCCATCAAGGTTCACGGCTGGCCAATCCTGCAGGAGCACGGTTTCACAATCGCGAATTCCTACTCTATCGATCGCTTGCTGGCTGCCGGGCGTCCGCAGGCTTCCGTGCTGGAGCTGGTGATGATGGGAGAGGCGTATATAAAGGGCAAACCGACGATTCCCGAGGCCTACGCCAGCGCGTTCGACTCATTCCAGCGAGAGCTGACCCGTGCTGAAGCCAGGGTCATGGCCCGGTTGCTGGCCGAGATGCAGGTTACAGATCGCACAGCACTGCTGAACTCGACCTGCGAAGTGAGCCGTGTGGCGTTTGGTGCAGAAGAGGGTGTTCACGGGCTTTTCGTTCGTTGCCAGCCGGGCGATCATCGAGCTGATTTCCACGATCATAAGGCCGAAGAGGTTTTCTATGAGTTGATCCCGGCTGGCGGTGTGGTCCGTAAAGTCGCTCAGCGTTTCCAGTACAAGATCGAGCCTGACAGAGGCTTCAGCGGAAATATCGTAGAAACCGTCGAGAAGAGAGAGCGCAATGCCGCCAAGGCTGCCAAGGCGCTGGTCACGCCATTATTGCCCTTGGATGGCGATGCTTATCTGAAGGGGACTGCCTCACGTTCCTCGGCTGTTTACCATCATCCCCGTCAGGGAGTGCTGGTTCCTTGCGCTGAACTCATTCATCTGCCCGGAGGTAGTGAGCAGGCCAGGCTCGAAGCCTTTGTACTGGTTGCTGCGAGCCATTTGTTTACCCGTTTTCTGGAGGGAAGCAGGGTTGAACATGAACATGTTACCCAGTGGGAGCAACTGTGGGCCAAAGAGCGCGAATATGCCGACATCACGGCCCGTCTGCTCATTCCTTTCTATGGCTGTGCCACTGATCTGGCCCATGGTGAGCATTCTGCCGGTGTCATCGTCGGGTGTGTGATGGAGGTGGCTTTTGCACTGATTCCGGCCGGTCAATTCGCCGGCTCTACGGCCAGGATTGTCATGAAGGCCGGTGAGATGAGCGTTCTGTCAGTGTTTAAGCTGACGGGTAAAGCGGTGGCCCGTCTGGTCGCAGGGCTGGCAGAGCAAAGTGCATTGTTTGTCGTGCGCGATGTGGGCAAGTTCGCACTGAAGGTTGGCAGGCTTGGATGGTCGAGACTGCTGGAGCAAGTGCCTTCACTGAAAAAGGTCTTTGCTTCGCAAGCCTTTCTGGAAAGCGGAATCACCCTCGACAAGGGCATGTACCGAATCGCGGACAGCGCGGAGCACCCTTGGCGCCCCAAGGTTAAAGCACAGGATAAGCGGGCTGTTGTCGATGGCCGGTCCGACGTGGTCGTGCGTAATGTCGGGACCCTGCAGGAGCCGGATTTCAGGTTGCTCGATCCTGAGTCCGATGCAGTGTTCGGGAAAAGGCTGACATCTGTTTCAAAAAACCGTCCGCTGGAGTTTTCAATATCGTCCGCCGACGAGGGCATTGGCCCAGGCCACTATCCGGTCGTGTTGCCGGTGACGTCGCAGGTGGGTGGCTTTTCTGAACTGCGTATTGCCCCAAACTATGCTGTACAGGTCATCGAAAGAGAGGAGGGTGTGTTCGATATTCTGGTCGATGGCGAGGTTTATCATCTGAATGCTGGCGCTACGGATGCTGCGATGCGCAAGCTTGCGGCCAGCAAGCTCTCCTCCCATGCAGACTGGCTGAGTGAAATCGAAAACCTGTGCAGGCCTCGTCGCAACCTGGAGTCGGTGCCCTGCGCGACAGGTGTAAAGCTGGTAACACCGACGCCAGAGCCCTTGAGGCCGGGGTCAACCTCTCCCAAGCGAACCGGCAAATACCCGAGCCATGCCATGGATGCCCGTGAGTTCACTCTGGCCACACTGACCACAGGCGCTGGAGAAACCTCGCAAAGCCTCGATGTCTTTGTCTATGAAGGGAAGTTTTGCAAATGGGCCGAGTCGTCTGAAGCAGGGCCATCGACTTCGGCGCAGGCACCGGCACCGGCAGGCAAAGTGGTCGTGCCTCTTTCCGAGGAGGAGCGGGAGCTTTTCTCATTACCTGAAGCACCGGTATACCTGCCGGAGCTGGATGGGATCTTGTCGGCTGAGGGTAAATTGGGTGTACCTCCAAATTACGCCCCCGAAGATACTGCCTTCGTTTATGAGTTTGCCCCGGTTATTGAATTCGGGGCCATAGCCCAAGGGGTCAGCGATACTCGGGCCTTGCGCGGTATGCGCCTCAACCTTGCGGATAAAGAGTGGATTTTCGTCGAGCCTGACACGGGTGCGTTCTATAAGACCCGAGCCCCCACCAGTAATCGCATTGAGTTGAAGTTCGCTCGCGTTACTGATGTCGACGAGATCAATGAGTTCATCCGGGTATCGGAGAAATACCGATTGGTGCGGGAGCGTCCGAATATAGAGACGGATCGGGAAAATATCGCACGTCTGCTCTTTGATCTGCTCGATGAGTCTGAACGGGATGCGTGGAAAGTTTCCTGGACCCCGCAGATCGCTTCTTATGATGACTATGCGCGGTGGTGTATTGCCAATGGGCAGGAAAATGCACTTCTGGGGTTTGCCAGTGAGATTCTTGCAGGCGAAGAAATCCAGAAGAAATTCGTGGAACTTGCCAAACAGTGCATTCCCGACTTCATGAAGATTGCCCAGAGAAGCGTGCCTGAAAAGCAGCATATCCTGGAAGTTCTCAACAGGCTTTTGCCGGTAGCGGGCTCGAAAGGCAAATGGGTAGAGCTGAATATGCAGAGCATCATTACCCCCAAGGCTACCAAAGCGATTCTGAGCCAGATCAAGGGTGCCAATCTTTCCTTTGCCCAGGTTTATACCGAGTCCGGGGAGCGGGTCGTGTATTACGCGCTTTCTGGTGGAGAGAAAGCCAGAGGCCTTAAATTACGGATCGATTCTGCTGAAACGACCGAGCAGATCTTTGACGGGGTCATATTCCGCGATGCCCGTGCCCGAATGGCAAGCCGCCAGCCTGATCCCCGCTTTACCAGCCTGCCGGTGGTCAGGGATGCCGCTCGCACTGTGATTCGGGATTTCAGCCGTGACCTTGATGCGGAGCGATTGATCGCAACCGTGCTGAAAGAGGATATGGCGACGACGCGCCTGACTCATATCAGGTTCTTTACCGTGCTCGATACCTGCCGATCCTGTGGTGGATTCGTACTGCCTCGCTTGAAGCTGGATTTTCCTGACGCCCTGTTTTCCGTGACCTACCTGAAAAATTACACCTTTTCGTAACGGCTTCTGACCTGTGCGGTGTGCCTGGCACACCGCGCAGCAGCACCATGGCGTGTGTTTCTTGACGCTTGAGCCATGCCCGATTGATACGCCAGTGTCCTTTTCTGTTCTTAACGCTGCTAGGCTTGGACCCTGTTTCCCATGACCCAGAACACTTCTGATGCTTGAACGCCTGCTGATCCTGATCGCCCTGACGCTGGCTAGCCAAACGGCCGGTGCGGTCACGATCTATAAAACCGTCGATGCCGATGGCGTCGTTTCGTTTTCCGACCGTCCTGCCGCCGGGGCTTCTGTGGTGGTGTTTCGGGACCGAATGGTCGAACACTTCGAGAAACAGGTGCATTTGAGCGTCAAGAAGGAAAGCGGCATTCACAGCCTCTATGTGCGCAACGATCTGTATGCGCCGGTCGAGGTCGAACTCAAGCTCTCCGGCCTGAGCAACGTGCTCGGCATCAACGGGTCGTCATCAACCATTCGCCGCACGGTGCCTGCACGCAGCAACGAGCGCATGATCGTGCTGAGCCCAAGGCAAGCGGGCAAGGCCATGAACTACGCCTCGATACTGACTTCCACTCTGGGTGATCCGAAGCGGGCTATGCAGGCCTACAAGTATCCTTTGCCGTGGGTGGGCGGGCCGTTTCGCCTGACGCAGGGGCCTGGCGGCAAATATAGCCATTACGGCGCCAAAGGCCGTTACGCGATGGATATCGCCATGCCCGAAGGCACGCCTATCATTGCGGCGCGCTCGGGCACGGTGGTCAAGGTCGAGAACAATCAGACCGGCAGAGGCTCGAACCCGTCAGGCAATTTCGTGCGGATCCTGCACGACGACGGCACCATGGGCGTCTATCTGCACCTGATGCGCGGTTCGGTGAGTGTCAGGGAAGGTCAGCAAGTACACGTTGGCAGCCCGCTGGCGCGGTCTGGCAATACCGGCAACAGCACCGGCCCGCACCTGCATTTCGTTATTCAGCGCAATACCGGACAGGCGCTGGAATCCATTCCCTATGAATTCGCCACGCCGATCCAGAGCCTGCCCAATTTCGCCGTGGGCGGGAATTAGGGCTTCGCGAATAAATTCGCTCCCACGGTAGGAGCGAACGAATGATCAATCGATCTTCAGCACCTTGGCCAATACGATCTTCGGGCCTTTCATCTTCTTGATGATGATGCGCAGGCCTTCGACTTCCATCTGCTCTTCTTCTTCCGGCACCCGCTTCAGGGTTTCGTAGATCAGGCCAGCCAGTGTTTCGGCTTCGATGTGGTCCAGATCGATACCCAGCAGGCGTTCGACCTTGAAGAGTGGCGTGTCGCCACGCACCAGCAGTTTGCCCGGCTGATACGCCAGGATGCCGCGTTCGACCTTGCGGTGTTCATCCTGAATATCGCCGACCAGCACTTCCAGCACGTCTTCCATGGTCAGGTAGCCGATGACTTTGCCGTCGGCCTCTTCGACCAGCGCGAAGTGCGCGCCACCCTTGCGGAACTGCTCCAGCAGTTGCGACAGCGGCATATGCCGTGAAACGCGCTCCAGCGGGCGAATCAGTTCTGCGAGGTTGAAGGATTCCGGAATATGGTCCAGCGCCGCCAGTTCCAGCAGCAGGTCCTTGATGTGCAGCAGGCCGACGAACTCGGAACGCTCTGCATCGTAGACGGGATAACGGCTGAACTTGTGGCGGCGGAACAGAGCCAGGATTTCCTTGAGCGGTGCATTGCAGTCCAGGGAAACCAGATCCTCACGGGAGTTGGCCCAGTCGACGACTTCCAGTTCGCCCATTTCCACCGCCGAAGCCAGCACGCGCATGCCTTGATCGCTCGGGTCCTGGCCTCGGCTGGAGTGCAGGATCAGTTTCAGTTCGTCGCGGCTGTAGCTGTGTTCATGATGCGGGCCGGGCTCGCCCTGACCGGCAATGCGCAGGATGGCGTTGGCGCTGGCGTTGAGCAGGTAGATTGCCGGGTACATCATCCAGTAGAACAGATACAGCGGCACGGCGGTCCACAGCGACAGCAGCTCCGGCTTGCGAATGGCCCAGGATTTGGGGGCCAGTTCGCCGATCACGATATGCAGGTAGGAAATGATGAAGAACGCCGTGAAGAACGACACGCCCTTGATCACCTCGGCGGACTCCACGCCCATGGCTCCTAGCAACGGCTCCAGCAAGTGGGCGAATGCAGGCTCGCCAACCCAGCCCAGGCCGAGGGAGGCGAGGGTAATACCCAGTTGGCAGGCGGACAGGTAAGCATCCAGTTGCCCGTGGACCGTGCGCAGGATGTGGCCGCTCCAGCCGTTTTTCTTGGCGATGGCCTCGACGCGGGTCGAGCGCAGTTTGACCATGGCGAACTCTGCTGCAACGAAGAAGCCGTTGAGCAGGACCAGGAACAAAGCAAAAAGAATCATGCCGAAATCGGCGAAGAGTGAAGCCGTGCTGATACTAGGGGAAGGGTCCATGGTGGGGTTTTGCGGAATCCGTTTTATTCAAAGTAGGGTGGTGCGGCACAGAAAATGGCGCCATGAACGAGGCAATGTAGCGGCTAGAAGCCAGCTTGCCTAGTAGTCTGGATCCCCATCTCCGGGTTTTGCCATCTGGATGGCTGCAAAATGACAGGTGAACACACTGCCCTTGCCTGGCACGCTGTTGATTTCAAGAGTGCCGCGATGGCGCAGCAGTACATGTTTCACGATAGCCAGTCCCAGGCCGGTGCCGCCTGTATTGGATGCACGGCTGGTGTCGACGCGGTAGAACCGCTCGGTCAGGCGCGGCAGATGCTTGGTTTCGATACCGATTCCCGAGTCCTGCACGCTCAGGTGAGCGCCGCGTTCATCGCTCCACCAGCGAATACGGATGTTGCCTTCTGCCGGTGTGTATTTCACAGCATTGAAAATCAGGTTGGAAAACGCACTGCGCAGCTCGGTTTCACTGCCTTTGAGCTGCATGTCGCTTTCGACATCAAGCGTGATCTGATGGTTCTTGCTGGCTGACAAGGCTTTGGCATCGGCCTTGATGGTCTTGAGCAGTGTCACAACTGCCACCGGATGGTTGTCCGAGGGGTAGTCGGTTGCTTCAAGTTTGGCCAGCAGCAGCAAGTCGTTGAGCAGCGTCTGCATGCGTCCCCCTTGCTGATGCATCTGCTGCAATGCCCGGACCCAGCGTGGATTCACCTCATCAACGTTGTCGAGCAGCGTTTCCAGATAGCCGAAGATGACCGTCAGTGGCGTGCGCAGCTCATGGGAAACGTTGGCGACGAAGTCTTTACGCATCTGTTCCAGTTGGTGGATGCGGGTCACATCGCGCACCAGCATCAGGTGCTCGTTGTTGCCATAACGGGTAATCAACAGCTGGATGCGCAAGTGGTCCTTGGTCGGAGAGGGAATTTCCAGCGGTTCGCTGTAGTTGCCCAGCGCGAAGTATTCCTTGAAGCGCGGATGGCGAACCAGGTTGGTGACCGGTTGGCCGCTGTCCTGAGGCGTCTTGAGGCCCAGAAGCGTTTCGGCTGCGCGGTTCCACCATTCCAGGTTGCCCTCGCTGTCGAGCATGATCACCGCGTCCCGAAGCGCCGCAGTGGACTCCTGGACACGGTCGATGACCGCTTGCAGGCGCCCACGCACACGTTGGTCCCGGCGCTGCAAGTGATAGATGCTGTCGAAGACTTCGCCCCACAGGCCATAGCCATCAGGTGGTGGCTCGTCAGTCGCATGATTGCTCAGCCATTCATGCAGGCGCAGCAATTGCTTGAGGGTCCAGGCCAGGTAAAGCCCCAGCCCGATAGCCAGGCTCCAGCCATGTTCGCCGCTTATCAGGCCGACCACCAGGCAGGCGGTAACCAGCAGCAACATATGGCGTATCAGCGTACCGTGCCAGTTACGATTCAATTGAAAGTACATCCTTGACGGGTACACATTGGCGGATGCCCTGTGTCTCTACGAAAACGGCTCTCAGCTTTTGGTGGAAAAGCGATAGCCGGTGCCGCGCACGGTTTGTACCAGATTCTCGTAAGCATCGCCCAAGGCTTTGCGCAGGCGTCGGATATGGACGTCCACGGTACGCTCTTCGACATAGACGTTGCCTCCCCAGACTTGATCCAGCAATTGGCCACGGGTGTAGGCGCGTTCCTGGTGGGTCATGAAGAATTGCAGCAGACGGTATTCGGTAGGTCCCATTTCCGCCGGTTTGCCATCGATGGTTACACGGTGGCTGACCGGGTCTAGCAGCAGACCACCTACTTCTATCGGTGCTTCGCCGTCGCTCGGGCCTGCGCGGCGCAGTACAGCCTTCAGGCGCGCCACCAGCTCGCGGGGCGAGAAGGGTTTGGTGATGTAATCGTCGGCACCGACTTCAAGACCCTGGATCTTGTTGTCCTCTTCGCCCTTGGCCGTCAGCATGATGATCGGGATGTCGCCGGTCAGTTCGTCACGCTTGAGGCGACGTGCCAGCTCGATACCGGATGTGCCGGGCAGCATCCAGTCGAGCAGGATAAGGTCTGGTTTGCGGTCGACGATAATCGCATGGGCCTGTTGGGAGTTCTCGGCCTCCATACAGTCATAGCCGGCCATTTCCAATGCGACGGCGATCATTTCACGAATCGGGGCTTCGTCGTCAACGATCAGGATGCTCCTGCCAGCCATGCTTGAACCTCTTGTCATTTAACTGTCTTGGGGCGCATTAGATAACGGAATTATTGCAGTCGTGTGACATGTTGGAATGAGGCTAGCACGGGGCCGCAAATCAGCGCAGTGCGTAGTCCGCCACAATCCCCAGAAAGATCGCCAGCCCGACCCAGTGGTTATGCAGGAATGCCTTGAAACAGGCATCCCGGTCGCGCAGGCGAGTGCTCCAGTATTCCCGGACAAAGCATCCGGTCGCCACCAACAGGCCTATATAGAAACAAGCCCCCAGCTCGAAGCGTATGCCCGCCAGTACCAGGCAACCCAGCGCCAGCCCCTGAAGTGTCAGGATGATGATGCGGTCGGCATCCCCGAACAGCACGGCGGTGGATTTCACGCCGATCTTCAGGTCATCGTCGCGGTCCACCATGGCGTAGTAAGTGTCGTAGGCCACGGTCCACAGCAGGTTGGCGATGTAGAGCAACCACGCTGCGGCAGGCAATGTGCCGGTTTCTGCCGTGAATGCCATGGGCATTCCCCAGGAGAATGCGGCGCCCAATACCACTTGCGGGTAATAGGTATAACGCTTCATGAACGGATAGCAGGCTGCCAGCGCCAGACCGCCGAACGACAACCAGACAGTCGTCGAGTTGGTCAGCAGGACCAGCAGGAAACTCAGGGTCACCAGGATGGCGAACAAGGCCAGTGCTTCACGGGAGCTGACCTTGCCGCTGACCAGCGGGCGTTGCTCGGTGCGTTTTACATGGCCGTCCACCTTGCGGTCGGCGAAGTCGTTGATGACGCAGCCAGCGGCACGCATCAGAAACACACCCGTCACGAAAATCAGCACATTGGCCAGTGAGGGCGAACCTTCCCCGGCAATCCACAAGGCCCAGAGTGTTGGCCAAAGCAGCAGGTAGACGCCGATGGGCCTGTCGATGCGGGTCAGTTGGATGAAGTCCCAGGCACGAGGGTTCAGGCGATTGAGGGATTTGAGCAGCGACAGGTACATCAGGAGTGTTCCTCGCTCTTGAGCGCGTTCCAGAGGTTGGGCAGGAAAATCTCGGCGACCAGCACGCTCAGCGGGCCACGGCTGAAGCGCGAACGACGCGCCCACAAGTCGCTGGCGACATCCGCCTCGGGCAGCCAGGCTTCGGGGTAGCGACAGACTTGCAGCGGGCCGCGCTCGAAGGCTTTATCGCTGAACAGCAATTCGCCTAACGAACGTGTTCCCAGTTCATCCATATTCAGGCCGCCTTCAAGCAAGGCACTGCGGGCGGCGACACTGCGGGCGAATACCCACTTCTCGCCGCGACCACGCAAATACACTTCACGCACCCAGCCCAGGCTGGCTTCGGGTAGCTCAAGAGCGGCGCATTCGTCTGGGCGCAGCGGCTGCCAGCCTTCAAACAGGAGCGTGACGCTGAAACCGTCTGCGGACAGGCGGTTCAGGCGGCGTGTCAGAGAGTCCTGATTGAACAGCCAGTCGAGAACCTGCGGCCCGGGCACCTCGGTCAGTTGCTCGCGTTTCAGCCAGAGGGTGGTAGGTAATGCTGGGTTTTGCTGGGTCACGGTAAGCCATTATTGGCAGTCATCGAGGAAGGCGAGCTTAGCATGATTGCCGGGCCTGACCGACGACCGGCCGAGCACCTGGCACCACAAACAGGCTTGCATATGCGTGCTATGGCCAGTACAAACCTCGCGAGGATCTGACTCCTGACACCCGGACCGGTGGCAATCGACCGCTGCGCCAGTATTTAGCCTGATAATCGAGGGACCCGAACCATGAAAAAGTGGCAATGCATTGTCTGTGGCCTTATCTACAACGAAGCCGATGGCTGGCCTGATGACGGTATTGCGCCCGGCACTCGCTGGGAAGATGTGCCCGAAGACTGGCTTTGCCCGGATTGCGGTGTCGGCAAGATCGACTTTGAAATGATTGAAATCGCCTGATCCCGGTTGATGCAGGACCGGATTCATCCGTGAAGGCCCCTCCAGCGTCATGACGCTGGATTTTTTGATGAGAGAAGTAATGAGCGCACCTGTCGTTATCATCGGTACCGGCCTTGCTGGCTACAACCTCGCCCGTGAGTTTCGCAAACTGGACGGCGAAACCCCGCTGTTGCTCATTACGGCCGATGATGGCCGCTCCTATTCAAAACCCATGCTGTCCACCGGCTTTGGCAAGAGCAAGGAAGCCGACGAACTGAGCATGGCGCAACCGGGTGCCATGGCGGATCAGCTCAAGGCAGAGGTACGCACCCACACCCGCATCAGCGGCATCGATCCTGGGCATAAGCGGCTATGGATCGGCGAGGAGGCGGTGTATTACCGCGATCTGGTGCTGGCCTGGGGCGCAGAAACCATTCGGGTTCCTGTCGAGGGCGATGCTCAGGACGCCATTTTTCCGATCAACGATCTTGAGGATTACGCCCGTTTCCGTGCAGCGGCAGCAGGCAGGAAGCGGGTCTTGATCCTTGGTGCCGGCCTGATCGGCTGTGAGTTTGCCAACGACCTGATCCTGGGTGGCTATGAGGTCGATCTGGTTGCGCCCTGCGAGCAGGTCATGCCAACCCTGTTGCCTCCCGCTGCTGCGGCTGCCGTGCAGGCGGGGCTTGAAGGCATCGGCGCCCGTTTCCATCTGGGGCCGATCCTTACCCGCCTTCAGCGCAATGAGCAGGGGCTTGAGGCGCATTTGTCCGACGGGCAGGTGATCGCCTGCGATCTGGTCGTCTCGGCCATCGGCCTGCGTCCACGAGTCGATCTGGCCGCTGCTGCGGGTTTGCAGACAGGGCGCGGTGTCGTGGTTGACCGCCACCTGCAAACCACCCACGCCAATATCCATGCGTTGGGCGATTGCGCTGAAGTCGATGGCTTGAACCTGCTTTACGTCATGCCGCTGATGAGCTGCGCCCGTGCCTTGGCGCAAACCCTGGCGGGTACGCCGACCAGCGTCAAATATGGCCCGATGCCCATTACCGTTAAAACCCCGGTTTGTCCTCTGGTGGTTTCTCCTCCACCTCGCGGTACGGAGGGCATCTGGAGTGTCGAAGGGCAAGGCGCCGACATAAAAGCCTTGTGTCATGACGCAGAAGGGCAACTGCTGGGCTATGCGCTGACCGGGGCGGCAGTGATGGAAAAACTGGCTCTGAACAAGACGTTACCCGCGTTATTGGCCTGAATATGGGTCGTTTTGTCGGATAGGTCGCTTTTTTCGTCCTATAAACGTTGCGCATGTACTGGCGCGTGCTTCATCGGCATGCCATTCTCGTTCACGTCTGCCGCTACGTAGAGCCGTCGCGGCACCTTGTCGCTGCTTTGCATAAGCAGTACGGGACATAAAAACAAAAAACCGTAAAGAGGCTTCATACATGCGTAAACCAGATATCGCAGCTGCTATTGCTGAAAAAGCGGACCTCACCAAAGAGCAATCCAACCGCGTCCTCAACGCCATCCTTGAAGAAATCACCGGCGCACTGCACCGCAAGGACAGCGTGACTCTGGTTGGCTTCGGTACATTCCTGCAACGCCATCGCGGTGCCCGCACCGGCAAGAACCCGCAAACGGGAGAACCGGTGAAAATCAAAGCAAGCAATACCGTTGCCTTCAAGCCTGGCAAGGCTCTCAAAGACAGCGTCAATCCATAACACTCACTGCGCGCCTTGGCGGGAGGCGAGCAGTCACCGAAACGGGCACACCCATTGGATGGGGTGCCCGTTTTTTTACGCCTGGACCAACAAGATATGGCCGTACGAGTGGGCTTTTGATTGCGCTCACTGCTTTTGATTGATTGTTAGAAATTTCCTACCGCAAGGTGTTATTTGTCTTTGTTTGCGTAGGAATCTCCTGACTTTTTCCAATGGCTCATTTCCTTAAAGTGCCGCCCCTGCTGCACCTCATTAAAAATGACCCTTGGAATCAAGAATGAAAAAATTATGGATGACTGCTGCCGTTGCAACCCTGATCGCCACAACCAGTGGCTGCGTGAGTTACAACGTGAGCCAGCCGACTGCACCGCTTGAAGGTGTGGTCAAAACGGAACTCAAGGCTGACGTCAAAGTGGGCGACACTATCAGTGGCGAGTCGTCGACCAACATTCTGTTCAACTTCCTGAGCTTTGGTGGCGATAATCGCTACGCGGATGGCGTTGTTTATGGTGGCGCAAGTGGTGGTAGCAGTCTGAGCTTGCCTCTGCCTGACCCGGTTTCGGCAACCAAGGCTGCGGCTGCCTACAAGGCGGTCAAATCGTCCGGTGCCGATCTGATCGTAGCGCCACGCTATGAAGTCAATGTTCAGGACTACTTCATCTTCAAGAAGGTGAATGTGAAGGTCACGGGCAACAAAGGCAGCATCAACAGCATCCGCTGATCTGATTCTGTGCGGTAACGCTGCTCTCCATGCGGGGCAGCGTTTCTGGCTTAATGATTCGATCTTCGCCGAAAAAACACGATTGTCCTACAGGATTGCACGCTATAACCCGCTACACTGCCTCACCACTCGCTCTGACCGGACTGACTTTTTGCTGAGGCAATGTGTATGAAGTTTCGTTTCCTGCTCTGGATGCTGGGCCTTCTGATGGCTCGGGCCAGCCGTACCAATCCTGCGTTTCAGCAGCAGCTTGCCGACAAGGAGCTGACCTTCCAGTTACAGACCGCCGATGGCAAGGTTGCTCGCCATTTCATCGTCAGTGGTCAGCGTATTCGCAGTGCCGGTGGTGTGGTTGCCGAACCTGCATTCGCCATTTCCTTTCGAGATGCCGCCTTCGGGTTTGCCACGATGCAGGCCAGTAACAAGCAACTGGCGTTCATGAAAGGGATTCAGGACAAAGATATCCAGATCAAGGGCAACGCGGCTCTGGTGATGTGGTTTCAGGGCCTGACCAAGTACCTGAAACCTAAAAAGAAGGCCGCCTGATTCAAGGCAACTGCAATCCGCCCGCCGCTTTATGTAGCTGGCGCAAATGCTCGCCCATCTGTTTGAGGTTGGCTTCGTTGGCCGCGATCTCGCTGGCGCGTTCGGGCTCAAGCAGGGCGCGTACTTCCTTGTCGAGATCACCGGTCAGGCGCTTCAACTGCTTCTGACGCTGGCTGCTCTCTGCTTCAAGCCGCTGCCACTCGCCAGCCTGCGGCAAGCCGTAGCCGCTGCTGCCCAGCAATTCGGCAGGACGGCTGAGGAAGCCGCTACTGGCGAGAATTTCCTGTAGCGTCTTTGAGGCCTGGGAGACGCTGCCGTCTTTCTGTTCGCGTGCGCCGAGGTAGCGTTGTTTCACTTCGTCCTGGGCCAGCAGCAGTTGTCGACGCAAGCTTGCCTGCTCCAGCAGGAGAATGGCGGCGCTGGTGCGCAGGTCTGCTTTATCGAACCACTGGCTGCGCTCCTTGGCCGACAGTGTCAGCCAGTCTTCGACAGTGGCTTGCTTGATGGGCAGGTGTTTCTTCAATACCTCGAACATCGCCTGATAGCGGTCGCGATAGGAGTCGAAGCGATAACCCAGGCGCAGTGCTTCCTTTGGGTCGTCCAGCACGCTGGTATCGGCCAGCCCCCGGCCTTTGAGTACTTCCAGCAAGCCGTTGGGCAGGATGCTGTCCAGGCCGACGAGCTTGGGATTGTGGGTACCGCTGCGCAGCAGTTTGAGGTTTTCCACTGCGCAGTTGTTGGACAGGAAGTAATAGTTGCCGTCGTAGCTCCAGTGCATCTCGGCGGCATGCTGCACCAGCCCTTCGATTTCGGGGCGAGTCAGCTTGATCGGCACGGAAGCGAGGCTGCGCAGTTCGGTCTTGGTGTATTCGTCGATGACCTGGGCCAGCGGCAGCACGAAAAGCCGTGATGGATAGGCTCCCATCAGGCCGTCCCAGCTGGAAAGCTGAACATCGCCCACGAATGCCCGGTAAGACAGGACCAGATGCTGATCCAGATCCAGCCGGCAATCCGGGCCTCGCGGACGGCCTGGTTTGCAGATCACCAGACGCAGCATGCTGTGGCCCCAGCGGCTTACCCAGTTCTGATTGGCTTCGGCCAGCAGGTAATCGACTTCATAGACCCGTTCCGGATCGAGCTTGCCCAAAGGCTCGCGTCCGAAATCGCTGCCGGCATTCAGGTACGGGAAAAAGGCCGGGCATTCGTCTTTCTGCGGCGGAGCCCAGCCGAAGTGTTCCTTGTAGTAGTTATATAGCGCTGGGCGGCGACAGGCATAGGCCGGGTCGAGCAGGAAGTACTCCATGTTCACGGCCACGAATTCCAGCGGGCTTGTGGTTTCGTAGATGTCCGGGCTGCGTACGACCTGCCCGTTGTGTTCCTCGCGCTCGCCGCGTCGCCCGACATATTGCTGCCAGCCTGCCAGGTCCAGCAGACGCGGGTCATCGCTCAGGGTAAAGCGTCGCTCGGTTTCGCCGCGGCAGCTGTCGGGCAGGCCAATGTTGCCTGCTGAACTGTTCTGGCGTGAGCAGCGGAATATCAGGGCGCGTTGTGTCGAGGACCATAGACGGGCGCGGTCGTAGACGTGGGTCAGTTCGTGCAGGACCGTGGCGAGCATTTCGCGCCGGACTGTGCCGTGGGGGCGTCCTGTCTGAGTGGTGGCTGCCGAACCGTCAGTCAACGGCTCCAGCAGTTTTGTATTGAGATAAAGCCTGTAGGGTCCGGCAGCCTGGCCGTAGGCGTTTTCAGGCATATCGCCGGACCAGCGCACTTCAACACGCCGGTCCAGATCCTTGATGAAGCTTGGCGGCAAGGCACGCATAGCTTCATCGAGCAGGGTCTGGCTCGCACGCTGTTGTGCAGGGTTCAGGCCGTCGGTCTGCAGCTCAAGCGTCAGGCTGGCAAGAGCATGCGGGGCGACCAGCGACAATGCGCCGGCAAGCAGCCAGGCGCCAAGACGTCTCACAGAGCAAGAATGGCTTCGGCCAGTGTCCGGTCACTGGCATCACGCGCTTCAGGCACGCGGGTGCGCAGGGTATCGAAAGCGGCATCGAGTTGAGCGCCGTGAATATCGCCGTCGCTGGCTACGTAGCTGGCGGCATCGTCTTTGGCCTGGATCACGACCTTGGAGTCGCGGATGGAAGTGGTGGTATCCGAGGTAAAGTCGATGGAACGACCGAAAGCGCGAACGATGATATTGCTCGTGGCCACGACAGTCTGGGCCTGGGCAATGTCTGCCATGACTAGCAGGCCAAGGGTGGCGGCAATCAGCGGGGTACGCATGTAACGTCTCCAGTTACGCAAAGAGGTCAAAAGTGACTATTGGACGAGGATTGTTTCTGCCAGTTCAAGGTCGCTGGCATGAAGTTTTGACTGGGTATTTCGCAGGGTACGCAACGCCGACTCCAGCCGCGCACCGCGAATCTGGCCGTCAGTGGCCACAAACGCCGCCGCATCATCCTGAGCGGCCATTATCAGTTTTCTGTCAAAGGGAGCAGTGGTGACCTGGCTGGTGACGTATCCGGTAATGACCAGGCTCTGTGTCGTCGTATCGAAGGCCTGAGCCTGGGAGACCCAGATCAGGCTGGCGATTGGAGCAGCAAACAGAAGAGGTAGTAAACGCATAACTTTCAATGACTGGCAAAACGAGGCCCAAGGCTAGCGCAATGCCCTGCTTAGAGCTACCCCTGAGGCCTCGGTTCAGATGGCCAGAATGGCTTGGGCCAGTTGTGTATCTGTCGCACCCAGGTTCGGGTATTGCTGACGGATGTGCTGGAACGCGCCTTCAAGTTGAGCACCTCGGATGTCGCCTTCGCTGGCCACGAAGCTGGCGGCTTCGTCACGGGCTGCTCGCACGATCTTGTCGTCTCTCAAAGAGGAAGAAGCATCGGAGGTTGCCTCGCTGGATGCAGCGACTGCGCCGACGACTGCATCAGTCGTGACGATGAAGCTGGTGGCGTTTGCACTGGCAGCCGCTGTCAGCAGTGCGGCAGCGGCAATGATACGGAGCAGAGTCATGGTGGAGTTCCAGAGTGTGACGGAGTGGGCATTAGCCTATCCCAGCGGTAATGAGCTTGTCATTGTGCTGTACGGGCCGTTGGGCGAATCGCGATCTGCGTGGGAACTGTACAGGTATTTGTTTTGATTTTTAAAACTGTACCTGTTCAGGATATTTCAGCCCGTAAACGACAAGGCCCGTCTCAGTTGCCTGAGACGGGCCTTGTGTTAAGCAATTCGGGGTGCTGGTGAGAGACCGGTGAGGTCTGGACCAGCGGGCGCTTGAGTTAGCGCCAGAACGGCTTGCTCAGCTCTTCGTAACGCTGTGCTTCGCTGATACCTGCGTCGGCCAGCAAACGTGCGTCCAGACGAGCCAGTTGGTGGCGGCTGGAGAGGCGACGCTGCCAGAGCATCAGGTTGGCGAATACGCGCAGAGGCCATGCAGCTTGTGCAGTGTTTACGGTGCTTTCGTTGAACAGGTCGGAACTGACTGTACGTTCCATGGTGTGACTTCCTTCCGCTTGTGGCGGGTTTAGAGAATGACTTGACTGGTGCCTATCTTCCTCTCAGTCGGCCAGTATCTACAGACACAGTTCATTTGTATTGTGATGGTTCAGTTAACTGTTTATAGGCACTGTTTTGTTCGTAAATGGGGCAACTGTACCGGTTAGCACTTATTTGGTGCGTTTTGTGTTCCGTCTTGGTGATATTGGGTGTTTTGAGCCGGTTTTTGACCGGTACAGAAGTACAGTTTCTTTCAGGCTTGTCGAATGACGCCGGAAAGTGAGCAAAGAAATCTCTTGCTCACTTCCAACTGTGTTCCTCAGGCCGGCAGCATGCGGCCGGTTTCTTCAAGGTTGATGTGCCAACTCAGTGCTTCGCGCAGGATATGCGGGGTATGTCCTCCGACGGCGCAGGCTGCTGCAAAGTATTCATTCAGAGCCTCGCGATAGTCTGGATGCACACAGTTGTCGATGATGACCCGTGCGCGCTCGCGAGGCGCCAGGCCGCGCAGATCGGCCAGGCCTTGCTCGGTGACGAGGATGTCCACGTCATGCTCGGTATGGTCGACATGGCTCACCATGGGCACCACGCTGGAAATCGAACCGCCCTTGGCGATGGATTTGGTGACGAAGATGGCCAGGTGGGCATTGCGCGAGAAGTCGCCGGAGCCGCCGATGCCGTTCATCATTCGGGTGCCGCACACGTGGGTCGAATTCACGTTGCCGTACAGGTCGAATTCCAGTGCGGTGTTGATGCCAATGATGCCCAGGCGGCGGATGACTTCAGGGTGGTTGGAAATCTCTTGCGGACGTAGCACCAGCCGTGACTTGTAGCGGTTGAAGTCCGAGAGCACCTGTTCGTGCTTTGCGGCCGACAGGGTCATGGAGCTACCGGACGCAAAGCTTAATTTGCCTGCATCGAACAGGTCGAAGGTCGAGTCCTGCAGAACCTCGGAATACATGGTCATGTCATGGAACGGCGAGTCCAGCAGGCCATGCATCACGGCATTGGCGATGGTGCCGATCCCGGCCTGCAAGGGCATTAGCTGGTTGGTCAGCCGTTCTTCGCATACTTCTTTCTTGAAGAATTCCACCAGATGGTTGGCGATGGCCTGGGTTTCGGTATCCGGTGGCAGGACTGTAGAAGGCGAGTCGGCCTGATCGCTGATGACAATGCCGACGATCTTCGCCGGGTCGATCTTGACGGCGCCGCTGCCGATGCGCGAATCGGCCTCCAGAACCGGGATGGGCAGGCGGGTCGGCCGGTAGCTGGGAATATAGATATCGTGCAGGCCCTCCAGCTCCAGCGGCTGGGACAGGTTGATCTCCACGATGACCTGTTTGGCAAGGATTGCGAAGCTGGCCGAGTTGCCGACGGAGGTGCTGAGCACCAGGTGGCCTTCTTCGGTAATTGCCACGCATTCGATGACCGCCAGATCGACCGCCTTGATCTGGCGGTTGCGCAACTGTTCAACTGTATCTGACAAATGCTGGTCGATGAACATGACCGTGCCGTCGTTGATTGCCTTGCGCAGCGTATTGTCGACCTGGAAAGGCATGCGACGCGACAGCACGCCGGCTTCGGTCAGTTGCTTGTCCAGGTCGTTGCCCAGGCTGGCGCCGGTCATGAGGCTGATCTTCAGGGGCGACACTCTGGCGCGCTCGGCCAAGGCATGGGGAACGGCCTTGGCTTCACCGGCGCGGGTAAAGCCGCTCATGCCGACGGTCATGCCATCTTCAATCAAGGCAGCGGCATCTGCTGCACTCATTACCTTGCTCATCAAAGAAGGCAAGCGGATACGGTCGCGGTACATGGATTCTGTCTCGAAGGTGGAAGCGAGGGTCAAGTCTAGAGATTCAGGTTTTTTTCGTCCCGCGACCAAGGTCGCATTGGAGGCCTCTAATCAGGGCCTTTCAAGGCAAAACACTGTTACGCGGAATGTAAAAAAGCCCCAGGCGCAGAACGCACTGGGGCTTTTCTGAAGCGAATTGAGGCTAAGCGTTTTCCACAGCCTTAACCATGTCCTCGATCACCTTTTTGGCATCTCCGAACACCATCATGGTTTTATCCATATAGAAGAGTTCGTTGTCCAGACCGGCATAGCCGCTGGCCATTGAGCGCTTGTTGACGATGATCGTCTTGGCCTTGAAGGCTTCGAGAATCGGCATCCCGGCAATCGGCGATTTGGGGTCGTTGCGGGCTGCCGGGTTGACCACGTCGTTGGCGCCCAGTACCAGCACCACATCGGCCTGCCCGAACTCGGAGTTGATGTCTTCCATCTCGAACACTTGGTCATAAGGCACTTCTGCCTCGGCCAGCAGCACGTTCATGTGTCCCGGCATCCGTCCGGCAACCGGGTGGATGGCGTATTTTACGGTGACGCCGTGATGGATCAGCTTTTCAGTCAGCTCCTTCAGCGCATGCTGTGCCCGTGCTACCGCCAGGCCATAGCCTGGAACAATGATCACGGTGTCGGCGTTGGTCAGCAGGAAGGTGGCATCGTCTGCCGAGCCGGATTTGACCGGGCGTGCTTCCTTGGCACCTGTCGGGCCGCCTGCTTCTGTTGCGCCGCCGAAACCGCCGCCGATCACGTTGAAGAACGAGCGGTTCATGGCCTTGCACATGATGTAGGACAGAATCGCGCCCGAAGAACCCACCAGCGAGCCGGCAATGATCAGCATCGAGTTGTTCAGCGAGAAGCCGATACCTGCTGCCGCCCAGCCCGAATAACTGTTGAGCATCGATACGACCACCGGCATGTCTGCGCCGCCAATCGGGATGATCAACAGCACGCCGATCACGAAGGCCAGGGCCAGCATGATTGCGAAGGCTGTCAGGTTGCCGGTGAACATGAACGTCAGGCCAAAGAACAGCGTGGCCAGCCCGAGAATCAGGTTCAGCTTGTGCTGTCCGGCAAACTGTACGGGTGCGCCCTGGAACAGACGGAATTTGTACTTGCCTGACAGCTTGCCGAAGGCGATCACCGAGCCGGAGAAAGTGACTGCACCAATGGCTGCGCCCAGGAACAGTTCCAGACGGTTGCCTGCCGGTATCGCGTCGCCCAGATTGCGTACGATGCCCAGAGACTGTGGCTCCACGACGGCGGCAATCGCAATGAACACCGCTGCAAGACCGATCATGCTATGCATGAAGGCGACCAGCTCCGGCATTTTGGTCATCTCGACACGCTTGGCCATGATCGACCCCGCCGTGCCACCGACCAGCAGGCCGACAACGATATAGCCAATCCCCGCGCTGGTGCCTTCGACGGTCGAAAGCGCAGCCAGCTTGAAGACCAGGCCCACGGTGGTAATCACCGCCAGGCCCATGCCCAGCATGCCGAACAGGTTGCCGCGACGGGAAGTGGTGGGGTGTGACAGCCCTTTAAGGGCCTGGATGAAGCAGATCGAAGCGATCAGATAAAGCAGGGTGACCAGATTCATGCTCATTACTTCTGCACCTCATCTTTTGCCTTGGGTGCTTTCTTCTTGAACATTTCCAGCATGCGCCGGGTGACGAGAAAACCACCGAACACATTCACGGCAGCCAGAGCCACGGCAAGCGTGCCCATGATCTTGCCCAGAGGCGTGACCGTCAGGGCTGCGGCGAGCATGGCGCCGACGATCACAATGGCGGAGATGGCGTTGGTCACGGCCATCAGCGGCGTATGCAGGGCAGGTGTCACGTTCCAGACCACGTGGTAACCGACATAGATCGCCAGTACAAAAATGATCAGGTTATAGATACCAGGGGAGATCAACTCTTCCATTGTCTTGTCCTCAGCCGTTCTTGCGAATGACTTGGCCGTCGCGGCACATCAGGCACGCGGCGACGATGTCGTCTTCGAGATTGATCTGCAACTGGCCGTCCTTGTCGAACAGCAGCTTCATGAAGTCCAGCAGGTTACGGGCGTAAAGCGCCGAAGCGTCCGCTGCGACCAGCGCGGGCAGGTTGGTGTGCCCGACGATGGTCACGCCATGCTCGACCACCACTTGATCGGCCACTGTCAGTGGGCAGTTGCCGCCTTGTGCCGCTGCCAGATCGATGACCACCGAGCCGGGTTTCATCTGCGCCACGGTTTCGGCGCTGAGCAGTACCGGTGCCTTGCGGCCGGGAATCAATGCGGTCGTGATCACAATGTCCGACAGCTTGGCGCGCTCATGAACGGCGACAGCCTGACGCTGCATCCAGCTCGCAGGCATTGGCCGTGCGTAACCGCCAACCCCTTCGGCGCACTCGCGCTCTTCATCGGTTTCGTACGGGACATCGATGAACTTGGCGCCCAGAGACTCGATCTGCTCTTTGACGGCAGGTCGCACGTCAGAGGCTTCTACTACCGCGCCCAGTCGCTTGGCTGTAGCAATGGCCTGCAGCCCTGCAACGCCTGCACCGAGTACCAGAACCCGAGCCGCTTTTACTGTGCCGGCAGCGGTCATCAGCATTGGCATGAAGCGAGGGTAGTGATGAGCTGCCAGCAGCACGGACTTGTAACCGGCAATGTTGGCTTGAGAAGACAGCACGTCGAGGCTTTGGGCGCGGGAGGTACGCGGTGCCGCTTCGAGTGCGAAAGCGGTGATGCCGCGTTCGGCCAGTCTGGCGATGGTCTCGTTGTTGAACGGGTTAAGCATCCCGATGACGATCGTGCCGCTCTTTATCAGAGCCAGCTCGCTGTCGTTGGGGGCTGTGACTTTGAGGATCAGCTCACCTGCGAAGGCTTCGCCTGCTCCACCAATGGTGGCGCCTGCGGCTTCATAGGCACTGTCCGGCACGCTGGCATGAATGCCTGCTCCGCTTTGCACAGTGATTCTATGGCCTTGGCTGATCAGCTTTTTGATGGTTTCCGGGGTGGCAGCAACCCGTGTTTCACCCGTTTGGGTTTCAAGAGGAACACCAATGTGCACGTCAAATCTCCTGCGTGATCTCTTTATCTTCATAAATAGGCCAGCGCACTACGGCTGGTGCGTCTGGGGTGGCCGATCAGCATGTCCCCGGGCCTTGAAAGCCAGGGGGCGGAGCATTCTGCAATTGAAGTCTGGACGCTTCAACACATTCTGTAACGAGACTATAAATTAACTACAAGTCATCCTGTGACCTATTGTCGCAATTAATGGCTGAAAGCCTTTATCTATAAGGCTTTTATGAGATTCCATCTGAAAAATGTGGAAAAGAGGATTTTTTCAGGCATTGCGCCCTCATTCTTCAAAAACAGCTAAAGGGCACGTAAATAAAGAGCTTTGTGTGATTTTCCCACCATGAAGTAAGGTTGTCTTTATGCGACAAAACCTTATGTTTGTAGGTGTTTTTAGATAACCACTACTTTTCTGCTTTCGGGGCTCAATCCCTTGCTGGCGGCAGCCTGTAGCCTTCCGCTTGAGCGATCAGCCAGTCTCTGAATGCTCGAAGAGAGGCTGATTCGACTTTTCGCTCCGGAATCATCAAGTGATAAGCCTTGATACTCGACAGTGCGTGAGGATTGGCAATGACCAGCCGTTTTTCCTGTAACTCGCGCTGGATCAGGAAGGGCGGAATCAGGGCTATCCCCATCTCATGCATGGCTGCCTGGGCGAGCATTGAGAATAGCTCGTACCGGGGGCCTGTCATGTCACGTGCGATATTCATGTTCTGCGCGTTGAACCACTGCCGCCAGGCGTAAGGGCGTGTGGTCTGTTGCAGCAGTGGCATCTCGGCTATGTATCGGGCATCCAGACTATCGCGGCCTTGCATGAGTGCCGGGCTGCATACCGGCATGGGGTTCTCGCCCATCAGGCGATAAGCCTCGGTGCCTGGCCAGTCGGCATCGCCGAAGTAGATCGCGGCGTCGAAATCGGTGTCGGCAAACAGGAAGGGGCGAGTGCGGTTGGTAAGGTTGACCGTGACTTGCGGGTGGTGTTGCTGGAAATCCTTGAGCCGTGGCAGCAGCCATTGCGTGCCGAAGGTGGGCACGACCGCCAGCTCAATCACATTGGCCCCTTGCTGGCCCATGATCGAAAGTGTGTCGCGTTCAACGGCATCCAGTTGTGCGGCAACGCGACGGCTGTAGGAAAGGCCGGCTTCTGTCAGCTTCACGCCGCGCTTGGAGCGTCGGAACAGTTCTACCCCCAAGAACTCTTCCAGGCTGCCGATCTGACGGCAGATGGCGCTTTGGGTCAGGGAAAGTTCGTTTGCCGCCTTGGTAAAGCTCTCGTGACGAGCCGCAGACTCGAAACTGACGAGTGCGGCTGTGCTGGGGATTTTTCGCCGCATGTACGTTGGCCTCACTCATTGTTGGGAGCTATTGCTGTTTTGTGGGTTACGGAGTGAGAAATTAGCACAAGACCTTGAGTAATCGTCGTTTGTCGCTCTCTGAAAGCGGGGCTAGGATCACTCCACAACATTTGCGAACAACGCGAGGAGTGAGTCATGGGTGGTAAAGCAAGCTTCAACTGGATCGATCCACTGCTACTGGATCAACAGCTCACAGAAGAAGAGCGCATGGTTATGCGCAGTGCTGAACAGTTCGCCCAAAGCAAGCTGGCTCCTCGGGTTCTTGAAGCCTTCCGTCATGAGCAGACCGATATCGCGATTTTTCGTGAAATGGGCGAAGTAGGGCTTTTGGGGGCGACCATCCCGGAAGAGTTCGGCGGCAGTGGCTTGAATTATGTGAGCTACGGATTGATTGCGCGGGAAGTGGAGCGTGTCGATTCAGGCTATCGCTCGATGATGAGCGTCCAGTCTTCTCTGGTGATGGTGCCGATCAACGAGTTCGGCACCCAGGCCCAGAAACAGAAATACCTGCCAAAACTGGCGTCCGGCGAATGGATAGGCTGTTTCGGCCTCACCGAGCCTGACCACGGCTCTGATCCGGGCGCGATGATGACCCGAGCCCGCAAGGTCGACGGCGGGTATCGGCTGACCGGCAATAAAATGTGGATCACCAATAGCCCGATCGCGGATGTGTTCGTGGTCTGGGGCAAGGATGATGAGGGCGACATTCGCGGTTTCGTATTAGAGAAGGGCTGGGCCGGGCTGAGTGCTCCGGCGATTCACGGCAAGGTGGGGTTGCGTGCATCCATCACCGGCGAAATCGTGATGGATAACGTTTTTGTGCCTGAGGAAAACATCTTCCCGGATGTGCGTGGTCTCAAAGGCCCTTTTACCTGCCTGAATTCGGCCCGTTACGGAATCTCCTGGGGGGCCTTGGGAGCGGCAGAGTTCTGCTGGCACACCGCTCGGCAATACACGCTGGATCGCAAGCAGTTCGGGCGTCCTCTGGCTGCCAATCAGTTGATCCAGAAGAAGCTCGCTGACATGCAGACCGAAATCACCCTGGCCTTGCAGGGATGCCTGCGACTGGGGCGCATGAAGGATGAAGGTATCGCGGCGGTGGAAATCACCTCGATCATGAAGCGCAACTCATGCGGCAAGTCGCTGGATATCGCCCGGATGGCTCGCGACATGCTGGGCGGCAATGGCATCTCGGACGAGTTTGGTATTGCTCGCCATCTGGTCAACCTGGAAGTCGTGAATACCTATGAAGGTACGCATGATGTGCATGCGTTGATTCTGGGGCGTGCGCAAACCGGTATTCAGGCTTTCTATTAAGGAGTCTGCAATGGGCGCGCTTTCGCATATTCGAGTACTGGACCTGTCACGGGTCCTGGCCGGGCCATGGGCGGGGCAGATCCTGGCGGATCTTGGGGCTGACGTCATAAAGGTCGAGCGTCCTGGCAATGGAGACGATACGCGATCATGGGGGCCGCCGTTCCTGAAGGACCCGGCAGGAGAGAACACCTCGGAAGCGGCTTATTACCTCTCTGCCAACCGCAACAAGCAATCCGTGACCATCGACTTCACCCGGCCGCAAGGGCAGAAGCTGGTGCGGGAGCTGGCGGCGCGCTCTGATATCCTGATCGAGAACTTCAAGGTCGGTGGCCTGGCGGCCTATGGGCTGGATTACGAAGCGCTCAAGGCGATCAACCCGCGTCTGATCTATTGCTCCATTACCGGGTTCGGGCAAAGCGGGCCTTATGCCAGGCGGGCGGGTTATGACTTCATGATCCAGGGGCTTGGCGGGCTGATGAGTCTTACCGGCCGCCCTGAAGGCGAAAGCGGTGCCGGGCCTGTGAAAGTGGGTGTCGCGTTGACGGATATTCTGACGGGCCTTTATTCGACCAGCGCTATTCTGGCTGCCTTGGCTTATCGAGATCAGAGTGGCGTGGGGCAATACATCGATATGGCTTTGCTGGATGTGCAGGTGGCTTGCCTGGCAAACCAGGCGATGAACTATCTCACGACGGGCACTGCTCCGCGCCGTTTGGGGAATGCGCATCCCAATATCGTGCCTTATCAGGATTTTCCTACTGCTGATGGCGACTTCATCCTTACGGTCGGTAATGACAGTCAATTCAGAAAGTTTGCTGAAGTGGCCGGGCAGGCGCAGTGGGCGGATGATCCCCGTTTCCTTACCAACAAGCTGCGAGTGACGAATCGGGCCGAGCTTATTCCCCTGATCCGCCAGGCGACGGTATTCAAGACTACAGCGCAGTGGGTCGAGGAGCTTGAGGCGGCAGGTGTGCCGTGTGGGCCGATCAATGATCTGGCCCAGGTGTTTGAAGATCCGCAGGTTCGGGCGCGTGGCCTGGCTATAGACATGCCGCATGCTCTGGGTGGTAACGTCGCGCAGGTGGCCAGCCCGATTCGATTGTCTGAAACCCCGGTTGAATACCGGCGTGCTCCTCCTTTATTGGGGGAGCATACCGACGAGGTCTTGCATAACATCCTGGGGCTCAAGGTCGAAGATGTCATGGCGCTGCGTGAGGCCGGGGTGCTTTAGCAGCTTATATAGAGAGAATGGCAGGCTCTTCTATATATGAAGCGCCCGTGACAGCTAATTTCAGCGAAATTGAAATTAACGGTTGACGGGCGATTTAATGTCTCTATAATTCGCCCCACTTCCGGCGCAGACGGAACTGAAAAAGCCTTGTATATCAGTAGGTTACAAGTGTTTATCAGGTTCTGGAGTGGCTTCGGAAGTGCTTCGGTCGCAGCCTGATCGATAGCGGTTCGAGAAAGAGTTTGACACTGCCTTCGGGTGCTGTAGAATTCGCCTCCCGCTAACGAGCAACGCGAAGTTGATCGAAGCGCAAGTGGTTGAAGTTTCAAAGGAAACTTTGAAAACTTGTTGAAATAACCGCTTGACAGATACAGAGGGCGCTGTAGAATGCGCGCCTCGGTTGAGACGAAAGGCTCAACCCACCGCTCTTTAACAACTGAATCAAGCAATTCGTGTGGGTGCTTGTGGTGTAAGACTGAAGTCAACAGATTATCAGCAACGCAAGTTACTCCGCGAGAAATCAAAGGTGTAACCAACGATTGCTG